>JBAPYK010000116.1:0-41342 GCA_049284695.1 Rhodoplanes sp. | reverse complement strand
GGCCCCGGCAGCGGGGAGGCCTTCTTCATGGGCCCCTATCTCGATCTGCTGCCGACTGCCGCCGGCCTGCGGCTGAAAGCCGGCTCGCACGCGCCGTGAGCGGCTCCGAGGGGCCGAACCGTCGCTGCTCCGGGTCCTCTAGCTATTCCTGAAGGATGTCGACGACGCGCATGGTGGTCGGGTCGACCAGAACGACCCGATCGTTAACCATGGTGTATTTATAGAGCTTTGCGGCGGGAATCTGTGCGAGCGTCACGTCGGGCAGCATGTAGAGTTCGAGCGACGCCGGTAGTTCCGATCCGACTTCGGCGCTGACGCCCGGCGGAACATTGACCTTGCGGTTGGAGGCCCGGACCGCCTGAGCGATAGTGGTTTTTTGTTCCGGCGTGAGCGCGGCGCTCTCGCTTTTTGTCACGGCGCCGACGCCTCCCGTGCTCGGCATGACCGGAAGCGGCGGATTGCCCTGTCCGGCCGCAACGCTCATGAGAGCCAGCGAAATCACCCCTGCATACACAATCTTCATGTCATCCTCTTCCGCAATGGCAACGGGGGTGAATGCCGGCATGCCGTCATTCGTTCCCGCCAGGGTCCCGGAGGTCAGAAACCGCTCAGCCGCTCGATTTCGGCGCCGCACGCTGCAAGCTTGCCCTCAAGGCGCTCGAACCCACGATCGAGATGATAGACACGGTTAACCATGGTCTCGCCCTCGGCCGCAAGCGCGGCGATCACCAACGAGACCGAAGCACGCAGATCGGTCGCCATGACCGGCGCGCCCTTGAGCTGCGGCACGCCATCGATGGTGGCCGTTTCCCCCTCCAGACGGATTTTCGCGCCAAGCCGCGCGAGTTCCTGCACATGCATGAAACGGTTTTCGAAGATCGTCTCGGTGATGTGCGACGTGCCGCCGGCCCGCGTCATCAACGCCATCAACTGCGCCTGCAGGTCGGTGGGAAATCCGGGGAATGGTTCGGTCGTCACCTGCACCGGCGCGAGGCCCGCGCCGTTGCGGGTAATGCGCACGCCGGCATTGGTCGTGGAAATCTCCGCACCCGCGCGCACGAGCACGTCGAGCGCCGCCTGCAGCAACTCGGGGCGCGCGCCCTGGAGCAAAACGTCGCCGCCCGCCATAGCGACCGCCATCGCATAGGTGCCGGTCTCGATGCGATCGGGCAGCACCCGATGGCGAGCGCCCGACAGCCGCGGCACGCCGGTGACGACGATGTGCGTTGTTCCAGCGCCCGTGATCTTCGCGCCCATCTTGTTGAGGCAGTCGGCGAGATCGGCGATCTCCGGCTCGCACGCCGCGTTCTCGATTTCCGTGACGCCGTCGGCGAGCGCAGCGGCCATGATCGCGGTGTGGGTGCCGCCGACCGTGACCTTGGGAAAAACAATCTTGCCGCCCTTCAACCCTTTCGGCGCCCGCGCCACCACATAGCCACGGTCGATCTCGATCTCCGCGCTGAGGCGTTGCAGCGCCATCACGAGAAGGTCGACTGGGCGCGTGCCGATAGCGCAGCCGCCCGGCAGCGACACGCGCGCCTCGCCCATGCGGGCGATGAGCGGCGCGATCACCCAGAAGCTCGCCCGCATTTTCGCGACGAGCTCGTATGGAGCGGTCGTATCGACGATGCGTTTGGCGGAAATATGCAGCGTCTGGCCTTCATATTCGGTGTCGCCCGGACGCTTGCCGCCGACCATCACATCGACGCCGTGATTGCCGAGAATACGCTGCAGCAGCGCCACGTCGGCGAGCCGCGGGACATTTTCCAGAACAAGGATCTCGTCGGTCAGCAGGCTCGCGATCATGAGCGGAAGCGTGGCGTTCTTTGCGCCCGAAATCGGAATGCTCCCCGCGAGCGGACGTCCGCCGACAATGCGAATGCGATCCATGATACCCCTTGCCCTTGCGGCATTGCCCGAAGGACGCCGCGTCAATCCATCGATTGGCGAGATGACCCCGCCCCAGGCCTATCGTCTCTCAGATTGCTTAGTCGTTTATCTTGTCCGGAACGATTTCGGCAGAATCGTGAGACGTCTTGGCGGCGTCGGCCGAGCCGCTCTCGGCGAAACGATCGCGCTCGTTGCCACGCGATCGCGCCAAAGCTTGTTTCTTGCGCCGCAGCAGATTCGTGCGCAGCGCCGCGGCAAGGCGCTGTCCGCGTTCGTCGTGCGCTGCGATCAGCGCCGATTGCCGGTCACCCCGATCGTCCATAGTGCATCATACTTCATAGTGCATCATACTTCATAGTGCATCATACTTCATAGGTGCATCATACTTCATAAGCACATCATGCTGCATACTAACGGCGCTGGCGCGCCATGCAAGGCGTTGAAGCGATAGTAAATTACACAGCGTCCTTGCGATGTTGTCCACGTTGTGGCAGGTTCCGCGCCCTCGGGCGCGAAGGCTTCGTCGCTCCGAGTCCCCGCCTCGTTCTGGGGGGCGCGTATTCTTTTTGGAATACGTCCCGCCTTATATAATCAGGAGGATCGCTGCCGTAGCTCAGTGGTAGAGCACTCCCTTGGTAAAGTTTGCCCGCCCGGCCGGAAACGACCGGGAGCGCACCGCCCAAAGTCGGGGAAACCGTCCGGATTGTGCCGACGGCAATCCCGAGCCAAGCCCGCGAATGGGAAGGTGTAGAGGCCAGACGGGCGGCGCCTAACGGCTCACGAGTGAGCCCATCGGCGAAGGGATGGTCCAGCGCACGAACGCCGCCCGCGGTGGACGCGAAAGCGTTAGTGTGATGAAGGGAGAGGTCGTCAGTTCAATCCTGACCGGCAGCACCACCTAATTGCTAATTTTCTTTTCCGGCGGGCGGTCTTAAGAACGAGGCAAAAGAGATTGCAGGCATCTTCGAGAGCGGTGGTTCTCGGAGATGCGATGCGTACACAGGGAGGAAGTTTCATGAGCCTTGACGAGTCTGCAATGCACAAGATCGCTGCCGAACGTTTCCGGCTTGCGATCATTCTGACGGCCATCATGCTGGTGTCCTATTTCGGGTTCATCATGCTGGTGGCGTTTAACAAGCCTCTCCTCTCAGTCCTGCTGAATCCCGGTCTCAGCCTCGGCATCCTGCTCGGCGCGCTGGTGATCGTTACCGCGTGGATCCTCTCGTTCATCTATGTCCGCTGGGCCAATAACCATTACGACCGGATCGTTGCCGAGGCGGTGAGCGCCGCCACGATCCATGCCGGGAGGAAGTCATGAGCGGTGCATCCAATCCCCTCGCGATTATCTTCTTCTTCGTCTTCATCTCGGCGACGCTCGGCATCACCTATTGGGCGGCGAAGCGCACCAAGACGACCGCCCATTTCTACGCGGCCGGGGGCGGCATCACCGGCTTCCAGAACGGCCTGGCGCTCGCCGGCGATTATATGAGCGCGGCGAGCTTCCTCGGCATCGCCGGCCTGGTGGCGATGAACGGCTTCGACGGGCTGATCTATTCGACCGGCTGGCTGGTCGGCTGGCCGATCATCCTGTTCCTGATCGCAGAGCCGCTGCGCAATCTCGGCAAGTACACCTTCGCCGACGTGGTCGCCTATCGGCTTCGGCAGACGCCGGTCCGCATCGCCGCGGTGATCGGCACGATGTCGGTCGTGCTCACCTATCTGATCGCCCAGATGGTCGGCGCCGGCACGCTCATCAAGCTCTTGTTCAACCTCGATTACACGGTCGCCGTGGTCATCGTCGGCTGCGTGATGCTGACCTATGTCCTGTTCGGCGGCATGATCGCGACGACCTGGGTGCAGATCATCAAGGCCTGCCTGCTGCTCGGCGGCGCGGTCGCGATGGCGACGATAGTGCTGTATAAGTTCGGCTTCAATCCGACCTACCTGTTCGCGCAGGCCGCGAAGACAGGATGCGATCCGAATGCGGCGTCCGGCTCGCAACTTTTCTGCTACGGCCAACAGGTCCTCGAGCCGGGCACCAAGGTCGTCACCGGAGCGTGGGACGCGTTGTCGCTCGGCCTTGCTCTCATGTTCGGGACCGCCGGCCTGCCGCACATCCTGATGCGCTTCTACACCGTTCCCGATGCGACCCAGGCCCGCAAGTCGGTGCTGTGGGCCACGATCTGGATCGGCGGCTTCTATCTGATCACCTTCATCCTCGGCTTCGGCGCGATGGTGCTGGTCGGCCAGAAGGAGATCCTGGCGGCCGGCGGCGGCGGCAACATGGCGGCGCCGCTGCTCGCCAATGCGCTCGGCGGATCGGCTCTGTTCGGCTTCATCTGCGCCGTCGCCTTCGCGACCATTCTCGCGGTCGTCGCGGGCCTGACTTTGTCCGGCGCCGCCGCGCTGTCGCACGACTTCTGGGTCAGCACCGTCAAACACGGGCAGGCCTCGGAAGAAGAGCAGCTCAAGGTGGCCCGCATCGCGTCGATCATCCTCGGCATCTGCGCGATCCTGCTCGGGATCGTGTTTCAGGGCCAGAATGTCGCCTACATGGTCGGCCTCACCTTCTCCATCGCGGCCTCGGCCAACTTCCCGGCGCTGATGCTCGCGATCTTCTGGAAGAAGCTGACCACGGAAGGCGCGGTGTGCAGCATCGTGTTCGGCGCGATCGGCACTTTGGTGCTGATCTATCTCGGCCCCACGATCCAGTTCGACCTGCTTGGTCCGAAGGTCGGCGGCAGCGTGACCGCAGCCGATGTCAAGGCCTACCAGGACATGATCATGAGCACGTGGTGGTACTTCCCGCTCAAGAACCCGTGCATCATCACCATGACCGGCGCGTTCCTGATCGGCATCGTGGTGTCGCTCCTGAAGCCGGAGAAGGCCTCCGAAGCGGCCTTCGAGGAAATGGAGCGTCGCGCGACCATGGGAGCCATCGGGAAAGCGGCGCCCGCCGAATGAGCAATCACGCGAAGGCCGCGGTTCGCCGCGGCCCTCGCCTGCACTGACGAAGACGCCGCCGCGCCCGCCAGCCGGCGGCGTCTTTGCTTGTTGCTTGGTATCGACGCCGACGCGAGACGCGTCCCGTGCGAAATGCTATTGCTCCGTCGTGCAAATGACCTATCGTCCGGCATCGAGTTGCGGCCGATGCGGCGCTTGGCCGAATTGAACCGCCTCTGGCCATGCCTGGGCGGTCGAAGAATTGAGAGGGCTCCGTGCGCGCGAACGCAGCGATGATCGAAGCGATCAGGCGGGATCCGCATTTCCAGACGCTCGTCCGCAGGAGAATGCGGTTTGCCCTGGCGCTTACCGCGGCGACGCTGATCATCTATTTCGGCTACATCGCGGTCGTGGCGTTCGCCCCGCAATGGTTGGGCGTATCCATCGGCGGAGGGATGACCCTCGGCATTCCCATAGGCCTTCTAGTGATCGTCGCCGCCTTCGTGCTCACAGCTCTTTACGTCCACCGCGCCAATACCGAATACGACGCGCTCACGCGGCGGATCCTCGAGGACATCAAATAATGTCGCGCATGCGCTCCGGCGTCGCTGCCGCCATCGTCTTTCTGCTCGCGAGCGCGACCTGCGTGTTGGCGGCCGACACGGAGGCCGTGGGGAATGCGCCGAATCTTTCGGCCATTGTGATGTTTCTGGTCTTTGCCTCCGCGACGCTGCTGATCACCTATCGGGCGGCGAACCGTACGCGGTCGGCCGCCGACTTCTATGCGGCGGGGGCCGGCATTTCGGGGGTGCAGAACGGCCTCGCCATGGCGGGCGATTACATGTCGGCCGCGTCGTTTCTCGGCATATCGGGCCTCGTCTTCGCCAGCGGCTATGACGGACTCGTCTATTCGGTCGGCTGGCTGGTCGGCTGGCCGATCATCATGTTTCTGATCGCCGAGCGGCTGCGCAATCTCGGGCGCTACACCTTCGCGGACGTGGTGTCGTTCCGCCTCGAACCGGTCTCGATTCGCACGCTGTCGGCGCTCGGCACGCTCACGGTGGTGGCGTTCTATCTGATCGCGCAGATGGTGGGCGCCGGCAAGCTGATCGAGTTGCTGTTCGGCATGCCTTACCTCTATGCACTGATGATCATCGGCGCGATGATGATCCTCTATGTCGCGCTGGGCGGGATGCTGGCGACCACGTGGGTGCAGATCATCAAGGCCTGCCTGCTGCTCGGCGGCGCCACCGTTCTTGCGTTCCTGGTGCTCGTCAAATTCGGCTTCTCCCCCGCGGCGCTGTTCGATGCGGCGATCGAGGTGCATCCGAAGGGCGCTGCGATCATGGCGCCTGGCGCGCTTCTCGCCGATCCTATTTCGGCGGTGTCGCTCGGCTTGGCGCTGATGTTCGGCACCGCGGGATTGCCGCATGTCCTGATGCGCTTCTATACCGTGGCGGACGCCAAGGCCGCACGCAAATCCGTGCTCTACGCCACCGGCTTCATCGGCTACTTCTACGTCCTCACGTTCATCATCGGCTTCGGGGCCATCGCCTTCCTGATGAACAACGCCGCCAACTACCGCATCGAGCCGGGCGGCGCCTACGACAAGGTCACCGACTTGATCGGCGGCACCAATATGGCGGCGGTGCAACTCGCCAACGCCGCAGGAGGGTCGTTCTTCCTCGGCTTTATCTCGGCCGTGGCCTTTGCAACGATCCTTGCGGTCGTCGCCGGACTGACGCTCGCCGGCGCCTCCGCCGTGAGTCACGACCTTTACGAGTCGGTGATCGCCAAAGGAACGGTGCCGGAAGACAAGGAGGTACGGGTCTCGAAGATCGCCGCCGTGGCGATCGGCGTGCTCGCCGTCTATCTCGGCTATATCTTCGAAAACCAGAACGTCGCCTTCATGGTGGGTCTCGCTTTTGCGATTGCGGCGAGCTGCAATTTCCCGGCCCTTGTGATGTCGGTCTTTTGGAGCGGGACGACCACGCGCGGCGTGTTCATCGGCGGCCTGCTCGGCCTCGTCAGCTCCATCGCCGGCGTGGTGCTGGGCCCCCCGGTTTGGGTCAAGACCTTCGGGTTCACCACTGCCCCCTTCCCCTACGACAATCCGGCGCTATTCTCGATGGCGATTGCCTTCGGCGGCATCTGGCTGTTCTCCAAGACCGACAAGAGCAAACGCGCGAGCCTCGACAAGGCCGGGTTCCCGGCGCAATTCGTCCGATCGGAGACCGGAATCGGCGCGGCCGGCGCCGTCGCCTACTGATCCAAGGGTGCGCATGCCGATGCACGCCCCCAGCCGACGGAAGGCGAAGCAACCGGCGCCCAGCCCCTTCGCCGCGCGGCAGCGCGGGCGTTGAGCGCCAGCGCCCGGAGTGTCGTTCAATGCCGCAAGCGTTCGATGCGCAAAATCCTCCCTTCGATCGGTTGACGCACGACCAGATCAGCCAACTGCGCGCGGCCCTCGACATCGGCTATTTCCGACCGGGCGACGCGATCATCGAGCAAGGTCAGCGCTCCGAAAATCTGCATATCGTGATCAAGGGGTCGGTCGAGGAGCGCGACGGCGAAAAGATCGAAGCCGTCCTCGGGCCAAAGGACACTTTCGACTCGCGGTCGCTCGTGCACGGCCCGGCCGGCACCAGTTTCGTTGCGGCCGACGAATCGCTCTGCTACCTCGTCCCCAAGGCCGTTGTGCTTGAGCTGATTGCGAAGAACACCGGATTCGCCGCGTTTTTCTATTCGGAGATTTCGCGCAAGCTCCGCTCATACGCGGTCGGACGCGAAAACAGCGGCGTCGACTCCACCCTGCGCGCCCGCGTCCGCGACGTGCGTTACCGCCCGGCGGTGTTCGTGGATGGGTCAACCACGATCAAGCAAGCCGGCCGCGTCATGCGCGAACACAACAACAACACGCTGCTGATCCGGGAAGGCGACGCCGTCGGGATCATCACCGGAACGGATCTCGCGAAACGGATCGTCCTCGACGGACACACGCTGTCGACCAAGATTCGCGACGTCTGTCACTTCGACGTCGCGTCGATCAACATCGATGACTTCATCTTCGATGCCGTCATCGCGATGACGCATCACAACAAGCGCCGTCTCGCCATCGAGTCGAACGGACAATATGTCGGCGTTCTCGAGGACATCGATATTCTCGGCCTGGTGGCCGGCAATCCGCAGCTCATTCCCGGACAAATCGAGCGCGCGCGCGCCATCGGCGATCTCATCCCCAGCGCCGGCGACATCCAAAGTCAGGTCGAACTTCTGCATAAGCAGGGGGCTCGGGTAGAGGTGATAGCGGAAATCACCTCCGATCTGAATCGCCGCCTGTTTGCAAAGGTTTTTAACCTGGTTGCATCGCCGGCCATCCGCGAAGCCGGCTGCCTGATGGTGATGGGATCGGAAGGACGCGGCGAGCAGACCGTGCGCACCGACCAGGACAACGGGCTATTGCTGTCGCGCCCGGTGCTGGAGGAGGAGCTGCAGGCTTTTCGCGACGGATTCACCGATGCGCTGGAGAAATTCGGATTTCCGCCCTGCCCCGGCAATGTCATGGTGCGCAATCCGCAATGGTCGCAGCCGATCGACAGCTTCATGCGGCAACTCAAGAGCTGGATAGTCGCGCCCACCGACGAGAGCCCGATGAATCTCGGCATCTTCTTTGATGCGGTGACCGTCATCGGCCCGAACGAGCTGCTCGACCGCGCAAAATCCGCGATGATCGAGATGATGCACGGCGAGAGCGCGTATCTGTCCCGGTTCGCACGCGCGATCGATCAGTTTGAAGGCGCCAGCGCTGGCGTGTTCACTTCAATCATGGTGTCGGTCGGCGTCGGCTCCGACGAGATCGACGTGAAGAAGACCGGCACCTTCCCCATCGTGCACGGCATCCGCACCTTCGCCATCGATGTCGGACTTAAGGAAGTGTCGACCGTGCAGCGCATCGAAGCGCTCGCCGCCAATGGAACGCTCGGCGGCGAGCTTGCCCGCGATCTCGTCGGCGCGCTCTCCTATTTCATGGAGATCCGGCTGCGCTCGCAGTTGCGGGCGATGAAAACCGGCAAACGCGAATTGGAGGCGATCGTGCGGCTGAGCGAGTTGACGACGCGGGACCGCGATCTGCTGCGCGACGCGCTGCGCGTGGTCAAACGCTTCCGCGAGGTGGTGCGCAGTCGCTACCATCTGAGCGTGTTCTGATGAGCAAAGGGGTCTTGCGACGACTGCGCGCGGCGTTCGACCGCTTGCTTCTGGCGGACAACGCCTACGCGTTCCTGTTCCGGCCGGATGACAGCGGCGAAGTCGTCTCGCTCGACTGCGAGACCAGCGGCTTCAACATTCTGGCGGACGACGTCGTCAGCATCGCCGCGATCAAGATTCGCGGCACGCGCATTCTTACCAGCGAATCCTATCAGGCGTTGGTGCGGCCGGGCGCGGCGATGGAAGTGAGTGCGATCAAGGTCCACCAGTTGCGCGAGAAGGACGTGGCGCACGGCCGCACCATCCGCGAGGTCTTGCCCGAACTGCTCCACTTCATCGGCAGCCGTCCGCTGGTCGGCTACTGGATCTCGTTCGACGTCCGCATGCTCAACAAATACCTCTACAGCTTGCTTAACATCCACCTGCCCAATCGGCAGATCGACGTGTCGGAACTCTACTACGAGCGCAAGTACGGCAACGCCCCGCCCGGCACGACAATCAATCTGAGCTATGCGGCGATCCTGTCCGACCTCAAATTGCCGCTGCTGCCGCAGCATGACGCCTTCAACGACGCGCTGAGCGCGGCGCAAATGTACCTGATCCTGCAAGACATGCAGCGGCGTGGCGTGCGCATTCCGCGCCCGCCCAGGGGCGAAGAGCTTCCGGCTGAGCCCTATCTGACGACGGGGTAGACGGCGCGGCCGGCGCAGCCCTCAAGTCTGCGAAGAGGCAGCGCTTTGCAATCGCCCGCCGCCGGCGCCGGAAGCCTTGTGCCGCTCGCATATCGCGGCAAGCTCGGCGCGCAGGGTCGTCAGGTCGAACGGCTTGCGCAACACGGGGAAGCCGTCATGGGCGACCTCGTTGGCGCAGTCGCTGAAGCCGGTCATCAGCACGACCGGCAAGGTCGGCCGCATCTCGCGCAGCTTGCGCGCCAGATCGAGGCCGCTCATGCCGCCGGGCATGAGAATGTCGGAGAGAACGACGTCGATGTGATGCGCGTCCTGCAGAAAGCTGATGGCCTCGCGCGGCGAAGCGGCATGTTCGACGTCGTAGCCGAGCTTGTGAAGATAGGATTCGCACACTTCCGCGACGGGAAGATTGTCTTCGACTACGAGGACGGTGCGGCGCTCTGGCCCTGACGCGGGCGTCAGTCCGGCCTCCGGCGCTTCGGTCTGGCTTGGTTCGAACTCCATCCGCGGCAGGTAAAGACTCACTACCGTCCCCCTCCCCGGCGGGCTTTCGATGGTCGCAGTCCCGCCTGCCTGCTTGGCGAAGCCATAGACTTGGCTGAGCCCAAGGCCGGTTCCCTTGGTCGCATCCTTGGTCGTGAAGAAGGGCTCGAAGACGCGTTGCTGAATCGCGTGCGGGATGCCGATCCCGGCGTCGGCGAAGGTCGTTGCGACGAATTCCCCCTCAAGCCCGTCCGTCGCCGCATCGCCCGTCAACGTCACATTATGCACGCCGATATGCAGCCGCCCGCCGTTCGGCATGGCGTCCCGCGCATTGACGCAGATGTTGAGAACCGCAACCTCGAATTCGCTGAGATCGACCTTCACCGGACAGTTCTCATCGGGAATGTCGAGCATGACCTCGACATCGTCGCCCATGGAGCTGCGCACCAGCTCCGCCAATTCCGGAAGCCGCTGCGCCACATTGATCCCTTGCGGATTCACCGCCTGCTGGCGCGAAAACGACAACAGTTGGCGCGTAAGCTTTTCAGCCCGCTTGGCCGCGGTCTTGATCATGTCGCAAAGCCGGACGGCCTTTTCATCCGGCAACATCCCGCACAGCCGCTCGACGCTGCCGGAAATTACCATCAGGAGGTTGTTGAAATCATGCGCGACGCCGCCGGTGAGGCGGCCGAGCGCTTCGAGCCGTTGCGCCTGGCGCAGCGCGGCTTCGGCGGCTTCGCGGCGATCGGCTTCGGCGTACATTTTGCGCGTGCGTTGAATAGCCAAGCCGAGCAGCGCAAAGAGCAAGACCGTAGCGGGAATGCCGAAGACCAGATGGCTGCCGACGCTCGACAACCATTCATTACGAATTTCGGCAGTGCTCAATCCGGCCAGGACGTAAATGGGAAAATCCTCGACCTTGCGATAGCCGAAGCGCCGCTCGACGCCATCGAGCTGTCCGACCGCGGTATAGGCGCCGCGATCTGGACTTACGCGCCGCGCGTTTGCGAATGCCGATTTCGGCATGTCGAGCTTTGCGCCGGGCGTGGCCAATTCGGGATAGCGCGTAAGAAAAGCGCCATCGTCGCGCAGCATGGCGAAGTACGTTCCGCTCCCGTGGCTGATTTCGGCGTAGAACTTTTCGAAATCGCTCGGCAACATGGACACGACCACCACGCCGTCGAAACCCCTGTCGGCGTTCGTGCGGCGCGCGCTGAGGCTGAAAAACGGCTGTCCCGGAACGAGCCGCGGCGTAAGCACCGATCCGATAATGACTCCGGCGTTTTTCGCGACCTGCCCCTGGAAGTAATCGCGATCGGCCAATGAGACCGAGGACGGCGGACTTAGAAGACTGGAAACCAGGACAAAGCCATCGCGGTCAAGAATCCAGATCGACTGCAGTTGCGGCAGGATGTCGGTTATGCGCTTCAGGCGCGCGTGGAGCTGCGGCTCGGCGGTCCGGATCTGCTCGTCGGACAGACCCTGCGTCTCATGGGTGATTTCGTCCAGCACCAGTTCGCCGGTTTTGAGAACCTTCAGCGTCTGCTCATGCAGCACATCCAGCGAACGAACGATGCGATCGTCGGCTGCATCGTAGGTTGCATTCCACATCGCCCAGGCGGCATAGGCAAGCAGCAGAGCCGGAACGACGAGCGACCCGACCATCAGCATTCGCAAAATCTGCAGTGTGGCGTGACGCGCCGTTACCATCCGTCGGCAATCCCAAGAGACTTACGGCAGCAGCACCCATGACTGCGACGATACGAGACAATGCGAAGGGCCAACGCCAGATGGCAAAGAATGTTCCACCCTCCCGGAAATGGGGGGCATGGCTATCGCATTAATTTCATTTAATTTCTTGTGCGCTTGCCGCGATCACTCGTGACCCGCCGCCCGCGGGCTCGGCCCCCCGACCGCGGTCGCTTCGGTGCGGTCCGCGGTGCGCAGGAGACCGCCCGCCAAATCCTGAATTGTCGGCTGTCGCAGCGCCGAGAATGGCAGCGGGCGAGTCACCTCGATGGCGGCGAGCCCCAAACGCGCGGTGAGCAGTCCGTTGAGCACGCCTTCCCCGAGCCGCGCCGACAGCTTGGCGGCCAAGCCATGACCGATCATCTGTTGGACAATGCCGTCAGTCACCGCCAACCCGCCCGTCATCGCGAGGTGGGAGATGACGTGCCGCATCAGCCGCACCATGCCGAGCGTTCCGGGACGTCCGCCATAGAGCAGCGAGAGACGCCGCACCAGCCCCAGCGCTGTTACCAACACAAAAACCATATCGACCGCCGCCCGCGGGCTGACGGCGGTCACCGCTGCGACGCGTTTTGCTGCATTGCCGACCAAACGGCGCGCCTCATCGTCCAATCCAGGCATCAGCTCGCGCTCCGCGATCTGAACGAGGTCGCGTCCGTCGATGATCTCGCCGAGATGGAACTGCAGCCGCGCCCGCGCGCGCGCGAGCTCGGGCGTGCGGCGCGTGAGCGCGATCAACTCCGCCACGACCGCGCGGCCGGCATCACGATCGTCGCTGCCGAGCGTGTCAGTCGCGCGGCTGCGCAGGTGGTCGATCGTGGCAAGACGCATGAGCGAAAACGCCTCGCGCAAAAGAATCGCGAACGCGGCGACGCCGGCCAACGCCGCCAGCCCAAGGCCGAGATAGCCGAGCGCATCGGCGCGCGCGAACAAGTCGGATAGCAGATCTGCAACGGCGAGCCCGAGGCCCAAGGTCACGAGTCCGCCCGCCGAGACCCAGAACAACAGCGCCCACGGCGCGCGGCGGCGACGCACCGGAACCAACTCGCCCGCCGGCTCGGCAAAATCGTCCGGCTCGGTTTCGCCCCCAACAGTCGCAAGGCGCCGGCGCGACGCGGTTTCCGCCGGCGCGGTCCGCAAGACGACGTTGGGATCGTCCGGACGGAAGGCTGCCGGTCGGCGGAACTCTGCGGGGCTGCTCATTGCAATCGATCTCCGATCAGGAACTCCAACGCACGGTCCAGGCGGATATGGGGCAGCGAAGGCAATCCGTCCATGGCCTGCACCATCCGCGGCGGACGAAAGCGCAGGAAGCGAAACGCCGCGTCCTCATGCGCCGCCCCAGCGATCCCCTTGAAGCCGTCCGGACCGAGCGCAAAGACCCGTTCCGGATCGGCCGGCAGATCGCCGGGAAACAACGCAATTTCGCGTTCGCCGTCGAATATCTGTCCGGCCGCCTGCTCGCCGGCCGCAGGCACGCCCACGATGGCAGGGAGTTCGTCGCCGCCGCGCTTGACCTCGGCCTCGCGCGTCGCCCGCACCGCCGCAAGCGCGATCACGTCGGTGGCGGCGCCCGCGAACTTGGCGCCGGCAGCGGCGCGCTCGACCATGCGCGCAAGGATCGCCTCGAGGCGGTCATGGGTTACATGATGGAGGTGGTCGGCCTTGGTCGCAGCGAACAGGATCTTGTTGACGCGCGGGGCAAACAGCGTGCTGAGAACGGTCCTCCGCCCGATTTGGAAACAGCCGAGGATTGATTCAAGCGCGCGTTCGAGATCACGCACCGCGGCCGGTCCGGCATTGAGAGCGGCGAGCACGTCGACGAGCACGATCTGCCGGTCGAGCCGCGCGAAGTGGTCGCGGAAGAACGGACGCACGACGATGTCCTTGTAGGACTCATAGCGTCGCCGCATCATCGCCCAGAGCGAACCGTCCGGCGCGGCGCGTTCGCCTTCCAGATCGAGCGGTGCGAACGTCAGCGCCGGCGAGCCGGCGAGATCGCCGGGCATGAGAAACCGGCCGGGCGGCAACAGGCTCAGGGCGTAACGCTCGTCACGGCACGCCTTCAGATACTCCGTATAGCGGTGGGCCGCCGTGATCGCCGTCTGTTCGTCGGCCTTGGCATAGGGATCGAGGGTCGCGAGATAGGCGTGCCAGGGCGCAGCGAGTTCGCCTCGCGGGCCCTCGCGCGAGAGCGCGAGGCTTTCGGCTGCCCACTCCTCATAGCTCTTGCCGAGCAGCGGCAAGTCGAGGAGCCATTCGCCCGGATAGTCGACGAGATCGAGCGTCAGCTCGTGCATGCGTCCGTTCTCGGACTGGTACTCGATAACCAGCCTCAGCTCGCTGATCTGGCGGGTCGAATCCGGCCAGACGCGCTCGGCGACCAGCGCTTTGACATGGTTCTCGTAATCGAACCGCGGCACCGCATCGTCCGGCTGCGGCGCGAGAAAAGCGCGGGCGATGCGTCCCCGGGCGAGAGCCGAAAACACCGGAAACCGGCCGCCCCGCGCCAATCCGTGCACCAGAGCCGTGATGAAGACGGTCTTGCCGGCGCGCGAGAGGCCGGTCACGCCGAGCCGGACTGTCGGGTTGAACAGGTTCTCGCCGAATTCAACGAGCGAGCGCGCGGCGAGCCGCGCCCGCTCGATAATGTCCGAAAAGACTTGATCCATGAGCGCTTGGACAAAACCAACCGGCAGATTTCTGCGGAACTTCAGCCAGCAAATATTCCGTGTCCGCCGCTGCGACAAGGAGTGGACGCACGGCTCACGGCCGCGACACGGCAAGGAAGCCCTGAGGCTCGCCCAGAACCATTCGGAATTCCGGTCTCGGCCGCCATACCTTGATAATGGTCAAGGCAATGACGCTGCGCCTCTTTAACAACTCGACAACTCGATTATAAATGTTCAAATGAGCTGGCCGGGGGCAGGTCGGCGGAGGGTGATCACATGGATTACAATGCGTGTTTTGCCGACGCCCTCCAGCGCCTGCGGGACGAGCGCCGCTATCGGGTTTTCGCTGACCTAGAGCGGCTTGCCGGCAGGTTTCCCCGCGCCATCTGGCATTCCCCCGAAGGGCCGCGCGACGTCATCGTGTGGTGCTCCAACGATTATCTCGGCATGGGACAGCACCCCAAGGTCATCGGGGTGATGGTGGAAACGGCGACGCGCGTGGGCGCCGGCGCGGGCGGAACGCGCAACATCGCCGGAACCAACCATCCGCTGGTGCAACTTGAGCGCGAGCTCGCCGACCTGCACCGCAAAGAATCCGCGCTGGTGTTCACGTCGGGCTATGTGTCGAACGACGCTGGCATTTCGACGATGGCCAAGCTTATTCCCGACTGCCTGATCCTGTCGGACGCCTGGAACCACAATTCCATGATCACCGGCGTCCGCAACTCCGGAATGCAGAAGGCGATCTTCCGCCACAACGACGTTGAACACCTCGAGCAGCTTCTCAAGGAGGCCGGCAAGGAACGCGGCAAGCTCATCGTATTCGAGAGCCTCTATTCGATGGACGGCGACGTCGCGCCTATCGGCCGCATCTGCGACCTCGCCGAGAAGTATCAGGCGATGACCTATCTCGACGAGGTGCACGCGGTCGGCATGTACGGGCCGCGCGGCGGCGGCCAGGCCGAGCTGCAGGGCCAGATGGACCGGATCGACGTGATCGAAGGAACGCTGGCGAAAGCGTTCGGCTGCCTCGGCGGCTACATCGCCGGCAGTGCGAACGTGATCGATGCGGTGCGCTCCTATGCCCCGGGCTTCATCTTCACCACGGCGCTGCCGCCGGCGATCTGCGCCGCCGCGACCGCGGCGATCCGCCACCTCAAAGCGTCGAACTGGGAACGTGCGCGTCATCAGGACCGCGCCGCGCGCGTGAAGGCGATCCTGCTCAGCGCCGGCCTGCCGGTGATGCCGACCGAAACGCATATCGTGCCGGTCTATGTCGGGGATCCGGAGCGTTGCAAGGCGGCGTGCGACATTCTCCTCCGCGAGCACGGCATCTACATCCAGCCGATCAATTACCCGACCGTGCCGAAGGGCACGGAACGGCTGCGCATCACGCCGTCGCCGTATCACGACGACGCGCTGGTCGACGCGCTCGGCGAAGCCCTCCTCGATGTGTGGGAGCGCCTCGGCCTGCCGCGCAAACCGCACGCGCTCGCCGCGGAGTGAAGCTGTCCGCCATTACTCTGCCCGTCATTCCGCAAGCCGAGCAAAGCTCGGCTATCCGCAATCCATAACTCTGCCTGTAATTGTGGATTCCGGGCCCCCTCGCTGCGCTCGGGCCCGGGAATGACGCCAAGCGTATTTACCCACACGCCGATCACTCTGCCGTCATTCCGGAAGCCGAGCAAAGCTCGGCTGTCCGGAATCCATAACTCTGCCTGTGATTGTTGATTCCGGGCCCCCTCGCTACGCTCGGGCCCCGGAATGACGCCAAGCGTCTTCACTCAAGCGCCGGCAGTCTCCCGGTCCAGTCGATCCAGGATCGCTTTCGCGATCTCTTCCGGCGTTTTTGTCGCATCGACGCGCAGCGCATCGGCCGGGGCCGCTTCGAAGCGTTCCGCCACGCGCGCGACCAAACTCTCGTCGCGGTCTTCGGGCGCGCGATGACGCTCGGCTAGGTCGCGGACGGCGCGCGTCTGCGCCACATCGACCGGGCAGTCGAGAAACACCGGCAGAAAATGCGCACTCGCATTCTCCGCGATCCTGCGCACCTCCTCGACCTCGCTCGCCCGTGAAAACGTCATGCCTTCGACGATGCAGGAGCGGCCGAGTTCGAGGCATGCGGCGACCGCGAGCAGCAGCGCCCGATAGGCGCATTGCTTTTCCAGCTCGGTAAAGCGGCACGGGCGAAACATCGCGACGCGGATGGCGTCGCGCGAGATGACGGATAGATCGCGTGCGCGAACGAGGCGCTCGGCGACGGTCGTCTTGCCGCTGCCCGGCAATCCCATCAGCGCGATGACGACGGGCATTATGGACTCACCTTGCCAAGGAGCCGGCGGGTCGGCTGCCGCACGCCGGCGGCGGCCGCGCAAGGATAGCTTGTTTTAATAGCTCTCCGCCGCGGGCGCGCTAGGTCATGCGACCTTGTTGCTCGTGCCCCGCCACATCGGTCTTTCCGCGATCTTGCGCCGCGTCAGCGGTCTTCTCGGCCGGCGCTGCGGGTGTCGGCAGGTCGTCGTCCATGAGGACGCGCCAACGGGCCCCGTCGAGGTCGTCGAACTGCCCGCTGTTGAGCGCCCAGATGAACGCGATCAGGCCGAGCAGGCCGAGCCCGAGCGCCAGCGGCACGAGATAGACCAGGACTTCCATGCCGTCCTTCTTTGCGCGTTCGGACGCACCGGAGATTAGAGCATTTTCCGGCGAAGTAGGAACCGGTTCGCCGCAGAAAATGCGACCACAAAAGGATAACTAGAGCGTCTTCTCCTCAAGCGAGCCCGGCTGCGCGGTCGTCTCGAGGACGCGGCGATCCGTTGTCCGCTTCCTTTGTCCTCCATTGCGGGAACGAGCGGCGCCCACGGCGCGCGCACGCAGCGAATTGGTCGTCACCAGGATGGACGAGCCCGACATGGCGAGCGCAGCGATCAGCGGCGTCGCGTAACCCAGGATCGCGATCGGCACCGCGACCGCATTGTAGATCACCGCGAGCCACAGATTCTCCGACATGATCCGCTTCGCCCGTTTGGCGATGGCGAGCGCCGCCGCGACCGGTTCGAGCCGATCGCCAAGGAAGACCGCGTCGGCGGCCGACTGGGTGAGATGCGCGGCGGTGACCGGCGAAAGCGATACGTTCGCCGCGGCGAGCGCCGGCGCGTCGTTGATGCCGTCGCCCACCATCAGCACCTTCCGCCCCGCGCGCTTCAGGTCCTCGATATGCGCGATCTTGTCGGCCGGGTTCACCGCGGCCCGCGCCTCGGTAATCCCCAGAATGCGCGCGACATGGGCGACCGCCGGCATCCGATCGCCGGAAAGAATCTGCACGTCATAGCCCTTCGCCTTCAGCTCGCCCACGGCCGCGGCCGCATCGGCGCGAATGCGCTGGCGCACGGCGAAAACGGTGCGCATGTCCCCGAAAGAGAACGCGATGGCGGACGCCTCCGGATCGCTCTGCGTGACGCCGGCCGCTTCCGCCTCCGCACCGCAGAAAGACGGCCGGCCAAGCCGCAGCTCGACGCCATCGAGCGTCGCACGAACCCCCTGCCCCGGCTCTTCCACCGCGCCAGCGAGCGGGACCTTCGCATCCGCGGCGCGCGCGACCGCGGCGGCCAGTGGATGGCGGCTGGTCAGCGCCAAGCGGCCGGCGAGCGTAAGAATGTCGGGCGCGATGTCGGCGGCATTCACCACTTCCGGCTCGGGCAGCGTGAGCGTGCCGGTCTTGTCGAACACGATGGTGTCGACGGTGGCGAGCCGCTCGATCGCGTCGCCCGAATTGAGCAGCACGCCGGAGCGGAACAAGGCGCCCGCCGCCACGACCTGCGCCGCGGGAATCGCGAGCCCGAGCGCGCACGGGCATGTAATGATCAGGACGGCGATCGCGGTGACGATCGCATCGTGCCAGCTTGCGCCGAGCGCGACCCAGCCGAGCAGGGTCGCAAGCGCGGTGAGATGCACGACCGGCGCATAGAGCTGAGCCGCGCGCTCGGCGAGCCGGACATAGCCCGAACGCGTCTCCACCGCCTTGTCGAGCAGGCGCGTCACGTCGTCGAGCAACGTGCCCTCCGCCGCGGCGCCGACGCGGACGCGCAGCGTGCCGTTGATATTCAGCGTTCCGGCATAGACCGCCGTTCCCTTTTCCGCCGCGACGTGCGCCGTCTCGCCGGTGACCAGGCTCTGGTCGATCTCCGAACGGCCTTCGATCACCTCGCCGTCGACCGCGATGCGTTCGCCCGGCCGCACCAGCACGACGTCGCCGGGTTCGATCGCCTCGACCGGCACCTCTCTGATCTCGTCCGGGCTGACGAATTTGACCGCAGTCTCGGCCTTGAGCGCAGCGAGATTGGCCGCGACCGCGCGCGTGCGTCGGCGCATGTTCTGATCGAGATAGCGGCCGGCAAGCAGGAAGGTGAGCAGCATCACCGCCGAATCGAAATAGGCGTGCTCGGCATGGTGCATTGTCTCGAACACCGACAGCGCGAGCGCAAGCAGAACGCCGAGCGTGATCGGGACGTCCATGTTGAGACGGAAATTCGTCAGCGCGCGCATCGCCGAACGGTAGAACGGCTGGCCGGCATAGGCGGCGGCGGGAAGCGCGATCAGCGCGGAGAGCCAATGGAAGAAGTCGCGCTGCTCCGGCGTGATGTCGGTCGCGTTGCCCGACCACACCGAGACCGAGAGCAGCATCACATTCATCGACGCGAAGGCGGCAACGCCGAGACAGCGCAACAGGAAGCGCGCCTCGTCCTGCTCTTTCGCCTCCACCCGCCGCGTATCGAAAGGATAGGCCTTGTAGCCGAGCGCGGCGAGCTTGTTCACGATCGTCGCCGGATCGAGGCCGCCTTCCCGCCATTCGACCGCGACGCGGCCATTGGTCAGGTTCACGCGCGCGCGGGTGACGTTCGGGAGCGCGGTGAGGCCGCCCTCTACCCGTATCATGCAGGCCGCGCACGTCATGCCTTCGACCGCAAGATTCATGCGCGCGCGGCCGTCGTCCAGGTGCTCGACGAAATGGGAGAGATCGGTGGTTTCGCTCATGCTCGGCGACATTCGATGTTGCGCGTCATCCTCCCCCGCACGGGGGAGGATAGATGAGTCACTGCAGCACGACGCGGTTGCGCGACAGGAACACGCGCTCATTGCCGCGCGCCGCCTCGACGATCAGCTCCCATTGGCCAGGCGCCACATCGGCGGCTTGGCCGGAATAAATCCCCGTTTCCCGCTCGGCCAGTGCGAACTTGCGGTCTCCCCGCACATCGGTCGGGCGTTCCAGCCGCGCGGTGAAGCCGATCCCGCCGAGCGGCGCGCCGACGGCGTCACGCGCATCGATGCGGAGGCGAGCGCCGCCCTCCCCGTTGCGTTCGACATGGGCAACGACATGCCAACCGCGCTGGGCCTGGGCGTGCGCGGCGGCAATCTCAGCGTTGAAGGCGAGGCTCGCGCGATAGGCGCTGTCCACTTCGGTGCCCGGCAACGTATCGATCGCGAATTTCACCAATGCCGCATTGGCGGCGAACACGACGGCGAAAAACGCGACGAGGTAGAGGAGCACCCGACGGCCGGTCAACGGGCGCGGCGAGGCATTTGCCTCCATGAACGCAGTCCTTTCGGTCGTTCTCACGGGGCGACGAAATGCTCGCTCTCGGTCACAGTCTCGCCGGAGCCGATGTCGCGCGCCGTGAACGTCACCGGCGTCGACTTGTCGAGCTTCACGTCGGGCGGAACGGTGACCAGCACCCGCACCTCGCGCGTCTGGTCGGGTCCCACCGCGACAACGGTGCGGCCCGTCTGTTCTTCGCCGATGACGTGGAGGGCGGGATGCGGCACGCCGGCGATGCTAAGTTCGATGCTGCGCAGGTCCGTGCGCTTGTTGAGGAAGCGTACGGTGTAGGCATTGCGCACCGAACCGTCCGAGAGCGTGACGAATAACGGGTTACGGTCGTGCAGCACATTCATGCCGAGCAAGCTGCGGGCGGCCAGCGAATACAGCATGATCAGCCCGGTGATCGCGATGATCGCGACATAGATGAGCGTGCGCGCCCGGATGAAGCGATAGATCGACGGCAGCCCTTCGAGTCGGCGCTTGATGTTGACCTCGGTGTCATAGGCGATCAGCCGCGGCGCCCGCCCGATCTTGGTCATCATGGCGTCGCAGGCGTCGATGCACAGGCCGCACTGGATGCAGCCGAGCTGGGCGCCCTCGCGGATATCGACGCCGGTCGGACACACCGCCACGCATTGCCGGCAGTTGATGCAATCGCCGGAGGGCAAGCTTTTCGCCCGCAGCTCTTTTGCCTTGGGGACCGGCATGCGCGGCTCGCCGCGATCGTAACGATAGGTGACGTTGAGCGCCCACTCGTCGGTCAAAGCCGCCTGGATGCGCGGCCACGGGCACATATAGATGCAGACCTGCTCGCGCATATGTCCGGCGAGCGTATAGGTGGTGAAGGTGAGAATGGCGATCGAGGCATAGGCGAGCATCGGCGCCTGGAAGGTCGCAAGGTTGTACACCAGCGTTGGCGCGTCGGCGAAATAGAGCACCCAAGCGCCGCCGGTCCACCACGCGATGAACAGCCAGATCGCATGCTTTGCCGTGATCTCGCCGACCCGCCGCGGCGTGAGCTTGCTCTTGGCCTTGCGCATGCGCTCGCGCCGATCGCCTTCGATGAAGCGTTCGACGGTAAGGAACAGGTCGGTCCACACCGTCTGCGGACACCAGTAACCGCACCAGATGCGCCCGCCGATGGCGTTCATCAGAAACAGCGCCATCGCCGCGATCACCAGCAGGCCGGTGAAGTAATAGACCTCCTGCGGCCACAGCTCGATAAAGAAGAAATAGAAGCGGCGATTGGGAAAATCGACCAGCACCGCCTGGTTCGGCGAGCCTGGCCCGCGGTCCCAGCGCACGAACGGCAAGAAGTAATAAACGCCAAGGCAGAACGCCATCAGCCCCCATTTGACGTTCCGGAAGGTGCCGGACACGCTCTGCGGATAGACCTTCTTCGCCGAGGCGTAGAGCGGGCCTTCGGGGATATCGAGCGTCGTAGGGTCGACTGGCTTGTTCATCGGCGGGGGCACCGAGCTTCGTTGCATAAACAACTGCGCCCCGACGGGAGGCCGGGACGCCGGAGTTTAGTGAGGAGTCCTTGTCCTTGTTTTGACCATCATCAAGGCTACAGCGCTATTTTCCTCCCCCCAGCGTATGCACGTAGACCGCGAGCGCCTTGAGGGTGGCGGGGTCGAGCCGCCCCGCCCAGGCCGGCATCACGCCGCCGCGGCCGGTATTGACGCTTTCTATGATCGAGGCTTCGTCGGACCCGTTCAGGAAGATGCGGTCGGTGAGATCGGGAGCGCCAAGCTCCTCGTTGCCCTTGCCTTCGTCGCCATGGCAGACGGAGCAGTTCTCCGCGTAGATTTTCTTGCCGGCGGCGAGATCGACGCCCTGGCGCACCGGCAGCCCCGACAGCGAGCGCACATAGTTCGCGACCTGCATGATCTGCTCGCGGGTGAGCACGCCATCCTTGCCGAAGGCCGGCATCTGGTTCTCGCGCGACTGCGGGTGCCCGGAGCGAATGCCGTATTCGATCGTCTGATAGATCGCCGGCAGCGTGCCGCCCCACAACCATTCGTCATCGTTCAGATTGGGATATCCTTTCGCGCCGGTCGCGCCGATGCCGTGGCAAGGGGCGCAATTGTCGCCGAAGGCCGCCTTGCCTTGGGCGCGCGCAAAGGCGAGCAGCGCCGGGTTTTTCTCGATCTCGTCGAGGCTCGCATCGGCGAGCGCGACCGCCTTGTCGCCGCGGAGATTATGCAGCGCAACCATTTCGGCCGCCACATTGGCGCGCGACGAATAGTTGAACACGCCCTTGGTGTAGCTCGAAACCAGCGGCCAAGCGGGATAGACGATCCAGTACAGCACCGACCAGATGACGGTCGCGTAGAACACCCACACCCACCAGCGCGGCAGCGGCGTATTAAGCTCTTTGATGCCGTCCCACTCGTGGCCCGTCGTAGCCGTGCCGGTGACGACGTCGATCTCTTGCTTTTCCATTGTTGTCAGTCCTCGCGCAGCGGCAGCTTGGAAGCCTCGTCAAATTTCGCGCGATTGCGCGGCCAGAACGCATAGGCGATCACCGCGAGGAACAGCACGATAAACAGCGGCGTCCACCAGGTGGTGACGAAGTCGGAGACAAACGAGACGACTGGCTCTATCCGCATGGTTCCGTCTCAGCGCAGATCCGCCTTGTCGTCATAGAGCTTGAAGTCGACCAGGGTGCCGAGCACCTGCAGATAGGCGACCAGCGCATCCATTTCGGTCAGTCGCCCCGGGTCGCCGTCGAAATTGCGCGCCACGGCCTTCGGGTAGCGCTTCTGCAAGTCGGCCACGTCGGGACTGTCGGGCGTCGCCTGCGCCTTGAGGTCGAGCGCAGCGGTCTTGATCTGCTCATCGGTATACGGCACGCCCACCACCCGCAGCGTGCGCATATTGCTGGCGATCTTCGTGGGATCGAGTTCGGCGCGCGCCAGGAAACCGTAGCCCGGCATGATCGATTGCGGCACGATCGAGCGCGGATCGATCAGATGCGTGACATGCCACTCGTCTGAATACTTGCCGCCGACCCGCGCCAAGTCGGGACCGGTGCGCTTTGATCCCCATTGGAACGGATGATCGTACATGCTCTCGGCGGCGAGCGAGTAGTGGCCGTAACGCTCGACCTCGTCGCGCAGCGGCCGCACCATCTGCGAGTGGCAGGTATAGCAGCCTTCGCGCACATACACGTCGCGGCCGACGAGCTCCAACGGCGTATAGGGGCGCATGCCCTCGACTTTTTCGATCGTGCTTTTGAGATAGAACAGCGGCGCGATCTCGACGATGCCGCCGATCAAGATCACGACGAGGATCGCAACCGCGAGCAATATCGAGTTGCGCTCGAGGACGCTGTGGCGGGCTAGTAACGACATCTCCGCTCCTCCCTACTCGGCGGGTTGCAGGGCTGGGCGGGCGGCGACCGGCTCCGGCTCGCCGGACTTGACGGTCATCCACAGGTTCCACGCCATCAACAGCGAGCCGATCACGAACAACAGGCCGCCGAGCGCGCGGATGACGTAGAACGGATGCATCGCCTCGACCGTCTCGATGAAGGAATATTCGAGGAAGCCGAGCGAGGTGTAAGCGCGCCACATCAGCCCTTGCAGGATGCCCGAGACCCACATCGCCGAGACGTACAGGACGATGCCGATGGTCGACACCCAGAAGTGCCAGTTGACGAGCTTGAGGCTGTAGAGCTGCTTCTTCTGCCACAGCCACGGCACCAGGCAATAGATCGCGCCGAAGGACACGAAGCCGACCCAGCCAAGGGCGCCGGAGTGGACGTGGCCGATGGTCCAGTCGGTGTAATGGCTGAGCGAGTTGACCGCCTTGACCGACATCATCGGGCCTTCGAAGGTCGACATGCCGTAGAAGGCGACCGACACGACCATCATGCGCAGCACCGGATCGGTGCGCAGCTTGTCCCAGGCCCCCGACAACGTCATCAGCCCGTTGATCATGCCGCCCCAGGACGGCATCCACAGCATCACCGAGAAGGTCATGCCGAGCGTCTGCGCCCAATCGGGCAGCGCGGTGTAATGAAGGTGGTGCGGGCCGGCCCAGATGTAGAGAAAGATCAGGGACCAGAAATGCACGATGGAGAGTCGGTAGGAATAGATCGGCCGGTCCGCGCGCTTCGGCACGAAATAGTACATGATGCCGAGAAAGCCCGCAGTGAGGAAGAAACCGACGGCGTTATGGCCGTACCACCACTGGAACATCGCATCCTGCACGCCTGACCAAGCGATGTACGATTTCGAACCGAACACCGAGACCGGCAGCGCCGGATTGTTGCCGAGATGCAAGACGGCGATGGTGACGATGAAGGCGAGAAAGAACCAGTTGGCGACGAAGATGTGCGGTTCCTTGCGCTTGATGAGCGTCACCAGAAAGACCAGCAGGTACACAACCCATACGATGGTGAGCCAGAGATCGGCGTACCACTCGGGCTCGGCGTATTCCTTCGATTGCGTGACGCCGAGCAGGTAGCCGGTGCCGGCGATGACGATGAAAAAGTTATAGCCGAGCACCACGAACCAGGGAGCGATCTCGCCCGCGAGCCGCACCCGGCAACTGCGCTGCACGACGTATAACGAGCTGGCAAGCAGCGCATTGCCGCCGAAGGCGAAGATCACAGCGGAGGTGTGCAGCGGGCGGATGCGCCCGAAATTCGTCCATGGCAGATCGAAATTGAGCGCGGGCCAAGCAAGCTCCAGTGCGGCCCATAATCCAACGAGGAACCCGGCGATGCCCCAGAACATCGCCGCCGCCGTCGCGAACTTGATCGGTCCAAAATTGTAGTTCGGCTTGCCGTCGATTTCGGCCGGAATCGGTTCCGATGGACGACGTGAGTATGAGTTGAAAACCATGAATACGGCGAGCACACTCGCGATCGCCGATAAATAAGCGTGGAAGGCGAATGTGGCGTCCTGCGCCCTGGAAGCGCCGACCAGACATAAGAGCGCCGTGACGGCGAAGATCAGGGCCGTTCCGCCTTCGCCGAAAGTCATGGTCTTGCGAGCGGTCGATTGAGCCATTGTTCGCGGGCCTCATTACATATTACGGCGCTTGAATGTGATCGCATGGGGGTCGCGGACATAGGGCGAATGGCGCTGCGAGATGCATTGATCCAAGTCAATCCTCCCGCATGCTGTCGCCAGAAGACCCGTGACGACGCAGTGAGCGTGGCGATTCGTCGCTGCGCGGCATGCGTCTGCGCAGCGAACTGATCACCAATGGTAATGCCAAAGACACGCCAATAAAGCGCGCAAGGTGATGGGCGCCGACGAAGATCGGATCAAGATCAAGGGCGAGCGCGAGCGCCATCATCGCGTCGATTGCGCCGGGCAAATACGCGACCGCGATGCTGCCCGCCGGTTCCAAAATCAAGAGGCTCGCCAGGCCGGCGAACGCCGCGGCAATCGCGAGCGAGATCGCGAAGGCGCCGAGGGCAGCCCCGAGATAGGCGAATACCAGCCGTGCGGGCGTGCCGGCAAAGCGCGAGCCGCCGATCGAACCGATCCCGATCATGCCGACGACCGTCACCCACGCGGGCAGCGTCACGGACATGAGTCCGCTGCCATGGAGAATGGCGGAGACGATCATCGGGCCGATCAACAGGCCGCCGGGCAATCCGAGCCGCACCAAAGCAAGCCCGACCGCGACGCAGGCGAGGATCAGCAAAACCAATTCCCCAGGCGCATCGAGGACGCTGGTCGCGCCGACGGCAAGCCCGCCTGCTCCCGTCAAGCCAAGCGCGGCGAGCGCCGCCGGAACGCCGACTGCAAGAATGACGACGCGCATCATCTGCACGATGGCGATCGCGCGAATATCGCAGTCTTCCTCGGCGGCGTACGCCATCACCTGTCCCAGCGCCCCGGGAAAGCCCGCCAACAAAGCGGTCATCCCGTCCCAGCCATGGACCCGATGCAGATAGGTCATCGTCGCGACGGTGACGCAGGCCATGGCGAGCGCAACCAGAGCGACGCTGAGTGGCCATGCTGCGATTCCGCGCAACGTGGCCGGATTGACCACGCTGCCCAGCGCGATGCCGACGATGATAGAGAAGAGGCGCGCCACCGGCCGCGGCAAGCCCAGCGGTCGGCCAAGCAGCGCGGCGGCCGCGCAGAACACCATCGCGCCCGCGAGCCATCCGGCGGGAAATCGCGCGGCGGTAAAGATGACGCCGCCGGCCGCGCCGATGAGCAGCGTCTCTGCGGCCTGTAATGAATCGCGGCGAAGCCGTCCGGCCCCGGCGAGCCTTTTGCTCGCAGCCGACTCCGAGCAGGAGGTCATTCGGTTATCTTGGCCGCTGATTGAGAGGAATTGGACGAACCGTATCCCATGGAAGCGCAACGCCGCATGTACGGCGCAAGAAGTTTAAGAACGAAGGAGAGAAAGGAGCGACCCCGCCCCTCGCCGCGCGGAGAGCCGCTCAATGAGCTCCCGTCAACTGGCACATGCGGCAAACATCGTGCACGCGAACTTCTTCCTGCTTGTCGATCGCGATGATTCCGCGGCGTCGCAGTTCGGAGAAGGCGCGCGACACGGTCTCGAGGGTGAGGCCGAGATAGTCGGCGATCTCCTGTCGGGTCATGCCCAACCGAACGATGGCGGAGTCACCGCCGCGGCGCGGCCCGGCGCAATCGAAGCCGCCGCGGCCCGGCACGCAATGCATGACGAAAGTCGCAACGCGCTCAAGCGCCGACTTGCGGCCAAGCAGCACCGCGTGTTCGTGCAACGCGCAAAGCTGCGCGTGCACATGCGCGCTCAACCGGCGCAGCAACACCGGCGAGTGCTCGACGCTCGCGCGGTCGTAGGCGATCACATTGGAGGCGACGAGCGTTTCCGCCGAGCAATCAAAAATCGGCAACGCGGTGAGGCCAAAGACATCGCCGGCGCTCAACAGCTCCACCACCTGCCGCCGGCCATCGGGCAGCAGCTTGTAAAGCATGACGGCGCCGTCCACGACCTGATAGATGCGGTCGGCGCGATCCCCTTCGCGGAAAATATGGCCATGCTGGCCAACACGCTGGCGTTGCCCGGTCGGTTCTTCATCGCGATGGTCGGACGGCTGAACTCCCCTCGGTTCACCGGATTTTGGCAATCTGCAGCTGGTCGGCTCGGTATCGGAGGAATGGGCTCGCGGCGCGATCGTTTGCTTCATTGGGGGGTCCTCGCCCGGCCGCAGCTGCCAGGGGTATTTTATGACGCTTCTCTGCGGCAATAGGACATTAGCGGAGGTGATCGCGCAGACCGATACCGCAAGAATGCTTACGAAAAAATACGTACACGCGCAGCGTGCACACGCCGCGCCGCCTCAGTCAGGCGATGCGCTCAAAGGACAGCGGCTGCGAGTTGCTTTGTAATCGCCGTGTGAGTCAAAGGCTTACGAATCACCTGGGTAACGCCGATGCCCCGCAACTCGGCGTCGATCGTGCCTTGCGATTGACCCGACATGGCGACGATTCGCGGCGGCTCGCGCAATTTCTGCAACCAGCGGATGACCTCTTTCCCGCTGATTCCAGGCAGCATCAGATCGACAAAAACAATATCGCGCCCGGTCGGCGGCTCGCCGCGGAAGAAGTCTTCCGCATCGGCATGACATACGACCTCGAAGCCGAGATGATCCAGCAGCAGCGCAAGCGCATCACTTACGCCCGGATCATCCTCAAGAACATGCACCGCCACGCGTCATCCCCGAATGCTGCAGCGCATTTGAAGCGCAAACGAAGCGCCCATTGCGCCCCCCTTAAGATCGGCAAACGCGCGCCAGTCACAATTCGTAGTAGCACGGTGCGATGTAGTACGGACCCGCAACATGGCAATAATCAGAGCCTTGAACGGGTTTCAGCCCTCTCTCTCATGAGCCGCGTGTTTCCGTGAGGACGATCCGGACGAGGTCGGCGGCGTTCTTGGCGCCAAGCTTCTCCATGATACGGGCGCGATGCACCTCGATTGTCCGGGGGCTGATCCCGAGCTGCCGCCCGGCTTCCTTATTGGAGGCGCCTCCTGCGATCAGGTTAAGCACCTCCCGTTCACGGCTGGTCAGCTGGTCGCTGCCAGGAAACTGGGCCAGTTGATCGCCCAACCCCGCCCGCGACTGCTGGCGGGCGGTCGCTTCGATCGCCTCGCGCACCCGATTCACCACGGTTTCGGCGTCGAACGGCTTCTCGATGAAGTCGAATGCTCCATTCTTGATGGATTCCACCGCCATCGGGATGTCGCCCTGGCCGGAAATAATGAAGATCGGCGAGGGATAATTCTTTGCGTTCAGCTCCTTGAGGATGTCCAGCCCGGAGCGCCCGGGCATATGGACGTCGAGAATGATGCAGGCGGGCGGACGATTTCGCGCGGCGGCGAGGAACGAGTGGCCGTCGGCGAAGCCCGACACGTGATAGCCTTCGAGCGTCAGGACCACCGCCAAGGCGTCGCGGACGGCCGCATCATCGTCGACGATGTGGATTTCACCCGATGCGGAGGCGTTCTGAACCATGGTGATCTGCCCTCAACCTGCCTTGCTAGTCGCCCGTCAGTTGTTCGGCGCCAACTGTTCCGTCGCCCAGTTCGTTATCCTGCGGTAGCGGCAAGAACAGGGTGAACGAGGCGCCGCGACCACCGCCGCCGGGCTCGACCGTCAGTTCGCCCCCGTGAGTTTGCGCAATCGTGCGGGAGATCGCGAGCCCGAGCCCCAAACCCTGGCTCTTCGAAGAAGAAAACGGCTTGAACAATTCCGCCAAGGCCTCTGGCCGAATCCCCGGGCCGCTATCCTCGACCACCATCGAGACCCCGCTATCGGTCGCGCAGGTGGATACCGTAACCACCTGGCGATCGCATGTCTTGACCGCTTCGAGCGCATTACGCACGAGGTTGACGACAACCTGCTGGATCTGCACGGGATCGATCAAGAGCTTCGGCAGATCGGCGGCAAGCTCGCGATCGATCCGCGACCCGGGCGCACTGCCGAGCAGCGTCAGCTCGATCGCGTCTTCGATCAGCGGCTTCAGATCGACGATGCGGCGCATCGGATCGCGTTTTTCTACGAACTGGCGCATGCGCTGAATAATGCTGCCGGCGCGCTCGGCCTCGCGCACGGCTTTTTCGAGAATTGAGAGCACGCCCGCCGGCATCGGATTGGCGCTGTGTTTGGCGCAGGCGCGCTCGACCGCCTGAAGATAGAGCATCAAGGCGGTCAGGGGCTGATTGAGCTCATGGGCGAGCGCCGCGCCCATTTCATCAATCGCCGACACCCGCGCCATACGCACGAGATCGGTCTGCAACTGGTTGAGCCGCTGTTCGCTCTCATTGCGGGCGCGCAGATCGCGCAGAATGCCGATGAACTGGCGTCCCGCGGAGGTGCTTGCCTCGCCCACAGACAAGTGCACGGGGATTAACGTGCCGTCGCGGTGTTGGCCTTTCACCTCGCGCCCGATGCCGATGATCTTGCGTTCGCCGGTCGTGAGGTAATTGTTGATGTAGTTGTCATGCACGCGCGCCAAGTCGGACGGCATGATCATTTTGACATTCTGTCCGATCACTTCGGCCGCGGAATAGCCGAACAGACGTTCGCACGCCTTATTGAAAGTGATGACCACGCCCCGCGCGTCGATGATGATGATGCCGTCCGCCGCCGTGTCGAGCACGCTGAGGAGCTGCGCGTCGGAAATAGTGGGCGCCGCCCGCCGCTTCGGTGAGCCGCTTGCGGCGGAAGTGTCCGCGCGCTCCATTGACTTTGTCGGCATGGGAACGGCGTCCCTTCGCCCGGCGATTCTACGCAATCGCCCATAAGTACGAACCCCCGACGGCCAATGCAACGCCTATAAAGCGGTGGCCGCCCTACCGCCCCCGCGGTCGCGGGCCGATGGACAAGGCGGCTCAAGTTGTGCTGACGTGATGTGCGCCCGCAGGCGAACGGACCGGCCTGCGGACGAGCCTCGGCCGCAGGAGCGTCAGGAGTCTTCATGCTGCAAGGCTGGGTCGCAGTCGGCGCCGCGCTCGGCTATATTGGCCTGTTGTTCCTGGTGGCAAGCTATGGCGACCGGGCGCATCGCGGCGAGCGTGGACGGCGGTCGCGATTGATCTACCCGCTGTCGCTCGCGATCTATTGCACCTCCTGGACCTTTTTCGGCTCGGTAGGCTTGGCCTCGCGTTCGGGGTTCGACTTCCTCGCCATTTATCTCGGGCCGGTTTTGCTGATCGGGCTTGCGTCGCCGCTGGTCATTCGCGTGGTGCGTCTGGCGAAGAGTCAGAACATCACCTCGATCGCCGACTTCATCGCCGCCCGCTACGGCAAGAACCAGGCGGTTGCGGCGACGGTCGCCGTCATCGCCATCGCGGGATCGATTCCCTACATCGCGCTCCAGCTCAAAGCGGTGTCGGCATCGCTCGGCACCATATTGGCGCAGGTCGGAACGAGCACCGGGGTAGCGACGGGCATGCCCGGCGACATTGCGCTGTTTGTCGCCATCTCCATGGCCGCCTTTGCCGTGCTGTTCGGCACGCGCCACGTCGATGCCACCGAACACCAGGACGGATTGATCCTGGCCGTCGCGGCGGAATCGGTCGTCAAGCTCCTCGCCTTTCTCGCGGTCGGCGTGTTCGTGACCTTTGTCATGTTTGGCGGCCCGGTGGCGCTGTTCACGAAAGCGCTGGAAAACCCGGAGGCCTCGCAGGCGCTGACCAGCGAACAAGGCGTCGGCGCCTTCCTTACCATGACGCTCCTGTCCGCGTTCGCGATCATCCTGCTGCCGCGCCAGTTCCATGTGGCGGTGGTCGAAAACAACAACGAAGCCGAAGTGCGGCGCGCGGCCTGGCTGTTTCCGCTCTATCTCGTCCTGATCAATCTGTTCGTGGTGCCGATCGCGCTCGCCGGTCTCCTGACCTTTCCGGCGGGCGCCGTCGACAGCGACATGTACGTGCTGGCGCTGCCGTTGCGGGCGGGATCGCAAGTTCTCGCGCTGGTCGCCTTCATCGGCGGGCTGTCGGCGGCGACCGCCATGGTGATCGTCGAGACGGTCGCGCTTGCGATCATGGTCTCGAACGACCTCGTGATGCCGCTGCTGGCGCAGCGCCGCCAGCCGTTCATCGGTCTGTTGGAGAACGTCGGCGCGTTGCTTCTGCGGGTTCGCCGTTTCGCGATTCTCGCGATTCTCCTCCTCGCCTATCTGTACCATCGCTCCGCGGGCTTTGCGCAGCTCGCCTCGATCGGCCTCCTGTCCTTCGCCGCCATCGCCCAACTTGCGCCCGCCTTTTTCGGCGGCCTATTCTGGCCGCGAGCGACCGCGCGGGGGGCGGTCGCCGGCATGATCGCGGGCTTCGCCGCCTGGGCCTATACGATGCTGCTGCCAAGCTTCGTCGAGGCGGGGCTCATCAGCGGCGCGATCCTCGCCGATGGGCCGTGGGGCCTCACGGCGCTGCGCCCGCAGGCCCTGTTCGGCCTCGAGCTTTCGCCCTTCGTTCACGGCGTCGTCTTCAGCCTCGGCCTCAACATGCTCGCCTATGTCGGTTTTTCGCTGAGCGGCCAGCCCTCGGCAATCGAACGCCTCCAGGCCGACATTTTCGTTCCATCGCGCATTGCCCAGGTCACGCCGAGCTTCCGGTTGTGGCGGTCCGCCATCACGGTGGGGGAGCTCACGAGCGCGGTCGCGCGCTATCTCGGGGAGGAGCGCACGCGCAGCGCGTTTGCGAGCTTCGCCGCCAGCCGCCGCATCAGCCTGGAACCCAAGCGCCAGTCGAATTTCGAGCTCCTGCAATATGCGGAGCATCTGCTTGCCTCCGCTATCGGAGCGGCGTCCTCGCGGCTCGTCCTTTCGCTCCTCCTGCGCAAGCGCACGATGTCGACCAAGGAGGCTTTAAGGCTTCTCGACGACGCCAATGCCGTCATTCACTACAACCGGGAAATCTTGCAGACCGCGCTCGATCACGTGCGGCAAGGCATTGCGGTTTTCAACGAAGACATGACCCTGCTGTGCTGGAACCGACAGTTCGGGGAAATCCTCGAGCTGCCGGAAGAGATTTTGCGCGTGGGAATCACGCTCGACGACATTCTGCGCCTGAATGCGGAGACCGGCGCATTCGGGCCGGGCGACGTGGAGGCGCTGGTGCGCGAGCGCGCCGCGCGTTACGCCACGACCGGCGCCGCGTTCCTCGAGCGTTTCCCCGGCCGCGGTCTGGTCATCGAGGTGCGCGCCAACCAGATGCCCGGCGGCGGTTTCGTCACCACCCTGACCGACATCACGCCGAGCGTCGAGGCGGCCGAAGCCCTCGCGCGTGCGAATGACGAACTCGAGCACCGCGTGCGTGAGCGGACCGCCCAGCTTGAGCGCCTCAATACCGAGCTCGCCAAGGCGAAAGCGGCGGCGGAAAGCGCCAACCTTTCCAAGACCCGGTTTCTCGCCGCGGCGAGTCACGATCTGCTGCAGCCCCTCAACGCCGCACGGCTCTATGCCACGAGCCTGGTCGAACAGCAGGGCAACGGGGAGGAAGCGCGGCTCGCCGGCAAGGTCGACGCCTCGCTCGAAGCGGTTGAAGAAATCCTGGGCGCATTGCTCGACATATCGCGGCTCGACGCCGGCGCCATGCACCCGGAACTCGCCGTTTTCCGCATCGACAGCCTGTTTCGCCAGCTCGAAATCGAATTCGCCCCGCTTGCCCGCGAAAAGGGGCTCAGACTCACTTTCGTGCTCTGCTCGCACGTGGTGCGCTCCGACCGGCGCCTGTTGCATCGGATCCTGCAGAACCTGGTGTCCAATGCCATCAAATATACCGAGCGCGGCGGCGTGGTGGTTGGGTGCCGGCCCCGCGCAGGCGCGGTCCGCATTGACGTGTTCGATACCGGAATCGGCATTGCGGAAAGCAGTCAGCGCACGATTTTCGAGGAGTTTCGCCGGCTCGATCGGGGGGCGACCGTGGCGCGCGGGCTCGGGCTCGGCCTCTCGATCGTCGAGCGCATCGCCCGCGTTCTCAATCATGCCGTGAGTCTTCGCTCGGTTCCCGGGCGCGGCTCCCGCTTCTCGGTCGAAGTCCCGATCACCGAGTCGGCGCCTGTGGACGACACCAGCCGAGGCTTGGCCCATGCGCCCGGTCAGTTCCCGGGTGCGGTGATGATGTGCATCGACAACGAGCCGATTGTTCTGGATGGGATGGAGTCACTGCTCGCCGGCTGGGGGTGCAAGGTGCTCAAGGCCCGCGACCTCGATGCCGCCGTCGCAGCGATCACTACGCAGGGCCACCCGCCCGATGCGCTGCTCGTCGACTACCATCTCGATACGGGCAACGGCATCGACGCGGTCATCGAACTCCGGAACCGGTTCGGCGCCGGCCTTCCCGCCATTCTCATCACCGGGGATCGCTCGCGCGAGGTGCGCGACGCCGCCCGCGCCCATAACATCCAGGTGCTGAACAAGCCGGTGAAGCCGGCCCAACTGCGCGCGCAACTCTCTCAATGGCAGGCCCAGCACGTGGCCGCAGAATGATCGGGGCATCTGCTCGCTTTGCGGCGATAAGACAGATTTCGAGTTGCATCCAACCTCCCCAGGGGAGGGGAGGAGACCACGCGCGCTATTGCACCGGCTCGATCTTTGATGCGGCGATGACCGCTTGGGTGCGGCTTTCCACCCCGAGCTTTTGCAGGATCGCCGACACATGCGCCTTCACGGTGGCTTCGGAGACCGACAATTCGTAGGCGATCTGTTTGTTGAGCAGTCCTTCCGACAACATCATCAGCACGCGCACCTGTTGCGGCGTGAGCGTTGCGAAGCGAGCGAGCATCGCCTTCGCCTCGGCATCCGATGCAGCCGACAAATCGACGTCGGGAGGCGTCCACACCGCCCCCGCGAGCACCGCGGCGATGGCGCCGCGTATTTCTTCGACGCCAAGCGTCTTGGGAATGAAGCCGGAGGCGCCGAAATCCATGCAGCGGCGGATGACGGTGGGATTATCGGTCGCCGAGACGACAACCACGGGCACGCCCGGGTACTGCGCCCGCAGGTAGAGCAAGCCCGACAGGCCGCGCACGCCGGGCATCGCGAGGTCGAGCAGCACGAGGTCGACGTCGCCGACGCGGTCAAGCAGCTTCGCCGTCTCGTCGAACGACCCCGCCTCGGCGATCTCGACGCCGGCGAACATCCCGGAGACCGCCTCTCGCAGGGCGCCGCGGAAAAGCGGATGATCGTCGGCGATCACCAGCCGGTATTGCGTCGGTTCGCTCAATTGCTGTGTCAACTCGTCCCTAGGCCTCGTCGTTTCCTAGCCTTTTATGGGATTCGACCTTTGTCTAATCATAGGCGAATCGGGGCGAGTGCCAATCGCAAAAATAATGGCCGGGAAGTTGTTGCCCGAGCCTCGATACGCGCGACCGCGCGCTCGATTTTTGCGGCAATCTTTCTTCAGTGACGATCATTCCGCCCGTTTAGGCGCGGTCGCCGAAGAACTGGAGCACGATGTCGCGCCGGTGCGGGAGTTCGCGGTGCTCGACAACATAGATGCCCTGCCATGTGCCGAGCGCGAGCCGGCCCGCGATCACCGGGACGACGAGCGACACCCCGGTCAACATGGTTTTCACATGGGCCGGCATGTCGTCCGGTCCTTCCACGTCGTGCACCCAGCCTGCGTCGGCCGGCGCGAGCCGGTCGAGCGCGGTGACGAGATCGGTCTGCACGTCGGGATCGGCGTTCTCCTGAATGGTCAGCGAGGCCGAGGTATGCCGGATGAAGAGGAGCAGCGTTCCCTCGCGTGCGCCCGCCCCGGTCACGAAGCGCTGCGCCTCCTGGGTGATCTCGACGAGACCCGGGCCGTTCGTGTCTACGCTCAGCGTCGCGGTGGCGACGACGGCGACCGGCGTTTGTCGTATCGATGTCAGTTGCCCCGCCATCGCGTTCGCCCGCCCGCTCGATCGATGGCGATCATGTCTTGTTGAGGTCGCGTTGCAGGTTCGCCATCATCTCGATCAACCGGCGCCAGACCCGCTCGACCAGGCTCATGACGCGGTCCACCTCCGCCTCGCCAGACGGCTTTTCGTCCTGCGGCGCGCGGGCTGACGGCGCACCCGGCGTCACCCCGCCCGGCAACGGCAGCCCGCGATCGAGCAAAGCCTGCTTGAGGGCGGCGTTCTCCGACTGCAGCCGCCCGATCTCGGCCTCGAATGCGGCGCGGTCATCGGGCACGGCGAGGCATGACCAGCCGGTCGTCCGCCGTGCGCAATGGGACACCTGCCCCGTCCGCCGATCGAGCCGGACAAAACCGTCCTCGCTGCGATGATAGCTGAACCTCGGATCGTCGCTCTCGGGCGGCGCGTCCAGCGCTGGCGACTGCGCGCGCGCCAAGCCTGCCGCGGCGAGCAGCAAGCCAAGCATAAGAAAGCTTCGAACCATGCGCTGTTCCGTTCCTCGGTTCCTTGCCCCATATTGCCGCAACCCGCCCGCTCCGGCAATTTGCGTGGAAATAGACGACGCAGCGCGAGCGGCATCCGCGCTTGCGCATCAGGAAAAACGGTAGCCGGACTCTCGAAGAATATGGTCGCCACCGCGGTCCCGAATTCTTGACTTGCTTTTCCCCCATCAGTATGGTCCGCGCGGCTTAAACGGGGGCCGGCCGTCGAAGCAAGGTCAACGCGCGGGGAGGCGTCATGGCCCATAACGCGCGCGACCAGGACGACCGACCGACCGAGGAAGCCGCCCTCTCCGCGAGGCTCAGGCGTCTCGGCGAACAACTTGACAGTCAACGGGGCGGTCGATCGTCCGACGCTGCTCCGACCGCGCAATCGACGACAAACCCGTCGGGTTTTGCCCGCGGGTTTCATCTCTCCTCCGAACTGGTGGGAGGTGTGGTCGTCGGCGCACTGATCGGGTGGGCGCTCGACTACTGGCTGGGAATCTCGCCCTGGGGGATGATCGTTTTTGTGTTGGTCGGCTTTGTCGCCGGCGTGCTTAATGTGATGCGGTCGGCTGGCGTATGGCCGAGCCGGGGGGCGGGCGACCGCGAGACGTGACGGCGGGGCGAAGCGCCGGCCGCAAGAAGAAAGGGACCCGCGAGGTCATGGCCGATCCGATCCATCAATTCGAGATCGTAAACCTTGTCCCGCTTGGGAAGATCGGCAGCACTGAGCTCTATTTCACAAATTCCGCTTTGTTCATGATGGTGGCGGTCGGCATCACGGCGTTTCTGATGCTGGGCGCGACCGCCGGCCGCCAACTCGTCCCCGGCCGCCTGCAATCGATGGCGGAGGTCTGTTACGAGTTCGTCGCGGGCATGATACGCAGCACCGCCGGCGAAGAAGGGTTGCGCTTCTTTCCGCTGGTATTTTCTTTGTTCATGTTCATTGTGATTGCGAACATCGTCGGGCTCATTCCCTTCACGTTCACCGTCACCAGCCAGATCATCGTCACCGCCACGCTCGCCCTGATCGTATTCTTCACGGTGCTGATTTACGGCTTTTGGAAGCACGGGCTCGGTTTCTTTCGGCTGTTCGTGCCGCATGGCATCCCGGTCTACATCCTGCCCTTCGTCGCGCTGATCGAGGTTGTGTCGTTCCTGTCGCGGCCGATTTCGCACAGCGTCCGGCTGTTCGCCAACATGCTTGCCGGCCATATCACCTTGAAGGTGTTCGCCGGCTTCGTGGGCGGGCTTGGTTCGCTCGGACTGATCGGCTGGGCGGGCGCCTCGCTGCCGCTCATCATGGTGATCGCGCTCACCGCGCTCGAACTATTGGTCGCTTTTCTGCAGGCCTATGTGTTCACGCTCCTCACCTGCATCTATCTCAACGACGCCCTGCATCCGGGCCATTAATTCCCCATCCAGCACGAAAAGGAGATTTCTCATGGATCCGATCGCCGCCAAGTATATCGGCGCCGGCATTGCTTGCATCGGCATGGGCGGCGCCGCGCTCGGCGTGGGCACGATTTTCGGCAGCTATCTGGCGGCCGCGCTGCGCAATCCGTCGGCGGCGCAAGGACAGTTCGGCAACTTGATTTTCGGTTTCGCCATCACCGAGGCGCTGGGCATCTTTTCGCTGCTCGTCGCGCTCCTGCTTCTGTTCGCGGTGTAAGCGACCGCATGCGTGAAGCTGATAGGGTGAGCATCTGATCGAGATGAGGAGCGGGCGATGGCCCAGCCGACTCACGCCACGACCGAGGCGACTCCTGCGCAACACGGGGGCGGGTTTCCGCCCTTCAAGGCGGACACCTTCGCCTCGCAATTGCTTTGGTTGGCCATTTGCTTCATCGTTCTTTATGTGCTTGTCGCCCGGTTCGCCCTGCCGCGGATGGATTCGATCCTCGCCAGTCGGCGCGCCAAGATCGAAGCGGACTTCGCCGAAGCGGCGCGCATGAAAGGCGAAGCCGATGCGGCGGTCGCAGCGCACGAAAAAGCGCTCGCCGACGCCCACGCGCGCGCCCATGCGCTGGCAATGACGACGCGCGAACGGCTCGCGGCGGAAAGCGAGGCGCATCGCAAGTCGGTCGAGCACGACCTCAATCAGCGTCTCGCCGAATCCGATAAGAAAATCGCCGCCAGCAAGGCGGCGGCGATGACCAATGTCCGCGGCATCGCCGTCGAGGCGGCGGGCGCGATCGTCGCCCGCCTGATCGGAACGTCGCCCTCCGACCGCGCCGTGAAATCAGCGGTCGACGAGGTGCTAAGCAACGAGACGCGGAATCGCTGAAAGAGTCGCCGATGATTTACGAGGCCGAATTCTGGGTTGCGGTGGCCTTCATCTTGTTCCTGCTCGCGCTGGCGCGGCTCGGCGCGCATCGGTCCGTGCTTGGCGCGCTCGACGACCGCCGCGCCCGCGTCCAGGCCGAGCTCGATGAGGCGCGCCGCCTGCGAGCGGAGGCGCAAGCGCTCCTTACCGAATACAAGCTGCGCCAGAACGAGGCGGAGCAGGAGGCGCTCGCTCTTATCCGCAGCGCGGAGGCCGAGGGCGAAAGGCTGCAAGCCGAAGCCAGGGCCAAGGTGGAGGAATTCGTCGCCCGCCGAACCAAGATGGCCGAGAATAAGATCGCCCAGGCGGAAGCGCAGGCGCTCGCCGAAGTGCGCGGCTCCGCCGCGGAAGCGGCCGTCGCCGCCGCTGAGAAGATCCTCGGCGACACGGTGAAGGGCAAAGTCGCCGACACGGTGGTCGCCAACGGCATCCGTGAATTGCAGACAAAGCTCAATTGAGCGCTGAACCGGCGACGCCGCGCCGGCCGCATAGCGATCGCCGCACATCGACGCCGAGACAAGAAAAGCGCGGCGCTAGAGCAAATTCCGTTCCGTGCGATCGGAATTCGCTCTCGTTTTCCTTTAGTGGTCGCATTTTCTGCGGCGAACCGGTTTCCACTTCGCCGGAAAATGCTCTAGCCGGCGCCCGCGCCAGCCGCCTTGGCGTGAAACGGCCCTGTGACCGTCCCCTGCCCTCGCTCCGCGCGCACGGCTTCAGTTTCCGTTGAATCCGCCGCCGACCAGGCTGCGTCGAGACAGACCCGCACGGCCTGGAAGAGCGAGACGACGCAACGGTCGGCGCCGAGCTCCCGCGCTAGGTCCGTAGCGTTTGCCGCGCCCGCGTCTTGCGGCCAGAGGCCGATCACGATCTGGGCGTCGGGCAGACGCCGGCGCAGGCGCCGGATCAACAGCCGCAGCCGCCCGAGGCTGCCGCTCGTTTCGAGTGCGGAAATGAACACGACCGCTATGTCTTCGGGTTCAAGCGCGGCGATCGCGGTGCGGGACGAAGAACGATCGCCTGCAAGCCGCCGCGCTTGCAGCCCGCGTTTGGCGAGCAGCTGCGCCAACATCGCGCTCGCCGCCTCGTCGAGAGGGCTAACCCCCGCCACGCATAAGATCGCTCCCATGCTGCGCCCGCGCGCCGTCGCCAGTTCGAGGGTTGCCGCTTGCCCTTCCTCCGGCGCCGTATCGTCCGGCGGCTCTGTCCCGGCCGGAGAGAGCGGCTGCGCTGCCGGTTGCGAGCCGGTCGGCTCGGCGTCGTCGTATTCGTCCAGTTCGTCGACGAGCTCCTGCACCGAATCGCAGATGCTGAGGAGCTGAGGCGTGTTGAGCCCCCCGCGTAAAGCATCCTCGGCGGCGAGCTTGAGACCCCGCAGCGCAATGTCATCGTAATAGGCCGAGAGCGCCCGCGTCCGCAGCAGCAGCTCGGCTTGGTCCTGCACCTCGTCGGGATCGCCGGCGAGCATGCGTTGATAGAAGCTCTCGATCGGACTGAGCGCCGGGCGGTCGCCCAGAAGCACGTCGAGGAACTCCAGCCGATCGACGTGCCGTCCGAGAACGACCAAGCAAAGCGTCAGCGGCGTGGCGAGGATGAGCCCGATCGGACCCCACAGCCACGTCCAGAAGATCGTGGCGATAACCACGGACACCGGGGTGAGCCCGGTCGAGCGCCCATAGACGAGCGGTTCGACGAACTGTCCCATGATCGGTTCGGTGATCACGAAAAGGCCGAGCGTCCAGGCGGCCATCGACCAGCTCGGATCGACGGCGGCGGCGAGCAGCAGCGGCAGGGCAGCGGCAATCCACGCGCCGATATAGGGAATGAAGCGGCATAGTCCGGCGACCACGCCCCATAGGACTGCGCTCGGCAGGCCGATGAAATAGAGGCCAATCGCAATAACCGCACCGAAGGCGGAATTGAGGGCAACCTGCACGAGGAAATATTTGCTCAGCCGCCCGACCGCCTCGTCCAAAGCCACCGTTGTGCGATGCAAATCGCGCGCACCGACCAGGCGGATGAACCGGTCGCGCAGATCGTCCTGCTGCAAAAGGATAAAGAGCGCGATCACCAGCACGATGCCGAGGGTGGCGATCGGACTGAGGACCGGCGAGAGAAAATGGTCCAGCATCGCCACTGGAGACGTCTTCGACGACGTGGCGCTTCCGGCGGCGTTTGCGCCATTTTCGACAGCGGGTTCCGACGGAGTGGCGGCCTCCGGCGACTGGTTTGCTCCGGCGTGAGCGCGAGCCTGCGGCGGCGCAGCAGCGCCCGTGCCGCCCCTCCGCAAATCATCAACGCGCGCCAGAAAACGGGTTATGCGGCCGATCGTGATCTCGCGGACCGTATCGACCTTCTCACGAATGGTCGTTTCATAGCGCGGCAGGTCGTCGGCAAAGCTTGCGATCTGGGCGCCGATGACGCCGCCGACCGCCAAAATCACCGCCAGGGCCAGCAGCACCGCAATCAAGGCGGCGGGCGGACGCGGCAACCCCGCCCAACGCAGCATCCGCACAAATGGCGCGAGCACGAAACTCAGCAGTACCGCAAGCGTGATCGGCACGAGCAGGTCGCGCGCGAGATACAGCGCTGCGACCGTAACCACGGCGACCGCCAGGGTGAGGAGCCCGGAAAGAGACGGAAGGTCGGCCGCCGAAACCCGCACCTGACCCCGGCCTCTCTCATTGTCTGACATAAAACCGTCTCCAGCCGGCAATGTGCCGGACGCAATACAACGCTCCAATGAACGAAAAGGTGCCGCGGCAAGGTTTAGGCTTTGCTGCACTTGCACAATTGGAACTTTGTTATTCGTTTGGTGTTGAACGTAGTTTGAGCAATTCACCGACTTTTTGGGCCTGAGGGGCTTTCCATGATGGAGCAAGTCAGACTCGTTCCGCCGGACGCAGACGCGGAAGGGCGGAGCCGTGAAACGACGAGGCCACGCCTTCGGGAGGGATCGCCCTTCCCTTTAGGCGCGACCTGGACCGGGCTTGGGGTGAACTTCGCCCTTTTCTCCGCCACGGCGACCAAGGTGGAGCTGTGCCTGTTCGACGACCACGCCGAGAAGGAAATCGAGCGCATCGAGCTGCCCGAATACACCGACGAGGTCTGGCACGGCTTCGTCCCCGACGCCCGGCCCGGCACCATCTACGGCTATCGGGTGTATGGCCCGTACGAACCGGAAAACGGCCACCGCTACAATCCCAACAAGCTGGTGCTCGACCCCTACGCCAAGGCTGTAGTCGGCCAGCTCCGTTTCGGACCTGAACTATTCGGCTACAAGCTCGAGAGCTTCGATGATCGCACCTTCGACGATCGCGACTCGGCGCCGTCGATGCTCAAATGCCGGGTGGTCGACCCTGCCTTCACCTGGGGGCGGGTGCGTGCCCCGAATGTGCCGTGGGACCGCACCATCGTTTACGAGCTCCATGCGC
>JBAPYK010000115.1:0-1528 GCA_049284695.1 Rhodoplanes sp. | reverse complement strand
TGTTGCGGACCGCGCTTGGGCCTGCCATCGCGACATGGCTCGAAGACCCGGCCGTTGTGGAGGTGATGCTCAATCCCGACGGTCATCTTTGGGTCGACCGGCTGACGGAGGGCTTGGCCGATACCGGGGAGCGGCTTTCAGCAGCTGACGGCGAACGCATTGTGCGCCTCGTCGCCCATCATGTCGGCGCAGAAGTCCACCCCGCTTCCCCGCGCGTGTCGGCCGAGTTGCCGGAGACCGGCGAGCGCTTCGAAGGGTTGATCCCGCCGGTCGTCGCCGCGCCCGCTTTCGCGATCCGCAAACCGGCGGTCGCGGTGTTCACCCTCGATGACTACGTCGCGACAGCGATCATGACGCACCGCCAAGCGGAGTTTCTACGCCACGCTGTCGCGCAACGCCGTAATGTGCTTGTCGCCGGCGGCACCTCGACCGGCAAGACGACCCTCGTCAATGCTCTCCTCGCCGAGGTGGCCAAGACCTCTGATCGTGTCGTGCTGATTGAGGATACCCGCGAGCTTCAGTGCCGCGCACCCAATCTCGTCGCATTGCGCACCAAGGACGGCGTTGCCTCACTCTCCGATCTCGTGCGCTCATCCCTGCGCCTGCGGCCGGACCGAATCCCGATCGGCGAGGTCCGCGGCGCTGAAGCGCTCGATCTGTTGAAGGCCTGGGGCACCGGCCACCCTGGCGGAATCGGCACGATCCATGCCGGCTCCGCGTTGGGCGCACTGCGGCGGCTCGAACAACTCGTGCAGGAGGCGGTCCTCACCGTCCCGCGCGCCCTCATCGCTGAGACAATCAGCGTCATCGCCGTGCTGGGCGGCCGCGGTTGCGAACGCCGATTGACCGAGCTCGCCCACGTCGAGGGCTTGGAACCGACCGGCGATTACGTCCTCACGTCCGTCGCCGGCCTCACATCCGCGGGAGTCAACACATGATCCGCTCGTTCGCGCGCGTCCACCCGAGCATTTCGGCTGTCACGGCAGCCCTCGCGACGAGCCTTATAGCGACATCGGCGTTCGCGGCGGGAACCAATATGCCGTGGGAGCAGCCGCTCCAGCAGATACTCCAGTCGATCGAAGGACCGGTTTCCAAGATCGTCGCGGTGATCATCATTATCGTGACCGGTCTTACGCTCGCCTTCGGCGACACCGCCGGCGGCTTTCGTCGCCTCATCCAGGTCGTGTTCGGCCTGTCGATCGCGTTCGCGGCGTCATCCTTCTTCGTGTCGTTCTTCTCCTTTGCCGGCGGAGCGGTGGTGTGATGGCCGAGATCATCGCGCACGAGTTCATTCCCGGTTTCGAGGCGACGGTACACCGCGCGCTCACCGAGCCGATCCTGTTGGCCGGCGCCCCACGCGCTGTCGCGATCCTGAACGGCACCCTCTCGGCCGCAATCGGCCTTGGCCTGCGCCTGTGGATCGCAGGACTCGTACTCTGGGCCATTGGCCACATGGCCGCCGTCTGGGCGGCCTAGGGCGATCCGTCCTTCGTCGAGGTGGTGCGCCGGCACGTGCGCTATCCAATGC
>JBAPYK010000114.1:0-7888 GCA_049284695.1 Rhodoplanes sp. | reverse complement strand
TTTCTGGGACATCATCGCCTATGTCTCGCAGGCGGAAACGCTGTTTGCCGGCGAGATCATCGGCTCCGGCACCGTCGGCACGGGCTCGGCCCACGAATCCGGGCGCAAGCTCGCGCCGAACGATGTGATCGAACTCGAGATCGAGAAGATCGGCGTTTTACGCAATCGTATAGTCAAGCCGTAACGCGCGCTCTTTGCCGGTGGAGGAATGCCCGGCCAACGCCGCCGAGACCCAACGTAAGGGCACCGTCCATGACGCTGCGATTCCGGTTCGTTCTTCCGTTTCCTGCGGTCCTGCTCGCGATAACCTGCGCCGCCGCCCAGAGCGCGCCGCCGTCCAGCGGCGTGCGGACCGGGCCTGAAGCCTATGGCGATTGGCGCACCGACGCGCCCGGCGTGCGCCGCCTCATCCGGCCGAACGATCTGCCGGCGCCGGGGACGTCAGCGAGCGCGCACGCGCGCGTGGCGGCGCGGCCAGCCGGCGCCGAGTTGAAGGTTCCGCCCGGCTTTACGGTCGCGCCGTTCGCCCGCGGCCTGAGCGGCCCACGTCAACTGCGCGTCGCGCCGAATGGCGACGTGTTCGTCGCCGAAAGCGGCGCCGGCCGCATTCGCGTGCTGCGCCCGAACGCGGCCGGAACCGCCCCGAGCGAGAACGCGGTGTTTGCGGACGATCTCGATTATCCCTTCGGCATCGCCTTTTATCCGAACGGCGATAATCCGGAATGGGTCTATGTCGCGACCACGAGTTCGGTCGTTCGCTTCCCCTATCGCAATGGCGATCTGAAAGCGCGCGGGCCGGCGCAGACGATCGTCGCGCAACTGCCGACCGGCGGGCATGCGACGCGGGACGTGGTGTTTTCCCCCGATGGGACGCGCATGTTCGTCTCGGTCGGCTCGCTCTCCAACGTCTCCCAGGGCGGCGGCAAGCTCGGCGACCTCGCGCGGCGTCAATGGGAGGCGGAGCACGGAGTAGGCGCGACCGCGGGCAGCGAGACCGACCGCGCCACCGTTCTCGTCTTCGATCCGCAAGGCAATAATCGCCGGAATTTCGCGAACGGGGTGCGCAATTGCGTCGGGATGGCGATTGCGCCTGCGACCGGCGAACTGTGGTGCTCAACCAACGAACGCGACGGGCTCGGCGATGACCTTCCGCCGGACTATGTCACCCGGATTCGCGAGGGCGCGTTCTACGGTTGGCCCTGGTACTATATTGGCGCCAATGAGGACCCCCGGCACCGCGGCGCCCGCCCCGACCTTGCCGGCAAAGTCACCGTTCCGGATACGCTCATCCAGCCCCATTCCGCGCCGCTCGGCATGACCTTCTATACCGGGTCGCAGTTTCCCGCCGAGTATCGCGGCCAGGCCTTCGCCGCGCTGCACGGATCGTGGAACCGGGCGAAGCGCACCGGTTACAAGATCATCCGCATCGTCCTGCGCGACGGCGTGCCCACCGGCGAATACGAGGATTTCGTCACCGGCTTCGTGACTGACGACGGGCGGGTCTGGGGACGGCCGGTCGGCGTCGCCATTGCCAAGGACGGTTCCTTGCTGTTTACCGAGGACGGCAACAACACGATCTGGCGCGTGTCCTATGTCGGCGCTGGGCAGTAGCGCCTTTTTCCGGCGAAGCGGACGCCCGCAGGCCGCAGAGAATGACTGACCTGATTTCGGTGATCGTGGCGACGTACAATCGGCCGGATGCGCTCGACGCCGTGCTGCGCGGCCTGTCGCGGCAGACCGACCGCGGTTTCGAGACAATGATTGCCGATGACGGCTCCGGGCCCGAGACCGCGCAAACGATCAAGCGCTGGGCGGCAGCGATGGATACGCCGCTCACCCATGTCTGGCACGAGGACCGTGGCTTTCGACTTGCGGAGATTCGCAACCGGGCGATTTTGCGCAGCCGCGGCGTCTATTGCATCTTCCTCGACGGTGATTGCATCCCGCGGCCGGACTTCGTCGCCGCGCATCGCCGCCTCGCCGAGCCCGGCTGGTTCGTCGCCGGCAACCGCGTCCTTCTTTCGCGCGCGCTCACCGAGCGCGTCATCGCCGAAGGTCTCGAGCCGGAGAACTGGGGGCTCGCAGAGGTTTTGCGCCAGCGGCTCTCCGGCGGCATCAATCGGATTGCGGCGCTCTTGACGTTTCCGCTCGGCGCGCTGCGCAGGATCAACGCCACGCGCTGGCAGGGCGCGCGCGGCGGCAATCTTGCGATATTCCGCCGCGATCTCGACCGGGTCGACGGGTTCGACGCCGCCTTCAGCGGGTGGGGCCGCGAAGACTCCGACATCATCGTGCGCCTCGTCCGCAGCGGCATCAGGCGCAAGGACGGTCGTTTCGCGACCGGCGTTTTGCATCTGTGGCATCCGGAGAATGATCGCTCGTTCCTCAAGGACAACCAATCCCGGCTTGACGAGGCGATCGCTGCGACCCGCACGCGCGCCCTTTGCGGTCTGTCGAGTCTGGCCGCCTCCAGCCACCCGGTCGAGATATGATGCGCGCCATCGACGTCATTACCAGCGCGCGTACGATCCAGCGCGAACGTCTGCAAACGGTGGCCGACGCGATCGCCGCCGCCGTCGCGGTGTCGCTCCCCTGGTCGACTTCGGCGACCGGCGTCCTCGTCGTGCTGTGGCTGATCGCGCTGTTGCCGACGCACGACCTCGCGGCGATTCGCCGCGAGGTCGTGACGCCGGCGGGCGGCTTGCCGGTGGCGCTGTGCGTTCTGGCAATACTTGGCCTCCTGTGGGCGGATGCAAGCTGGGCGGGGCGCTTTGAGGGCCTTGGTCCGTATTTCAAGCTCCTGATGATTCCCTTGCTCTTTGCCCAATTTCGTCGGTCCGACCGCGGCTGGGAGGTGCTCGGCGCCTATCTCGTCTCCGTTCTCGTGCTGCTCGCGCTGTCGTGGATGTTGACGGTTTGGCCACAATTGTCTTGGCGCGCCAACTATCCTCTGCCTGGAGTTCCCGCGAAGGACTACATCGCCCAAAGCGGGGAATTCGTCATCGCCGCTTTCGCCCTGCTCGTTCTCGCCGCGGAGACGGCGAACGCCGGCCGGCGGATGTTCGCCGCCCTTTCGGTTGCGCTTGCGCTCGCCCTGTTCGCCAATGTCGCCTTTGTCGCGCCGAGCCGCACCGTGCTCGTCGTCATCCCGGTCTTGCTGGTGTTGTTGGGCGTGTCTTGGGCTGGCTGGAAGGGCGGTCTCGCGCTCTTGTTCGCGGGCCTCGTGCTCGCCGGCATAGCGTGGAGCGCCTCCCCCTTTCTGCGGGGCCGTGTGCTCGTCGTCGCGGCCGATATTGATCAATATCGCGCTGGGCAGGTGAATACTTCGAGCGGGCTGCGAATTGCCTTCTGGCAACGATCGATCGCCTTGGTCGAGCAGGCGCCGGTCCTGGGGAATGGAACGGCGGCATTTACCGACACGTTCCGGCGCACCGCCACAGGCTCGACCGGCGCAGAATCGATTGTGACCGGCAACCCGCATAATCAGGTTTTCGCCGTCGCCATCCAGTTGGGACTCGTGGGGACCGGCCTCCTGGCGGCGATGTGGATCGCCCATCTGCTCCTGTTTCGTGGCGGCGGGACAGCAGGTTGGATCGGGCTTATCGTCGTCGTCCAGAACATCGTGTCGTCGCTGTTCAACTCGCACCTGTTCGACTTCACCCAAGGCTGGACCTATGTGTTCGGCGTCGGCGTCTTGGGGGGCCTCGTGCTGCGCGGCTCGCGCTCGCCCGCCATCCTTGCGCCTGTGTCTCCGCCATGAGCCGCCTCGACCTGCCGCCGCAACCGCGCATCCTCGTGGTCGCGCTGCGCCGGCTCGGCGACGTTCTGCTCGCGACGCCGCTCATGCGCAGCCTGCGCCGCGCCTGGCCCGACGCAAAAATCGAGGCGCTGGTGTTCGCCGGTACGGACGTCATTCTCGCCGGCAATCCCGATCTTGACGGCGTCATCATGATGCCGGCGCGCCCATCCACGGCGCAAAGCCTTGCGCTCGCGCGGCGGCTGTTCCGGCGCTACGACCTCGCGATATCGACCCAGACGGGCGACCGGCCGACCTATTTCGCGATCCTGGCGGGCCGCAGGCGCGTCGCGCCGGTGGCCGCGCGGCTGAGCGGACGCCTCGTTCGCTATGCGCTCACCCGCAGCATCCCTGCGGGCGCGGGCCTGCATCGCGTCGAGGAGGTGTTGCGGCTTGCCGACGCGCTCGGCATCCCGCGGATCGCCCAACTGGTGTGCCCGGCCGGCGGGAGCGAAGCCATTCGCCCCGACGTCCCCTATGCCGTCGTCCACGCCGCCCCGATGTTTCGCTACAAGCGATGGACCAAGGCGGGATGGCGCGCGCTGGCCGAAGAGCTCGCCACGCGAGGGCTGGCGGTGGTCGCGACCGGCGGACCTTCGGAAGCCGATCGCCGCTATCTCGACGATATCTGGGCGGGCCTTCCCGCCGTGCGCCGGCTGGACGGAGTGCTGAGCTTCCCCGACATCGCCGCGCTGATTGCAGGAGCTGCGGTGTATGTCGGTCCCGACACCTCGGTGACGCACCTCGCCGCCGCCGCCGGCTGCCCGACCGTCGCGCTGCTCGGTCCGACCGATCCGCGCCAGTGGGGGCCATGGCCGGTCGGTGGCCTGACGGCGCCGTGGGAGGCGTCAGGGACAATCCAGCAGCGCGGCAATGTGTGGATCGTGCAAAACCCGCTGCCCTGCCTTCCCTGCCAGCTTGAGGGCTGCGAGCGGCACATCGACAGTTACAGCCGTTGCCTCGACGAACTCTCAATCGGCGCGGTGATGCCAGCGGTCGACGCCGCGCTCGCAATGCGACGGCAACAGACGAGCGGCGCGCCCGTGCGCCTGCCCCCGCAATCCGCTACCGGCTGACGCGCGCGCGGGAATCGTCGTCTTCGCCCTCCAGCGCAAGGTCGGGCTCGTCGTCACGCGCATCCATGCGCTTCAACGCGCCCTTGAGGATGCCGAGCGCGTCGTAGAGTGTGTCAAGCTCTTCCCGGCTCAACTCCTGCATGAGATCCTTGATCCACTTGTCGTGCACCGGAAGTATGTCATCCAACAGTTTGCGCCCCTCCGGCGTCAGGAAGACATATTGAATCCGGCCGTCCGCATCGTCGCGCCGCCGCTCGATCAGCTCGACCGCTTCCAGGCGCGCCACGATGTCGGTGATGTTTCCCTTGGTGACGAGCAGTTTTCGCGACAGCTCGCTGAGCGAGGGGCCGAGCGGCGGACGTGCGACCTGCGCCAGCAGGTCGAAGCGCGGCAGCGTGAGCGCGAAAGACTCCTTCAGATTGCGCCGCAGATGGCGAGCGATGATGTTGGTGCAGCTTAACAGCCGCAACCACACCCCGGTCTCGATCGAACCGGTCCTGCGAGAGCGTTCCTTCTTGATCATCCCCGACTTCCCAAGACGGCATTGGCGCTGCTGCGTCGATCCGCCGATTTTGGCCACGCGCCGGGCCTGCGCGAAAGCGCTCCCCGCCGGCATGACTAAGCTCCCGCCAGAACCACAAATTAGGACAGACGATAGAGCAAGTTGCGCCAGCGTCGAAACAGTTCCCTGTGATCGTGCCTCGACCCGTTACGCAGTCCCGCGATCGGCTTTCCGTTTGATCGGAATCAAGGAGGCGGCGCCGCAAACCTTTTATGACTTGTTTAAGTTTGAACAATCGACGCGTCAACCGGCACCGACGGCTGGCGTGAATGGCAAAGCGTCGCGCGCAGGCGCAGACGACGGAGGGAACGCCCGCATGCTCGAAGGCTGCACAGCCTGGCCGGAGGAGTTTGCGCGCCTCTATCGCGAGAAGGGCTATTGGCAGGACATCACGCTCTGGCAGATGCTGGCGCGCGTGATCGCCGGCGCGCCGGACAAGGTCGCGATCGTCTTCCGGGACCAGCGGATGAGCTATCGCGAGCTCGGCGAGCGCATCGGCCGGCTGGCGGCCGGCCTCGCCTCTGCGGGTCTGCGCCCACGCGACCGCGTCGTATTGCAGCTTCCGAACGGGCTCGACCTTGTCGTCACCTTTTTCGCGTTGTTGCGGATCGGGGCCATTCCGGTGATGGCGCTGCCGGCCCACCGGCAGGAAGAGCTCGCCTATTTCGTCCAGCACGCCGACGCCGTGGCCTATTTCGCCCCCGATCGCCTGCGCGATTTCGACTATCGGCCGTTGGCCGCGGAAATCGCGCGCCGATCGCCGTCGCTGCGCCTGACAGTCATCGCCGGCGAGCCCTGGCCGGGGCAGGTGGCGCTCGCAGATATGGCGGCGTCGGGCGGTATCGAAGAGGCTGAGATCGATGCCCTGGCGCCGCCCGCCGACGACGTCGCGTTGATGCTTTTGTCGGGCGGAACCACCGGGGTTCCCAAGCTCATTCCGCGCACCCACAACGACTACGTCTATAATTGCCAGCAATGCGGCCGCATTGCCGGCTTCGGCCCGGACACGGTCTTCCTCGCCCTGCTGCCGATGTCGCACAATTACACGCTCGGCTGCCCCGGCGTGCTCGGCGTGCTGGCGGCGGGAGGAACAGCGGTGATCGCGCCCGATGTCAGCGCCGAAACGGTCTTTCCCCTGATCGCGCGCGAGCGCGTGACGGTGATGTCGGCGGCGATGCCGCTGGCGGTGAACTGGCTCGCCGGCGATGCGCCGGAGCGGCATGACCTGAGCTCGTTGCAAGTATTCATGGGCGGCGGCGTCAAGCTCGCTCCCGAGCTGCGCGCGCGCATCGAGCGGCGTTTCCATTGCATCTATCAGGAAAGCTACGGGACCGGCGAAGGGCTCATCAACATGACGCGCCTCGACGATCCCGAGGAAATTCGCTTGACGAGCTCCGGCCGTCCCGTCTCGCCGGGCGACGAGATCAAAGTGGTGGACGAGCGGGGGCGCGAGCTGCCCGACGGCGCGATCGGCGAATTGGCCTGCCGCGGGCCTTACACGATTCGCGGCTACTACCGGGCGCCGACGGCGACCGCCGCCGCCTATACCGCAGACGGATTCTATCGCATGGGCGACGCCGTGCGGAAACGCGGCGATAACCTCTATGTCGAAGGCCGGCTCAAGGACCTGATCAATCGTGGCGGCGAGAAGATCAGCTGCGAGGAAGTCGAGAATCACCTGCTCGCCCATCCGCGGATCAAGAATGCCTGCGTCGTCGCCATGCCCGACCCGGTCTACGGCGAGAAGGCCTGCGCCTTCGTCATGCTCACTTCCGAGGGCGAGCTAGCGCTGGACGAGATCAAATCGTTCCTGCTTGCCCACCGGATCGCCAAGTTCAAACTGCCGGAACGGCTGGAGGTCGTATCATCCTTTCCCACCAGCCCGGCCGGAAAGATTTTGCGGCGGGAGCTGCGGCGCATGATCGAAGCCAAACTGGTCGCCGAGAGGGTCGCCGGCCGCATGGACGTCCCGGGTTCCGACACGAGCAGAACAGGGGAGGTCGCCACGTGAGCGAACAGACATTCGCCACCGATCCTGCCGGCGGCTTGCCGCTGCAACGCCAACATGCGGTCGCGACCGGCGCTTCGCGCGGGATCGGCGCCGCAATCGCTGCGACGCTCGCGCGTCTCGGCGCGGATGTTACGCTGATGGCGCGCAGCGAGGCCGCTCTCGCCGAGCAGGTCAAGCGGTTGCGCGAGACGCATTCCGGCCGCGCGCAGGCGGTTCCGATCGACGTGACGGACGAAGCGCGCATCGCCGCCGCTTTCGCCCAAGCCGCCGAAGCCTTCGGCCCGGTGCGGATTCTCGTGAACAACGCCGGCATTGCGGAGGCGGCGCCGTTCGGCAAGACCGACCGTGCCTTGTGGCAACGCCTGATCGATGTCGATCTTACCGGTCCCTATCTCTGCATTCGGCAGGTGCTTGGATCGATGGTGAAGGCCGGGCGCGGACGC
>JBAPYK010000113.1:0-7227 GCA_049284695.1 Rhodoplanes sp. | reverse complement strand
GAGCGAGGGCGCGCAGCGATCCACGGGCTCTTGCTCGCGCCACGGACAAAGGCGCCCGCACGCGCCCGGCGGCGCGGTCATTCACGTGCCAAGCACGGGCGCCTATTTCGACGGCCGAAGCCGCGTTACTGATGCCGGGCCGCTGGCCAGTCGGTCCAATAAAGAGTTTCGATCGCGAAAAAGGCGACGGGCCACTGAAGGCCCGTCGCCGTCAGGCCTCAGCCGGCGTATTCGGCGCGCCGCTGCTCCTCGCGCTCGGCGTCCGTCTTCGGCGTTGCCGGCAACTGGAGCACGGTTGCGCGCTGACCGATGGCAAGCAACGTCAGCATCTCCACCTCGCCACTCGCGAACTCGAGAAAATCGTGATGACGATGGAGATCCTCCTTATGAAACTGGCGGAAGATCGCGACCTTGTCGAAGGTCTTCGCCTCGTTGAATGGATGCTTCCGAGCTGGTTCGTCGAACGCGATCTCGGTCCCTGGGAGCAGGCAAACCGCCACGTCGCGGTCGGCTGCATCGCAGAAGCCGGTCGTGCCGGTTCCGAAATTACGCGTTTCGAGTTTGTCACCGACCTGCGCCGGACGGGACTTCACGTTCTGAAGGCTGTAGTCACACATGGTCCACTTCCTGTGCTGGTGGAATGCGGCGCTCGCCGCCCCTGGTCCAGCTCAAGCAAATGCTATGCCAGACCCGGCTCCATCGGCCGGCCACGAGCCTGAGAATGACATGGAACGAGAGCGCGGCACGTTCAAACCGAGCCCACCGCCGCAGTTCCCTTGAAGGTAGGCCATGCCTGATGCCGTAAACCGCCGTTGGCTTCTCGCAAAATACCCGCAAGGGACGCCGAGCCTCGACACCTGGACGCTCGAGGTCGCGCCTGGGCCCGAGCCCGGGCCGGGACAGATTCTCGTCAAGGCGCGGTTCCTCTCGGTCGATCCCTATATGCGCGGGCGGATCAGCCCGGCGGCGAATTACGCCAGGAGCGTCGCTTTGGGCGAGGTCATGCGGGGCGGCGGCGTCGGCGAGGTGATTGTCTCCCATCATCCGGAATGGCGGCCCGGCGACTTCGCCGAAACGATGGGCTTCGGCTGGCAGGAGTGGGCGGTGCTGTCGCCCGGCCGATCCGGTCCCGAGGGCGTGAACCGCATCGATCCCGGTCTTGCGCCGATCGAGAGTTCGCTGTCCTGGCTCGGCATGCCCGGGCTCACCGCCTATTTCGGCCTGATCGAGGTGGGCCGGCCGCGGCCGGGCGACACGGTGGCGGTCTCGGCGGCCTCGGGCGCCGTCGGGCAACTCGTCGGTCAGATCGCCAAGATTGCCGGCTGTCGCGCCGTCGCCATCGCCGGCAGCGAGGAGAAGCTTGCCTGGTGTCGCGACCTCGGCTTCGATGCGGGCCTCAACCACCGCACGGAGAGGGACCTCGCCGCTGCCGTGAAGGCGGCGTGTCCGAACGGCGTCGACGTGTTCTTCGATAATACTGCAGGCCCGATCCACGATGCGGTGATGGCGAACCTCGCGGCAGGCGCGCGCGTCGTCATCTGCGGACGCATCGCGCGTGCGAGCCGCTTCGATGAGCCGGACATCGGCGAGCGCTTTCTCGCCGATCTGATCGTCAAGCGCGCCGTCGTGTCTGGCTTCCTCGTCCTCGACTGGTGGCACCGCCGCGACGAGGCGCTGGCCCGTCTCGCGGCGTGGCGACGCGACGGCCGCCTGCGCTACCGCGAAGACGTGATCGACGGCATCGAGCGAATGCCGGAGGCGTTCCTGCGGCTGTTGTCGGGCGAGAACTTCGGCAAGCAGCTCGTGCGCGTCGCATAGCGTTCCGCACTTGAGCGCTACGCATGACTGTCCGGAATCGATAACGCGGTTTGCGAGTATGGTTTCTGGGTTCGCGGGCTACCGCCCGCGCATGACGGTCATTCCGGAAGCCGAGCGCAGCGAGGCTGTCCGGAATCCACAAACCGCTTCCGAGTATGGATTCCGGGCTCGCGGGCCTTCGCCCGCGCCCCGGAATGACGAAACTATGTGCGGCCCGTAAAGGCTTCCCGTTCGTCTCCGCGCAAGCATGCCCTTGACCCTGATCGGGGGGTGGGGACCCGGCAATCCATGCCCCCTCCCGCTTCGCGCCCTCCAGGGGGCGAATGCGGGCAGGCCGCATGGATGCGCGACTCGAGGCCGGCAATGACGAGTGAATATCCCTCATCCTGGGGAGCCGACCGCAGGTCGGCGTCTCGAAGGATGCATGGTTCGAGACTCGTCGCTACGCGACGCTCCTCACCATGAGGGAGTGCGTTTTCTGATAGCAAGCGTAGCCCGGATGGAGCGCAGCGCAATCCGGGTCTTCGTCTCCGGTGCGGGTAAATCCCGCATTTCGCTTCGCTTCATGCGGGCTACGGACTGCACATCGCTCCTCACCCGGCGCGCTTTTGCGCGCCGGCCTCTCCCCGCCGGCGGGGAGAGGCGAGAAAATTCGCGCTTGTTCGAACACGCGCCCGCTTTCCTCGTCATTGCCGGGCTTGACCCGGCAATCCATGCTGAACCGCCGCCTCCGCGACGCATGCCGTATGGATGCGCGGGTCAAGCCCGCGCATGACGAAAAAAGAAACGCGGTCTCGAAAAACTTATGCTTGCGCGCAGATACCCCTCCCCAACCCTCCCCCTCAAGGGGGGAGGGAGGAAAAGGAGGCCACAGCGATCGACGAGGTCTTTACGCGCGCCCGGCCTATCGCGCCCGCACGCGCACCGGCAAGGGCTTGTCGTCGGCCGACGTGTCGCGTCGCCGTCCACCACCGCTGCTCCCGCCACCCCCGCCACTTCCGCTATCGCCCGCGCCGCTGTCGGCAAGGCCCCCGAGCGCCATGATGGCGGTGCCCATCGCCGTGCTGCCGAAGGTGATGAACAGCCCGAACAGCAACAGCCCGATCGCGGTGGCGGGCGAGCGGTCCGCAAGAATCAGGTCGCGCAGGCCGTGCGGATTGAGCGCGAGCAGGCCACACAGCAGCAGCACCGCTGCCGCTGTGCCGGCGGCGAGATTGATCGCGAGCAGCCGGAGCAGCGGCGCCCGGAAAATCGCCATGCGCAAAAAAACTGCGGTTCGAAGCATCTGCGCCCTTCGCCGGTCTATTTGCCAATTCACTATCGGCGGCAAAGGAGAACCCGGCAATCGCCGATCACGAGGCATTGAGTCGCGTATGGCCTCATGCCATGAGCTTAAGCGGCGCGGGGGGAGATGAGTTCCATCATGATCCGAAGTCGGTTCGCTGCGCTCTCGCTCGTCGCATTCGCATGGACCACGCTGCCTGCCGCGCCCGCGAGCGCCGCGCAATGCGGCGGCGATTTCCGCGCCTTCCTGTCCGCCATGGCGCGCGAGGCGACGGCGGCCGGCATTTCGCGCGCGGTGATCGACGACGCGTTTGCCGGGGTCACGCCCGACCCCGCCGTGCTCGCCTTCGACCGGCGTCAGCGCGGCACCTTTCGCAAGACCTTCGAGGATTACGCCGCCACCCGCGTCGTTCCGGTCCGCATCAACCGCGCCAAGAAGCTGATGCAGCGGCATGCCGCGCTGCTCTCCCGCATCGAGCGGCAATTCGGCGTGCCGGCGACGCTGATCATGGCGATCTGGACGCTCGAAAGCGACAACGGCACCGGCGACATGGGCAAGCTGCCGGTCGTCCGCACGATCGCCACCCTGGCGCATGACTGCCGCCGCACCGAACTGTTCCAGCGCGAGCTGCTCGCCGCCCTGCAGATCGTCGATCGCGGCGATCTTCCCTTGGGCGACCTCGTCGGCGCCTATGCGGGAGAAATCGGCCAGACGCAATTTCTGCCGTCTTCCTACATCAAATACGGCATCGATTATGACGGCAACGGGCATGTCGATCTGCGGCACAGCGTGCCGGACGTGCTCGCGTCCACCGCCAATCTGCTGAAAGTCAACGGCTGGCGCGCCGGCGCGCCGTTTTCCGAGGGGACGGAGAATTTCGAGGTGATGCGCGAGTGGAACCGGGCGGTCATTTATCGCAAGACCATGGCTCTGTTCGCCGAGCGGCTCGCGGGACAGTGAGGCAGCCCGGCCTCGTCCGCCCGAAGCGGGGCCGATCTCCGGTCCGCGGGTCGCCGCCGTCCGGCGATCCCTCTGTCCACAGAGAACATTTCCTTGGATGGATAACCGGGTCGAGCAAGCGTATGACTGCGGGTGATTCGTCGGCTGATTCAACCGGATAGCATGGGCACCGGAACGCCCCGCAATCGAGCAAGCGCACCGACGTTCGCTCTGACCCATTTCGAGCACCGACGCGAACCGGTGATCTCGCGCCGCCGGTTTCTGCACCGGATGGTCAAGGCGTTTGCCCTGTGGTTCGCACTCACCGTGATCGGCCTGGCCATCGGCATCGCCGGCTATGCCTTTTTCGAGAACATGTCGTTTGTGGACGCCTACGCGAATGCGGCGATGATCCTGTCCGGCATGGGGCCGCTCAGTGCGTTAAACACAACCGGAGGCAAAGTCTTTGCCGGTTCCTACGCCATCTTTTCCGGGCTGGTGATCGTCATCGCCACGAGCTTCGTGCTGGCGCCGATCTTCCACCGGGTTCTGCATCGCTTTCATGTGGAGCAGGGAGGCCAAGACGATTGAGGACCGGCAGGGCAAGCCGCGTCAGCGGAAGGCCTCGCGGGCGCGCCCCGTGCAGAGCCGTTTGTTCAACGATAAAAACGATTTATTCTTTGCCAGGGATACGCTTCCCTCGGCTACAGTCGCAGGCCAACGCCTGATTGCGGTTCGGCCCGTGCGAATTTTGGGCGCGAGTGGAGCGGCGCCGCAAGGCGATATGGATCGGCTATGGATCGCGCGATGAAGGCGAGCGAGGATGAGGACGCGCTGGTGATTCGCGCGGTGCGGGCGACCGACGTGCCGCAGGTGATCGCGCTCGACCAACGCATCACCGGGCTTGCCAAGGCGGAGTATTGGAAACAGGCCTATGAGCGGTATGGCCGGACCCGCCCGAACGAACGCTTTTTCCTGGTGGCGGTGCCGGCCAGCAAAAAGGCGGGCCGGCGCGTGCTCGGCTTCATCATCGGCGAGATCAGGGCGTGGGAGTTCGGCTCCGAGCCGTGCGGTTGGGTGTTCGCGTTGTCGGTCGACCCCGACGCACGCCTGCTCGGGGTGGGCGAGCGGCTCTTTCTTGCCATGTCGGAAAGGTTCAAACAGGCGGGCATGACCAAGATGCGCACCATGGTGGCGCGGGACAACCGGCTGCATTCCCTGTTTTTTCGCGGTGAAGGGATGATGGCGGGGCCCTATATTCAGCTGGAGAAGGACCTCGGCTGAGGAAAGCCGGCGGCCGCGTTCGCGCGGCGGAACCGACGGACAGGACCGATGAACCTGCAGATCGCCAGTCGCCTCGCTATTTTCGCCGTGCTCGAGCTGGCGTCGAATCCCGAGCGCCAGCTCTCCGTCGGCGAGATCGGCGAGAAATACGGGGTGTCGAGCCACCACCTCGCCAAGGTGATGCATGTGCTGGGCCGTGCCGGCCTGGTGCGTTCGGTGCGCGGGGCGGGCGGCGGCTATCAGTTCGTCGGCAATACGCGGCGCACGACGCTCCTCGACATTATCCAGCTGTTCGAAAATTTCGGCACGCGCGACGACGACGGAGCGCCGGGCGCGAATACCTCCGAGGGGGCGACATTGCGCGAAGTGCTCGGCGAGATCGACGACATCGCGCGGGCGACGCTCGGTTCGATTACTATCGCGACGCTGCTCAGCCTGGTCGAGCGCCAGCACCGGCGGGCGAAGCCCGCCGAGGAAGCGCACGAATTGTCAAAAGCTTGAACGAATTCTTCGCGCGCCGGCGCGATGGTCTGCGCCGGACCCGGTGCTTCTTGTCGCGCTCGCTCACTTATTGCACCCCGAACAGCAGGTTCGGCAACCACAGCGACAGGATCGGGACGTAGGTCACGATCACCAGGAACGCGAGCAGAATCATCAGCCACGGCAGGGCAGCGCGGACCACTTGCGGGATGTTCATCCCCGTTATGCCCGAGGTGACGAAGAGGTTGAGACCCACCGGCGGCGTCACCATGCCGATCTCCATGTTCACCACCATGATCACACCGAGATGGATCGGGTCGATCCCGAGCTGTAGGGAGATCGGGAACAGGATGGGCGCCAGGATCAGGATGATCGAGGACGGCTCCATGAAGTTCCCGGCGACCAGCAGGATTATGTTGACCACGATAAGGAACTGCCACCAGTTGAGGCCGGCGGCGACGATCTGGCGGGCGATCTCCTGCGGAATCTGCTCGGTCGTCAGGACGTGACTGAACAGGAATGCGTTGGCGATGATGAAGAGCAGCATGATGGTGACGCGGCCCGAATTGACGAGCACGCGCGGCACGTCGATTATTTTCAGATCGCGGTAAAGCACCAGCGCCGCGAAGCAGGCATAAACGGCCGCCACCGCTGCAGCCTCGGTCGGGGTCATGACGCCGCCATAGATGCCGCCGAGCACGATAATGATGAGGGCCAAGCCCCAAAACGCATCACGCGCGGTGACCAGCACGTTGCGGGTCGCGGGCCAGAAGCCGGGCCAGGGCTCGCGCGGCAGCCTGAGGTAGATAGCGGCGATCAGGATCGCGCCCATCAGCATTCCCCCGAGCACGAGCCCCGGGATGATGCCGGCCATGAACAGGCGGCCGACAGAGGATTCGGTTGCCGCCGCATACACGACCATCACGATCGAGGGCGGGATGAGGATGCCGAGCGTCCCGGCGTTGCAGATGACGCCCGCGGCAAAATTCCGACTGTAGCCGGTCTTCACCATCCCGGCGATGACGATGGAGCCGATGGCGACCACGGTCGCGGGGCTCGACCCTGACACCGCTGCGAACAACATGCAGGCGAGCACGGAGGCGATGGCGAGACCGCCCGGCAAATGGCCGACGCAGGCGACCGCGAACAAGATCATGCGTCGCGCCACACCGCCGGTGGTCATGAAGTTGCCGGCGAGGACGAAGAAGGGAATCGCGAGCAGGGTGTAGTTTTCCTGCATCGCCTGAAAGAACTTGATGGTGAGCGAAGCGAGGGAATCCTGCCCAAAGAAAAGAATGGCCAGCGTCGCCGACAGACCGAGCGCGATGGCGATGGGAACGCCGATCACCAGGAGAGCGAACAGCACGACAAAGAGAAATGCAGTGACCATCGAGACGAGTTTCCGGCGGTGGGACTGTCTT
>JBAPYK010000112.1:0-6002 GCA_049284695.1 Rhodoplanes sp. | reverse complement strand
CGCGCCCGCTCATCCAGTCCATTACGGTCGGTCGCCGTCCAATTGTAGACGCCGACGGTTCCCGCGATTTCGCGCTCGGCCATCAGCGCCTCGCGGATCGCATCGCGGAACTCTTGTGTGCCGGGTTTCGCCTTCTTGAGCGCGATCGGCACGACGCGTTGGAGGGCCAACAGAGCGTCCCAGATATGGGCGCCGAACTGTGTGCGCGTGTCTTTGCCATACTTGTCTTCATAAGCCTTGACATAGGCAAGGCCGGGCGCCTTGGTCAGCGCGCCATCGGGCTGCTGCTCCGGGACCATGACTGGACCGGATACGTAAATTCCGTCTTCGGCGGCCTTCCCGGCGATACGAATGAAGTCTTTCGAGATCGCACCATGGGTCTGATAAATCGGACCCTTATAGCCGCGCTCGCGCAGCGCGATTTGCGGCAGCGCCGCGGCGGTGCCGGAGCCGGCGACCAGCACGGCGTCGGGTCGCGCCGCGACCAGTTTGAGCGTCTGGCCGGCAACCGACGTGTCGGCGCGCGCATACCGCTCGTCCGCGACCAACTTCAGGCCTTTCGGCTCGGCGAGAGTGTTGAAGGCCTTGAACCACAGGTCGCCCCAGGAGTCGGAAAAGCCGATTAGGCCGACCGTCTTCACGTTGTTCTTGACCATATGGTCGAATAGCGCCGACGCCATCAGCGCCACCGGCTGGGGCATGACGAACGTCCCCTTCTGCTTGTCCGGCGCGACCGGCATCGGTGCGAGCGCAAAATGCGGGACGCCAACCTCGGAAGCGACATTGGCGACCGCAATGGCGGGAGGCGTCGTCGCGGAGCCGATCAGCACATCCACCTGATCGTCGGTGGCGAGACGGCGCGCGTTTGTCGTCGCCGCGGTCGGATCGCCGGCGTCATCAAGTTGGATGACGTTCAGCTTAGCGCCGCCGATCTCCTCGGGGAACAAGGTCAGAGTATTGCGGATCGGAATGCCCAACGCCGCGCCCTGGCCGGTGGTCGGAATCGTAACGCCAACCTTGACCTCTTGCGCCGGCGCCGACGCAGTGGCAATCGTCGCCGCCGCAATGACGCTGGTTATTAACGTGATTAGCGGCCTTATCGTCCTCATCGGCTCCTCCCAGATTGTTGGTGCGGTCTTCGCCCCTCTTTTTGTCGCCGCTCTTCGTTACGCGCGCTTTAATCCTCGCTTCTCTACCATCCGCTCTCGAGAGGCAGCTGCCTCCATGCGCCATAATTATCATATTAGATTATCAAATAAGCAATATGAATGAACGCGCCTTCGTTTAACTACTGCGCAAGCACCGCGTTGCCGCGATCTCCTTTCGCGGACATCGGCGCCTGGGGTGCGCAGGGCCATCCGTGCGCGGGTCAAGCCCGCGCACGGAAAGGCAATCCGCGACCCCTACTTGATGAGTTCCCAGTCGCCGTTCTTGACGGTAAGCAGCACGGCGGCGCGCGGGTCGACGCCATAGCGATCCTTCTCCGTCCAGTTATAGACCGCCTGGCTCGCCGCAATTTCCTTTTCCGCGACCAGCGCTTCGCGGATCGCTTCACGGAATTCCTGAGTTCCGGGCTTCGCCTTTTTCAGCGCCTGCGGGATCACCCGTTCCAGCACCATGAGAACATCCCACATATGGGCGCCGAACTGCGTACGGGTGTCCTTGCCGTATTTCGGTTCATAGGCCTGGACATAGGCCATTCCCGGCTTCTTGGTGAGGGCGTTGTCGGGCTGCAGTTCGGCAACGATCACCGGGCCGGAAGCGAGAATGCCGCCTTCCGCCGCCTTCCCCGCGATGCGGATGAAGTCCTTGGTCACCGCGCCATGGGTCTGGTAGATCTTGCCCTGATAGCCGCGCTCACGCAGGGCGATCTGCGGCAACGCCGCCGCCGTGCCCGACGCCCCGACCAGAACTGCATCAGGCCTTGCCGCGACGAGCTTCAGCGCCTGCCCCGCGACCGACGTATCGGCGCGGGCATAGCGTTCCTCGGCGACCAGCTTCAGGCCCATCGGCTCGGCGATGTCCTTGAAGGCCTTGACCCACAGGTCGCCCCAGGAATCGGAAAAGCCGATCAGGCCGACCGTCTTCACATTGTTTTTCTTCATATGCTCGAACAGCACCTTGGCCATCAGCGTGACCGGCTGCGGCATCACCACCGACCATTTCTGCGTGGCGGGCGTGATCGGCATCGGCGCGAGGGCGAAGTGCGGCACGCCGACCTCGTTGGCGACGTTTCCCATCGCGATGCTGGGCGGGGTGGTCGACGACCCGATCAGAACATCGACCTTGTCGTCGGTGGCGAGACGGCGGGCGTTGGTGGTCGCGGTCGTCGGATCGCCGGCGTCGTCGAGCTGAATGATTTCCAGCGTGGCGCCGCCGATCTCCTTGGGAAACAACGACAGCGTGTTGCGCTCCGGAATGCCGAGCGCCGCTCCCTGCCCGGTGGTGGAAATGCTGACGCCGAGCTTGATCTCCCCATCCGCCGCCGCGGCCGGCGCAGCGGCCGCCGCGAGCATGGCGGCGGCGGCGATGCTCGTGAAAAAAGTCAAGGATAGTCTTTTCGTCTTCATGGGTTTCCTCCAGTCGATGTGGTGACGCTACAAGAAATTGCGGCGTCCGTCTTGCCTCTTGACGCCGGCCGTTCCCGGGGCCGGCTTCGGGGATTGGCACTTGCGTTATGCCTAATAATTATTATACTATATTACCAAATAAATGAGCCTTAGGGAAGGGAAGCGTCTTGAGTTCCGCCAGGCCGCAATCACAGCGCCGCCGCAGCGATTGCTCCGGCGGCGTAGGTCGTTTATGCGCTGGCGACGCGGCAAGTCCCGGCGATTGGCGATAGCAATTCGCCGGAGCAGGAGGCGCGCGGTCATCGCTTGCAGAGGTTATACACACATGGGTGAGATCGTCAGCTATTCGGTCGTCGACGGCGTCGCAGTGGTGACGATCGACAACCCTCCGGTCAATGCGATGGATCGCGGGGTGCGCGCGGGATTGCAAAAGGCCTTTTCCGATCTCAAGGGCCGGCCGGACGTCAAGGCGATCGTGCTCGGCTGCGCGGGGCGAACCTTCGTCGCCGGCGCCGACATCAAGGAATTCGACACGGGAATAGCGCCGCCCGGCTTCCACGAGGTGCTGCGGCTGATCGAGGACAGCGCCTGTCCGGTGGTGGCGGCCGTGCACGGCACCGCGCTCGGCGCGGGAACCGAGCTCGCGCTCTCCTGCCATTATCGCGTGGCCGACAAGGCCGCGCGCTTCGGTCTGCCGGAACTCTCCCTCGGCATTATTCCCGGCGCCGGCGGCACCCAACGGCTGCCGCGCGTCGTGGACCTTGGGCATGCGCTCGACATGATTCTGTCGGGCAAGCCGGTCGCCGCCCAGGCCGCTTACGACATGGACCTCGTTGACGCGGTCGTCGCAGGCGACCTGATCCAGGGCGCCGTCGCGGTCGCGCGCGAACTGGTGGCCAAAGATGCAGGCCCGCGCCGCACCCGCGAACAACCGGTGAGAGGCGGCGAGAACGCCGACAGCCTCCTCGAGGAGAAGCGCAAGCAGGTCGCCAAGACCATGCGCAACCGGCAATCGCCGCTCGCCCTGCTCGACGCGCTGAAGGCGGCCGCCCGTCTGCCGTTCGACGAAGGCCTGAAGGTCGAGGGCGGGCTGTCCGCCAAGCTCGAACGGGCGACCGAATCGCGCGCGCTCCGGCACCTGTTTTTTGCCGAGCGCGAGGTGCGAAAGATTCCCGGCATTGCCGCGAGCGTGAAACCGCGCCCGATTACCCGGGTCGGCATCGTCGGCGCGGGCACCATGGGCGGCGGCATCTCCATGAGCTTCGCCAATATCGGCGTGCCGGTCACCGTCCTCGACGTGAAGCAGGAGTATCTCGACACCGGCTTTGGCCGGATGCGCAAGAATTACGAGCGCTCCGTCAGCCGCGGCAGCCTCAAGGCCGAGCAGGCCGACCAGCGCATGGCGTTGATCACGCCGACGCTTGATCCGGCCAAACTCGGCGACGCCGATCTCATCATCGAGGCGGTGTTCGAGAACATGGCGCTGAAGAAGGACATCTTCCGCACCCTCGACAAGGTTGCGCGTCCCGGCGCCATTCTCGGCACCAACACCTCGACCCTCGACATCGGCGAGATCGGCGCGGTCACCTCGCGGCCGCAGGACGTGGTCGGGCTGCATTTCTTCAGCCCGGCGCATGTCATGCCGCTCCTCGAAATCGTCCAGACCGACAAGACCGCGCCCGACGTGATCACAACGGCCCTCGAGGTCGCAAAGCAAATCCGCAAGGTCGGCGTCGTCGCGAAGAACAGCTACGGCTTCATCGGCAACCGCATGATGGACCCGTATGCGCGCGAGGCCGAGCATTGCCTGCTCGAAGGCGCCACCCCCGAGCAGGTGGACGGCGCGCTCGAGGACTTCGGCATGGCGATGGGCATCCTCGCGGTGTTCGATCTCGCCGGCGTCGAGGTCGGCCCCTCGACCCGCCGCGAGCGCAAACATCTCCTGCCCAAGGATCCGGGCTATTACCGCTGCTCGGACATGCTGGTCGAACGCGGCTGGCTCGGACAAAAAACCGGGCGCGGCTACTACCGCTACGACAATCCCGGGCACAAGCGCACGCCCGATCCGGAAGCCGCGGAAATGTTCTGGGAGGAAGGCAAGCGGCTCGGCGTCGCGCGCCGCAATCCCGACCGGCGTGAAATCCAGGAGCGCTGCTTCTTCTCGATGATCAATGAGGGCGCGCTGTTGTTGGAGGAAGGCGTTGCGGTGCGGGCCGGCGATATCGACGTCGTCTATGCGTCGGGTTACGGCTTCCCACGCTATCGCGGCGGCCCGATGTTCTACGCCGATACGATCGGCCTGAAGGTCATCCACGACCGCATCCTCGAATTCAAGCGCATCCTTGATCCGCAATACTGGACGCCCGCCCCGCTCCTCGCCAAGCTGGCCGCGGATGGCTCGACTTTTGCGCAATGGGACGCGGGGCGTCAGTAACCTGGGGAGACGAGATGACTGGAACCTTTATCCCGTACGGCGTTTACTGGTCGACCCCGTTCGCCAAATGGCAGGGCGCGCTCGCCAACCTGCACAGCCTCAAGCTTGTGGCGCGCACCGGCAAAGCGGCGCTCGAGGCCAAGAAATTTCCGCAGGACGCGATCGATCTCGCCATTCTCGGCGTCACCAATCCGCAGAAGAGCAGCTTCTACGGGTTGCCGTGGGTGACCGGCATGATGGGGCTGGAAAACGTCACCGGGCCGACCGTGCAGCAGGCCTGCGCCACCAGCGCCCGCGCCCTGCAGATGGCCGCGCTGGAAGTGATGAGCGGAACCGCGGACTGCGCGCTCGTCATCGCCGCCGACCGCATGTCGAACGGCCCCGTCGTCTATTATCCCGATCCCACGGCGCCCGGCGGCCAGGGAATCAGCGAATCCTGGACGCTCGATAATTTCGCCGACGATCCGTACGCCCACAACGCGATGGTGGACACCGCGGAAAACGTGGCGCGACGCTATCAGATCAGCACGGAGCAGCAGCACGAGGTGGTGCTGCGGCGCTATCGGCAATATGAGGACGCGCTCGCCGACAATCGCGCGTTCCAGCGCCGTTACATGGTGGATGTCCCGATCACCGACGGCGGCTTCCGCAAGCAGGTCGGCGTGCTGTCGGTCGACGAAGGCGTGTTTGCGACGTCGCCGGACAAGCTTGCCAAGCTCAAGCCGGTCAAGCCGGGCGGGACGGTCACGTTCGCCGGCCAGACCCATCCGGCCGACGGCAATGCCGGGGCCATCGTGACAACGCGCGAGCGAGCCCGCGAAACCGCAGCCAATCCGACAATAGAGATCGAGCTGATCGGATTCGGCATGGCGCGCACCGAGAAAGGCCATATGCCGATGGCGGTCGCGCCCGCCTGCCGCGCCGCGCTCGACGCCGCCGGGCTTGCGATCGGCGATGTCGATGCGGTGAAGTCGCACAATCCCTTCGCGGTCAACGAT
>JBAPYK010000111.1:0-40597 GCA_049284695.1 Rhodoplanes sp. | reverse complement strand
CCCTTGTCGGAGACGTCGCCCTTCTTGTCGAAGGAGAGCGTGCCGAGCACGGTGTCGAACGGCCGGCCGGACCGGATCACCTCGGCCACCTTCTTCGGGTCGAGCGATTTCGCCTCTTCCGCCGCCTGCTTGACGATCTGCATCGCGGCGTAGCTGTACAGCGTGTAGGCCTGCGGCTCGAACCCGCGATTCTTGCGGAACAGCTCGACGATCTCCTTGTTCTTCGGGTTGGTGCGCGGGTCGGGCGAGAAGGTCATCAGCGTGCCTTCGGCGCCGGGGCCGGCGATCGCCGCGAACTCGTCGTCGGCAAGCCCGTCGCCGCCCATCAGGGGCGCGCGCAGGCCCTGGTCACGCATCTGCCGCAGGATGATGCCGCCGGTGTCGTGCAATCCGCCCCAATAGACGAGGTCGGGGTTGGCGGCCTTCAGCTTGGAGACAAGCGCGGTGAAGTCTTTGTCGTCCTTGTTGACGCCCTCATACATGACCTCCTTGATCCCCTTGGCGTGGAGCACCTTGCGGGTTTCCTCGGCGAGGCCCTGGCCGTAGGTGGTCTTGTCGTGGACGATGGCGATGCGCTTGCCCTTGTACTTGTCGGCGATGATCCCGCCCGCCATCCCGCCCTGCTGGTCGTCGCGCCCGCAGACGCGGAAGATGTTCCACATGTTGCGCTCGGTGACCCGCGGATTGGTGGCCGCCGGCGTGATCGCCAGGATGCCGTTGTCCTGCAGGACCTCGGAGGAGGGTATGGTGACGCCGGAGTTGAAGTGGCCGATGACGAACTTCACGCCGTCGGCGGCGAACTTGTTGGCGACCGATACGCCCTCCTTGGGATCGCCGCGGTCGTCGCCGACCTCAAGCTCGATCTTCTGGCCGAGGATTCCGCCCGCCGCGTTGATGTCCTCGACCGCCTGCTCGACGCCCTGTTTGAGCTGTGCGCCGAAGGCGGCGCTGCCGCCGGTCAAGGGCCCGGCGACGCCAAACTTGACCTGGGCCTGTGCGCTTCCGACCAGCGCCAAACCGAGCCCAAGCGCCAGAGCGAGAATCTTGCGGTTGATCATGTCAATCGTCCTTCCAAATTGGCTCGCGCGTTGGATCGCCCCGATACGCCTGATTGATACGAAATTGCACGAGAAAGTCACGCCGGCTGAAGCGCGGCCCTCTGCCGCGCGTCAGGGTTGCGGCCGCCGCCCCGGCCGCACGAGGAATCCGTATTGCCGCGCCATCTGATGGCGGCGGGTGTTGCGATAGCCGGCGAGCCCGATCGCGATGAGGATAGCGGTGTCGATCGCGTAATAATAGGGATCGAGCAGCGCTCGCCCGAACAGCGCGTAGTGCAGAAACCGCACCGCGAAGCCGAGGATGAACATATAGAGCACGAGATGCCACCACGGCCGCCAAGTCGTCGCAATCGCGCGCGCGGCGAGCCAGGCGCAGCCGCCGCCGAAGATCACCGAGACCAGCAGGAATACGACGGAGTCGTCGTCGAGAAGGTAAGCTTGCATGTCGCTCACTCATTCACGCATCAATGCCGGCCGCCTTCCAGATAGGCGGCGCGCACCTCCGGCCGTTCGAGCAGCTCGCGGCCGCTGCCGCTCATCGTGATCGCGCCATTGACCATCACATAGCCGCGATCCGCGAGTTTGAGCGCGTGATAGGCGTTCTGCTCGACCAGAAACACGGTGAGATGATGGTGCTGGTTAAGCTCGCGGACGATGTCGAATATCTGCTGCGCGACCAGCGGCGCGAGGCCGAGCGACGGCTCGTCGAGCAGGAGCAGGCGCGGCCGGCTCATCAGCGCGCGGGCGATCGCGAGCATTTGCTGCTCGCCGCCCGAGAGCGTGCCGCCGCGCTGCGACAACCGCTCGGCAAGCCGCGGAAACAGGCCGAGCACGTGCTCGAGCTGCGCCCCGCCGTCCGCGTCGAGACCGGCGGCGATCGCGCCCATCTGCAGGTTTTCCAGCACCGTCATGCGCGCAAAGATGCGCCGGCCCTCCGGAGATTGGGCGATGCGGCTGCGGGCGATCTCGTGCGTCGGCAGATCGGTGATGTCGCGCCCGGCGAAATAGATGCGTCCTTCGCGCGCCCGCGGATTGGCGAAAATCGTCATCATCAGCGTGGACTTGCCGGCGCCGTTGGCGCCGATCAGCGTGATGATCTCGCCCTCGTGCACGTCGACGTCGACGCCCTTCAGCGCGCAGATGCTGCCATAGAAGGTCTTCACGCCGCGTACGGCGAGCAAGGGCTCAGTCATGGCGCGGCTCGCTCTCGCGTTCGTCCGGGCTCGCGCCAGGCGCCTTTATCCTCCCCCGCGCAGTCGGGGAGGGGGACCGCCCATCGCAGGTTAGCTTGCGCAGCCTTGGCCGCGCGGGCGGGGGAGGGGGATCTCTTTGAGGACTGCTGCTCGCCCCCTCCACCATGCTGCGCATGGTTTCCCTCCCCCGTTTCACGGGGGAGGATGAATTCGGCATTGTCCACTTCGATGCTCGGACGCATCGTAGGACTGAACGAATCGGTCGTGCTCACAGTCCGACCTCCGCTTCGGCGGCGGCGACTTCTTCGTCGGCGACGCCGAGATAAGCGGCGATGACCTTTTGATCGTTACGCACCGCCTCGGGCGGGCCGTCCGCGATCTTGACGCCGTAATCGAGCACGACGACATGGTCGGAAATCTCCATCACCACCGACATGTCGTGCTCGATCAACAGCACCGATGTCTTGTACTCGTCGCGGATCGACAGAATGAGCTCGTTGAGCGCCGCGGTTTCGCGGGGGTTGAGGCCCGCGGCGGGCTCGTCGAGGCACAGAAGCGTCGGTTCGGTGCACATCGCCCGCGCGATTTCGAGGCGGCGCTGGGCCCCGTAGGGGAGCGCGCCGGCGGGATCGTCCGCGCGTTCGACCAGGCCGATGCGCGCAAGCCAGTCGCGAGCCTTTTCGATCGCGGCGCGTTCGGCGCTTGCATAGCGGCCAAGCCCCAGCACGCCGAGCACGGTGTAGCCGGACGCGATCATCAGCGAATTGTGCTGAGCGACGAGGAGGTTTTCCAGCACGGTCATGCCCGAGAATAGGCGGATGTTCTGGAACGTGCGGGCGACCTTGGCGCGATGCGCGACGAGATATTCCGGCATGCGCTCGAGCAGGAACAGTGTGCCGTCGGCCCGCGTGAGCTTGCGTTCGCCGCCGAGCGTCAGCGCGTCGATCTCGCTCCACAGGCGCGGATCGCCATGGACGAGCCCGATTCGCCCTTCGGTCGGCTTATAAAAGCCGGTGATGCAGTTGAACACCGTGGTCTTGCCGGCGCCGTTCGGGCCGATCAACGCGGTGATCTCCGAGTGCCTGGCGCTGAAGCTGAGATCGTTGACGGCGATCAGTCCGCCGAAGCGCATGGTCAGGTGCTCGACTTCGAGCAGGGCCGGCGCGGCGGACGTCATCCGCGCCCTTCCTTCACCAGCGCGCCTGCGATCGCTTTGCGCTTGGCGAGGGCGATCGAAGGCTCGCGCGTGGCGATCAGCCCGCGCGGCTTCCAGATCATGATCAGCACCATGGCGAGGCCGAACAGCAGCATGCGGTACTGCGTCGGATCGAACCCGCTGCCGAACACCGCCTTGAGGAAATCGAGCTCGCGCAGAATCTCGGTGCCGCCGATCATGGCGACCGCGGCGATGGCGACGCCGATCTGGCTGCCCATGCCGCCGAGCACGACGATGGCGACGATCGTCGCCGATTCGAGGAAGGTGAAGGACTCCGGCGAAATAAAGCCCTGCCGCGCGGCGAAGAACGAGCCGGCAAAGCCGCCGAACATGGCGCCGATCGCAAACGCCGTGAGCTTGGTGTTGGTGGTGTTGATGCCGAGCGAGCGGCAGGCGATCTCATCCTCGCGCAGCGCCTCCCAGGCCCGGCCGATCGGCAGGCGGCGCAACCGCGTGGTCACGTACGCGGTAAGCAGCGCGAGCGCGAGAATGATGTAGTAGAGGAAAATTCCCCGGTAGATCGGGCTGAAAGGCAGGCCGAACACCGCGGCGAAGCCTTCGTCGCTGGCATTGAAGGGAATGCCGAAAAAGGTCGGCCGCGGGATGCCGCTGATGCCGGCATAGCCGTTGGTGACCGGCACCCAGTTGATAATGACCAAGCGGATGATCTCGCCGAAGGCCAAGGTGACGATGGCGAGATAGTCGCCGCGCAGCCGCAACACGGGAAAGCCGAGCATCAGCCCCCACAGCGCCGCGAGCATGCCGGCGAGCGGCAGGAGCGTGAAGAAGGAGAGGCCGAATTCCTTGGCGATCAACGCATAGGAATAGGCGCCGACGGCGTAGAAGGCGACATAGCCAAGATCGAGCAGCCCGGCCAATCCGACCACGATATTGAGCCCGAAACCCAGCATCACATAGATCAGAATCTGAATGCCGAAATTGTCGACCCATTTCACCGCGCCCTGCATGCCCGACAGCCACAGCGCGAGCATGGGATAGGCGATCACGAATCCGATCGCGAACGGCGCAAACCAGCGGCTAAAGGCCGTCCGGAAACGCGCCGCGGCGGGGTGTTCCACGCGCGGCTTTGCTTCGCGGCGGGCGCGCCAGGGGGCGATGACGAGCGAATTGACGAGGCTGCCGGCGGCCACGATTCCGATAAGGGTGAACAACAGCGGCCAGCGCGTCTCCAGCGTCAGCTCGTTGCGGATGTCCTGGGTGGTGCGCAGCCCGATCAGCGGCAGAAACAGGCCAAAGGCAAGAACTGCGGCGATGGCGGCGTCCTTGACGGCGCCAACGAATTCGACGCGGGAGACAGTGCCGGCAGGTCGGGCGCCGAAGGCTCGCATCGGCACGCGCCTAGACCTTTTCCACCTCGGGACGGCCGAGAATGCCTTGGGGCAGGAAGATCAGGGTGATCGCGAGCAGCGAGAAGGCGGCGACGTCCTTGTAGTCGATCGAGAAATAGGCCGACCACATGGTCTCGACGAGGCCGATCAGAAGCCCGCCGATGACCGCGCCCGGCAGCGAGCCGATCCCGCCGAGCACCGCCGCGGTGAAGGCCTTCACCCCCGGCGTGAAGCCGTCGGCAAAATTGATGACGCCGTAATACACGAGATACATGGTGCCGGCGACGGCGGCGAGGGCTGCGCCGATGATGAAGGTGATGGAGATGGTGCGGTCGACATCGACCCCGAGCAGCGCCGCCATCTTCTGGTCCTGCTCGCAGGCGCGTTGGGCGCGGCCGAGCGCGGTGCGGCTCACGACATACCAGAAGGCGGCCAGCAGTACGGCGGTGACGCCCCACACCATGAGCTGCTTGTACGACAAGGTCACGGCATAGCCGCCCTCTTGCATCAGCACGAAATCCCCGGGGATCAGCGGCGGGATCGATTTGTTGCGCGGGCCCTGCGCGACCTGGACGAAGTTCATCAGGAAGATCGACATGCCGATCGCCGAAATCAGCGGGGCGAGGCGGAACGATCCGCGCAGCGGCCGATAGGCGAATCGCTCGATCGCCCAGTTCAACAGCGAGGTCAGCACCATCGCGACGATAAGGACGATCAGCAGCGCGAGCGCCACCGAGCCTATGCCGAGCCACAGCGTGAGCACCAGGAAGGTGACCAGCGCGATGAAGGCCGACACCATGAACACGTCGCCATGGGCGAAGTTCACCATGCCGATGATGCCGAACACCATCGTGTAGCCGATCGCGATCAGGCCGTAGATCGAGCCGAGCGTGATGCCGTTGATGAACTGCTGGAGAAAAACTGCCATCGTCCGCCGCGCCTTTCCTGGAGCCCGTCGGTTTCCACAATCGCTTTGTGGCGCCCCGGCGGCGCCGGCGAGCCCCTCCGCCCGCGGGGAAGGTAACAGGGCCTCATGCCCCGGGCAATGCGGAACGATTGCGCGAGCGGATCGACGCCTCTCGCCTCCAATCGTCGAAAGAGACGCACTTCGCGCCCGGCAACGGCGGGCGCGTCTCGGCCAGCTTAAGCCCTCAGAAACCCCAGAACCTCGGCGTTGAAGGCTGTGGCCTGCTCGACATTGGAGATGTGGGCGGCGTCGAGGACCGTGAGCTTCGCGCCGGGGATGCGGTCGCGGATAAATTCGGCTGCCTCGACAGTCGTCGAGCCGTCATAACGGCCGGCCATCAGCAGCGTCGGCGCCTTGGTCTTCCCGACGATATCGCGATGGTCCATGTCGCGGACAGCCGCCGCGCAGCCGATATAGCCTTCGAGGGGTGTCGACACCATCATCGCGCGGAAGCGCTTGACCGTCTCCGGCTCGCGCGCGTGAAAATCCTTGGTGAACCACAAGCCGAGCACCGTATCGGCGACGGCGGCGATGCCGCCTTCGCGCACCGCCTTGATGCGGTCGTTCCAGGGATCCTTGAGCGGATAGTGGCAGGTCGTATTGGACAGAATGAGTTTGTCGATCCGCTCCGGCGCGAATGCGCCAAGCCATTGCCCGATCATGCCGCCCATTGAAATCCCGCAGAAATTAACCTTGGCGAGGCCGAGCCCGTCCATGATTGCGAGATCGTCGCGGCCAAGCTGCTCCATGGTATAGGGGCCCGGCGTGACTCCCGAGCGTCCGTGTCCGCGGCGATCGTAACGCACCAGCCGGAAATGCCGCGTGAAGGGAGCGAGCTGAGGCTCCCACATCGAGAGATTGACCCCGAGCGAGTTCGACAGCATCAGCACGGGCGCGCCTTCGGGCCCGTCGATCTCGACATGAAGCGGGCAACCGTCGGAGTGAATGACCGGCATGGCGTGGACCTCGCGAAGCGGGAGCGGCGTTCGGGCGTCGCCGGCGGTGACGATACAGGTGAGTACTATGCAGAGCCTACGGCCGAGGCAAATTTAGCGAAGAAGTCATCGGCGATCTTCTTCGAGGCGCTGAGGACAAGCCGCTGCCCAAGCTGAGCGATCTTGCCGCCGACCTGCGCTTCCGCGGCATAGGACAGGAGCGTGCCGCCTTCGTGGTCCGCGAGGGATACTGCCGCCGTCCCTTTGGCGAAACCGGCGACGCCGCCCTCGCCAGCGCCGGAAATCCGGTAGCTGTTGGGCGCATCGAACTCGCTCAGGAAGACTCTGCCCTTCCATCGGGCCTTGACCGGACCGATCTTGGTGACGGCGATCGCCCGGAATTCGGTTTCGGACAGCTTCTCCAATTGCTCGCAGCCTGGGATGCAGTTCTGCAGGATGCCGGGATCGTTAAGCATCGTCCAAACAGCTTCGCGCGACGCCAATAAAAATACCTCTCCCGTCAACGCAATCGCCATGGGACTTGCCTCGCTTCGCCGGCCTTCATATTCGGCGTTATTTATTCCTAACATAGGCCGCGAATACTTGGGAAAAAGGGTCTCGTTGGCGTCCCGTCTGCGGGCGCGGATAGGGCTTGTCTAACCTCACCTCACGGCGCGGTTGATCGGGGCGTGAAGGGACTCCGCTGCTGCGTCGCCTTGGCGTGCGGGTTCGCCGGCCTCGTCGCGGCATGCGACGGGAGCGGCTGGCGCGCTATCTGGCCGTACGAGCGCGGCGGGCGCGTTGCGCAAAACGCCTTCACCGCCTCGGTGACCGCGGCGCTGATCGTCGACTGACGCTCCGGGGTCATCAACGCAAATTCCTCGGCGCGATTGATGATCGACCCCGCTTCCAGCAGGACGGCCGGCATGCGCGTGTTCTTCAGGACGACGAGCTGGTCGTAGCGATACACGCCCGCTTCCGCATCGATGAGTTGGCGGCGCCGGTGGCCCATGAAGGCTTGCGTATAATGCGGCGTGTACTGCAGGCCGCGCGCCTTCAATTCCAGACCGAGCATTCGGGCAAATGCCAGGCTCGCATTCCTTGCGCCATTGCCGTTGGCGATAAAGATGGAGTGCCCGCTGAAACGGTCGCAATAGGTACGTTCCTGGCCGTCGAAATCCCATTTCTCCAGAAATGAATTCGGCACCGAATCGTGGTGGATGGCGAGGAAGAGATCGCCCTTTTGGCTCGTGGCGTTGACTACGCGCGTGAACAGACCGCGCCGCGGCGGCTCGGAGGTGATCAGAAGCACGGTCCGCGTAAAGCCGGCCGCGAGCAGGTCGCGCTCGATCACCTTGGCGAGGCTAAGATTGAAATCATATTCGTGGTTGCCGCGCGCGCTCGTTGCGCCGGGAACCTGAGCGGTATGGCCGACATCGAGGATGACGCGAAAGGTGGCGGGGTCGCATGTCGCTTGGGGGGTGGTCGTCGTCACGACAGGCTTTCTCGGCGGAACGCCGGGGGTTTCGCCCCGCGCCGGCGGCGCCACGCCAGAGGACAGCAGCACCGACAGAACGACGGCTGAAGCCGTTGCAGCGTACTGGCAAGGTGTCATGAGCCCTCCGGCCGCGCCCAGCGGGTAGCTTCCGCACGCATTTGCAAGCGCAAGCACGCGATTGCGGCTTTCTTGCAGACGGAGAATGGTCGTCAGTCTCGTGCGCCGGTTCTTTCCAACGTTTTCATCAGACGTCTGCGCGGGTCGGGGCCTCTGCGTATGAGAGCAAACGGACTTAGGTACGCTCCGCCACGCGGAGCGTGACGAGGACATCCATATTCGGGCAATAGTCCTCGAAATTGGCCGGGTCGACGCCCTCGTCGAGATCGGCGCCGCAGCGGTCATGGTGTTCGCACATGGCGCATTTGCTCTGCATCTCGCGAAAGAGTTGGGGATCGGCCTCCTCGATCGCCCCGGGGTCGAGGCCAAGTCGTCGTATGAGGCGCGGCATGAAATGGCCGGCGATCCAGCCGCGGAGCTGGAAGCGTCTCGCTTTGCCCGTGGCGGTCCGCGGAATCTGCTCAAGAAACACGATCCGGCGCGGACATTTGTATTTCGACAGGGCGTCGAGCAGCTTGCTCTGCACTTTCTCATAGATCGCATTCGGGTCTTCGGTGGGCGAGACGAGGAACAGCGTCAAGCGAACGAGGCCGTCTTCGTCCTGCGCGCCGACGACGATGGCTTCCGCCACGCCGGGGACGGTGATGGCGCATTCCTCGATTTCGGTCGGGCTCACCCATTGACCGGACACCTTCAGGAGATCGTCGGCGCGCCCCTGGTGGTACCACCAGCCCTCGCGGTCGATGACGAACACGTCGCCGGTGCGATACCATCCGTCGCGGAACGCCGCCGCCGTCTTCTGCGGCTGCTGCCAATAACCGCGGCACAGCGAGTCCATCTTCACCCACAGCACGCCGGGCGTGTCCGGGGTCGTGATGGGGCGATCTTCCAGGTCGAGGAGTCTTGCCTCGCAATAGGGGAACGGCTTGCCGGTCGCCCCGGGCATGTGCGAGGCCGGCGTTCCGCCCACCATCAGCCAGATCGTTTCGGTCGCGCCGATGCCTTCGACGATGGGAACGCCGGTCGCTTCGCGCCAGCGGGAATACAGGCTTTCGGGCAGGGATTCGCCAGCGGACAGATAACAGCGGACCGCCTTGAAACACGGCTGGCGGGCCAGGTCGTCGCGCAGCAGACTGCGGTAGAACGCCGGAACGCTCACCATGATGTGCGGCTGATAACGCTCCACCATGTGGGCGATCACCTCTCCATCGGGCCAACCGTCGTACAGGACAATGGTCGAGCCGCTGCGCAGGCCGCCGAGCAAGACGTGACCGAGGGCGTAGGCAAAGAACAATTTCGATGATGAGAACACCCGCTGCCCCGGTCCGAAGCCAAACTCTTTGAGAAAGCGGTCGCCGGTCGACAGGTTGCCATGGACGTGGATGGCGCCCTTGGGCCGGCCGGTGGTTCCTGACGAGTAGAGCCAATAGGCCATGTCGCCGGCGGCGGTCGTCACCGGCGGCCGCGCGGTGCCGGCGCCCGCCAACACATCCACGATTTTGCGCGTTCCTTCGATCGGTTGTCCGCGCACGGCGACCAGATCCGGGCGCCGGCCGTTTATCTCCACGGCTCGCCGGTACTGCGGCAGGAAGTCGTCATCGACGATCAGCGCCTTCGCCCCGCTATCCGTCAGCACAAAAGCGAGATCCTCGGCGGTCAAACGGGTGCTGATCGGCACCGCAACCGCGCCGATACGCATGATGCCGAGAAACGCGGCGACGAAAACCGGGCTGTCCTTCAGCAGCAGCAACGCCCGGTCGCCTTTTCCCAGATAAGGTCGCAGCGCATTGCCGAAGCGGTTCACCTCGGCATCGAGCTCGTCATAGGTTATCGCCTCATCGCCGAACAGGATCGCGATGTCGCCGCCGCGGCCGCTCGCAAGCGTGGGTCCAAGAATTTCGTCAGAAGCATTGACCGTACGCGTTCGCTCCTCGAGCGTGGCACTCATCCGTTATTCCTCCCACACACGCTGGCTCCCCGGTTCGAGGGCCATTTCTGACCGCCTACGGGCGGCTATTTTTGCTGCCGAACAGTCCGGCAGTAACCAACGCGACGCGGTCCGCGGCTCAGGAATACGTCCGTCGCAGCTTGCCGCGGAACACCCAATACACCACCGCCGAGTAAATGATAATCACCGGCAGCACGACAACGCCAGCATAGAACATGAATTCGAGCGATTGCGCCGGCGCCGCGGCGTTGGTCACCGTGATCGAATACGGGATCATGTACGGCCAGAACATCTCGGCGAGGGTGAGAAACGCCATCAGGAAGAATAGCGCGGTCATCGCGAACGGCCAACCGTCCCGCTGTTTGCGCGCGCCGACCAGAACGCCGACCAAAGCGAGCGCGCCGATGAGAGGAAAAATGAACGTCCAGATGTGGCTGACGAAGTTTTGTTCAATCCGGGCACGAATATCCAAGGTTGTGGCCAATGCGATGATCAGGATGACGACGACCCCGAAGACCAGCCACGGGATGCGCCGATACGCCCAGGCGCGAACATCGTCATCGCTCTTGAGGACGAGCCACGACGCCCCCAGCAGCGAGTAGCCGAGAACGAGACCGATGCCGCAGAAGATCGGGAACGGCGCCACCCACAAGAACGGACCGCCTGCGTATTGGCCGTTTTCCACCGGGATGCCGCGGATCATCGCTCCGATCGCCGCGCCTTGTACGAACGCGACGACCAGCGACCCGAGGAAGAAGCCCCAGTCCCAGATCCACCGGTTGCGCTCGCTCCGATGGCGGAACTCAAAGGCGACGCCGCGGAAGATCAGTCCGAACAGAAGCAGCAGCACCGGAAGATAGAACGCAGAGAGGAACACCGAATAGACGATCGGGAACGCGCCGAATAACGACGCACCGACCACGATCAGCCAGGTCTCGTTGCCATCCCAGAACGGCGCGATCGATGCGATCATGTGATCGCGATAGCTCGCGTCGCGCGTCGTGCCGAAGAGGATGCCGACGCCGAGATCATAGCCGTCGAGGACGACATAGATCAGGATCGAGAAGGCGATGATGCCGGCCCAGAACAGGGCGAGGGTGTTCGGATCCATGGCGCTCACTCCGCTGGACGGCGATCGCCGGATGACGTTCCGGCATCCGCAAATGCCATGGGTCTACTCGGCGTTGCTCCGCTCGGCCTTTCCGCCTCATCGCGCGGCCCCTCGCGCAACAGCTTGTAGATGTAATAGGCGCCGAACGAGAACACCGTCAAATAAACGACGACATAGCAAACGAGGGAGAACAGGGCGACCTCAGCGGTCAAGGATGGGGTGATCGCCTCGCTGGTCCGCATCAGTCCGTAAACGATCCAGGGCTGGCGGCCGACCTCGGCGGTGTACCAGCCGGAAATGACCGCGACGAAGCCGGTCGGGAACGCGAGGAAGGCGATCCATAAGAACCAGCGGGTCACCTCCAGGCTGCCGCGCCACCACAGGAACAAGCCGAACCAGGATATCGCCAGCATGATCACGCCCAATCCGACCATGATGCGGAACGTGAAAAATGGGATCACCACCGGCGGGCGATCCTGCTCGGGGAAAGATTCAAGTCCGACTTCGCGCGAATCCCAGGTGCCGCTGGCGATGAAGCTGCCGAGATACGGAACCTCAATCGCGAACAGATTGCGTTGCCGCGCCGGGTCGGGAATCGCCAGGAGCACTTCGGAGGCCGGCTGTTGCGTCTTCCACCGGGCCTCGATCGCTGCGAATTTCGCCGGCTGCCACTTGTGCACGTACTCGCCGGTGAGATGGCCGAACATGAGCTGGATCGGGATCAGCACGGCGACCAGGGCGAGGCCCCAGTGCAGCATCACTCGGGACTCGGCGCGATGCACGTCGCGCAGGCGATACCACGCGCCGGTCGCGATCACGCTCATGCCGGTCGTGAGAAAGGCGCCGAGCAGCATGTGCGGCCAGCGCAGGCGTACGATCGGTCCGGTCGTGATCGCCCACCAGTCCGCCGGGATCAGCTTTCCATCGACGAACTGATGGCCGAGCGGAACCTGCATCCAGCTGTTGTTGCACAAGATCCAGAACGACGACGCCATCGTGCCGAGCGCGACCATGCAGCAGGCGAACCAATAGAATAACGGAGGCACCCGGTCGCGGCCGACCAGCATGACGCCGAGGAAGGTGGCCTCAAGCAGGAAGGCGGTGAACGACTCGTAGGCGAGCAGCGGCCCCTGAATCGGCCCCATCTTCTCCGACATCGCGCTCCAATTGGTGCCGAACTGGAACGCCATGACGATGCCGGTGACGACGCCCATTCCAAACGAGACGGCGAAAATCTTCAGCCACAGATCAAACACGCGTCGATAGATCGGATTACCGGTGGCGAGCCGCATGCCTTCGATGGTCGCGAGCCACGCGGCGATGCCGATGGTGAACGAGGGAAAAATGATGTGGAATGTAACCACAAACGCAAATTGCAGGCGCGATAACAGGACGACATCCAAATCCATTTTCTATCTCCCGCGCTTATTGGTTTTCGTCGATGGTCGGCCGGTCCCGCACTCGGCGAGGCCCGCGGCTAATCGGACGAAGGTCCTTCAGCGGCCGGCCGCGGCTCCAAGCTGAATGCCCCGCTCAGGGGCTGCATCTTGGCGCCGGCGGCGACGTAGAGGAATCCGGCGACCAATCCGAAGTTCTTCAAGAACGGCCAGAAATTGTTCATCCAGTCGGCGCTGGCGAACGGGTAGATCCAGAAATTGTGGAACAGCACTGCGGTGACGGCGCAGTAGAAGACGAATAGCAAGGCGAACTGCCGGGCATAGATATTGAACAGAATGCCGAGCGAGCCGAATACTTCGAGCGCGCCGCCGGCCAGCAGCAACAGCCACCCGGGAACGGGCAGGCCCGAGGCGTCGGCCTGCGCGACCGCATTGCTGTAATCGAAAATCTTGTCCAGGGCGCTGAATGGAAACAGCACCACCAAGCAGAGCCGTGCGATGAAAGGCAAAATACGATCAATGACGTTCATGGCGCCAATTCCTTTCGTTGAAGTCTTGCGAAGTCCCTCCGTGCCTACGGCTGGACCAGCCGCATCGCGTGCCCGTCCGGGTCCATCACCATGATCGCCCGCGAGAAGCCCAGGGCGGGATTTTGCAGGGTGACGACGTCCGGCGTGATGAAGCGGACGCCGGCGGCCCGCAGCCCCTTGGCGGCGGCGTCAATGTTCTCAACAACCAACGAGGTCTGCCAATGCCAGAGGTCGGCCGAGGTGGTGTCGATGGGGATGGGCCGCCCGCCCGGCGGGGTCTCATATTGCAGAAACTCGACATGCGGCGGCACTGTTTCCGGCGCCACGGCGGTCACCCGCACGCGCGCGTTGAATACCCCGTCAAGCCGTTCTTGGGTAATGCCGGTATTGAGGCTTCCGCCCGATATCTTCAGTCCGAGCAGGTCGCGATAGAACTTAAGGCTCTGCTCGGTGTTGCTTATCGTAATCGCGGTGTGGTCGATGCCGAGAAAGATCCGGTTGGTCGGCTTGTGCCAATTCGGGTTGCCTTTGCCCTCGGGAAAATAGAGCAGTTCGAGATCGTGATTGTCGGGGTCGCGAAACTTGAACGCTTTGATTCCGGCGGCCGGCACATTCGACGGCGGAATCGTCTGCGGTTCGGGCGATATCTGTCGCACGCCGTTGCGCTGGAGGACTTCGCAAGCTTTTTCCATGTCGCTGACGACGATGGCCATGTGCTCGAACCACAGATCGTTGCTGTGGGACGGCACCGGAATCGGCCGGCCGTCGGGCGGCGAGATATATTGGGTGAGTTCGAGCGTCTGATCGCCGAGCTTCATATGCACGACGCGCACATGGCTGGCGAACACGCCGCTGAGGGTGTCGTATGCGGTCCCCGTGATCTGCGTGTCGGCGACTTTTTCGAAGGCGAGCACCTTCTCATAGAAGGCGATCGACCGGTCCATATCGGACACCGTGAAGCCGATCATGGCGAGGCGTTTGACCGGCGCGACCGCGGCTTCGAGCGCTGCCGTCGGCGCCGTCCACGCAACCACCAAGAGGATCGAGACAAGTCCGGCAAGCATCGCTCGCGGCGAAGATCCCCAGCCGAACATGTGGCGACGTAGGGTCATAAGAATGGACGACCTTGTCATCTTGGTCCCCTCGTTACTGTCATCGTCGCAATATATTCAGCTTAGCAGAGTCTCGAAGATTGTCACACGCGAATGACCGAGCGACCTCGGCGCGGCGATGAGGCGGCAGGCGTCGAGGATTGAGTCTTACGGTTTGATTTTTCGCCAGCGACGCCAACCTTCGCGTCGGCGTCTCGCGTCAACGCGTCCGGCCGCACCGTCAATCCGGGCGAGACGCGTTGATCCAACCACCGGAACGGCGCTGGTGAATCAGCAGGGCGTCATTCGGCGCCGGCGCTTTGCGTCGCCTTGTCGGGAGCGTGCGGAGGCTTCGGCGTCTTGCGCGCCTGCCTCCATTCCTCCAAGCGTTGCAACACGATGAAGAACGAGGGGACGAACAGCACGGCAAGGCAGGTCGATGCGATCATGCCGGAGAACACGCACAGCCCCAACGAGATGCGGGCGGCCGCGCCGGCGCCCTGCGCCAACACCAAGGGAACGACGCCGAGGATGAAGGCGATCGAGGTCATCAAAATCGGACGAAAACGCGTCCGCGCAGCCTCTACTGCGGCGTCGAAAATCGACATCCGATCGATGATCCGCCCTTCGCGCGCGACCTCGACGATCAGAATCGCATTCTTCGCCGACAGCGCGATCAGCAGCATGAGGCCGATCTGCGTATAGATATTGTTGGGAAGCCCAATACTCGTCAGCGCGATCACCGGACCGATCAGCGCCAGCGGCACCGCAAGGATGACGGCAAGCGGCGCAAGCCAGCTTTCATATTGCCCGGCAAGACAAAGATAGACCAATATGATCGCGAGCGCGAAGGCGTAGTAAAGCTGGTTTCCGACAATCTTTTCCTGGAAGGACATGGCTGACCATTCGAAGGCCGTGCCGGGCGGCAAGGTCGCCGACGCGATCCGCTCCATCAGCGCCAAGGCTTCACCCGAACTGTAGCCCGGCGCCGGCGAACCCACGATCGACGACGATAAATAGAGATTGAAAAGGCTGACTACCGACGGGCCAACGATCGGTTTGATCTGTGCGAGCGAGCCGACCGGGACCATGTTTCCGTCCTGGCTGCGAACATAAAGCTTCAGGATATCGGACGACAGCAGACGATACTGCGAATCGGCCTGCACATAGACCTGGAAGCTGAGCCCGAACTTGGTGAAACGGTTCACAAATTTCGAGCCGAGATAGGCGGAGATGACCGAGAAAACGTCGCCGACCGAGATTTTCAGCGACTCCGCCTTGGAGCGGTCGATCTCGACTTTGAGCTGCGGGATGTCTGCGCGGAAGGATGTGACGAGATGCTGCAGAGCCGGCTGCCGGTTGCCGTCTTCGATGATCGCGTTGGTTACGCGCAATAGCTTCGCATAGTCGAAGCTGCCGTCCCGCAACTCAACCTGCATAGTGAAGCCGCCCGAATTCCCGATGCCGTTAATCGGCGGCGGCATCAACGGAAAGGCGATGCCGTCGGGAATATTGCTCAAGCGTGCGTACAGAGACTTGACGATGGTGACCAAGTCTTGGCCCGTAGCCTTCTCGCGCTCGCTCCAGCTCTTGAGCATGACATAGGCAATCCCCGCACTGGCGAGCGACGCGTTGTTATCGAGCACGGACAGGCCGGAGATCGCCACCACGTTGTCCACGCCGGGCGTTGCGCGGGCAATCCTGGTGATCTCGTTCATGGCATCGCCCGTTCGCTCGAGTGAAGCGCCGTCGGGGAGCTGAACGCCGATCATCAGATAGCCTTGGTCCTCGGTTGGAATGAAGGCGGTCGGCAACCGTCCGATGCCCCACATGCCGATGGCGCCGATGATGAGCGCGAGTACGACCATCGCGCCGCTCACGTGCACCATGCGGTCGATCAACGCTGCGTAGCGCGCTTCCGTCCAGTTGTAAGCGCGATTGAATCCGCGGCTGAAGATATTGCGTCGCTCCAACGGAACGGGATGCCGAAGCCATAGCGCGCATTGGGTCGGTTTGAGCGTCGCGGCGTTGATCGCGCTGATGAGCGCGGTTGCCGCGATTACCAGTGCGAACTGCGCGAACATCTTGCCGGTGAGGCCGGGAAGGAAGGCGGCGGGGATGAACACGGACACCAGCGCGAGCGTGATGCCGATGATCGGACCGAACAGCTCGTTCATCGCCTTGATCGCGGCGTCGTGGCCGGACATCCCGCGTTCCATGTGATGGGCGACGCCCTCGACGATGACGATCGCGTCGTCGACGACGATCCCGATCGCGAGCACGATGCCAAACAGGGTGGAGAGGTTGATGGTGAAGCCGAGCGCGGCGATGGCCGCGAAGGTTCCGATGATCGTTATCGGAATGGTCGTCGCCGGCACCAAGGTCGCCCGCCAGTCCTGCAGGAACAGCAGGATAACCAGCAGCACAAGGACGCCGGCTTCGATCAAGGTCTTATAGAGTTCGTCGATCGAGGTCTGGACGAACACGGTGGTGTCAAACGGAACGGAGTACTCGAGCCCCTCGGGGAAAGCGCGGGCGAGTTCCGTCATCTTGGCTTCGACGCGCCCGGCGACGTCGAGCGCGTTCGCCCCGGGGCTCTGAATAATCGCAATTCCGGCCGAAGAACGCCCGTTCAGGCGAAAAAGCTGTGAGTAGGACTGGGCGCCAAGCTCGACCCGGCCCACGTCTTTCAGGCGGGTGATGCGGCCACCCTGGCCTGGTTCGGTTTTAACGATGATATTGGCGAATTGCTCAGGGTCATTGAGCCGTCCCTGGATGTCAATGATGTACTGGAAATCCTGATTCTTCGGCGCCGGCGGCGCGCCGACCTGACCGGCCGAGACCGGCATGCTCTGCTGTTCGACCGCCGCGATCACGTCTTGCGGCGTCAGGCTGCGCGCAAAAAGCTTCTCTGGATCCAACCAGACACGCATCGCGTACTGGCCGACACCGTAGACCAGCACGTCGCCGACTCCGCGCACGCGCTTCAATTCATTGACCAGATTGATGCTCGCGTAATTGCTCATGAACAGACTGTCGTAGCGGTCGCTCGGAGAGCTCAACGTGAGGATCATCAGGGTGGCGGTCGATCGCTTCGCGACATTGACGCCCTGGGCCTGGACCTCGCTCGGCAACGACGCGAGCGACGCAGAGACCCGATTCTGCACAAGCACCTGCGCGAAATCGAGATCGGTGCCGACGGCGAACGTCACCGTCAATTTGTAGTCGCCGTCGCTCGTGCTCGTCGACTGCATGTACAGCATGTTCTCCACGCCGTTGACCTGCAGCTCGATCGGCAGCGCGACGTTGTCGACCACCGTTTGCGCGCTCGCGCCGGGATAGCGGGTCGTCACCTGCACTGTCGGCGGGACAACGTCGGGATATTCGGAGATCGGTAGCCTGAAGAGCGCAACAACGCCGATCAGCACGAAGATGATCGCCAACACATTGGCGAGCACCGGGCGCTCTATGAAGAATTTTGAGATCATCGAGCAGCCCCCGACGCGGTCACTTTCCCGCAGCGGGCGCGGGGGCGGGGGCTATCGAGGCGATCGTTGCCGTTTTCGGCGTAACCTTTCTCCCGGGGATCGCGCGCTGAATGCCGGCGACGATGATGCGGTCATCGGGCTTGATTCCGGATTGGATCAACCGCAGATCGCCGAACTGTTGGCCGATTTGCACGGGACGCTGCTCGACCATGTCGTCATTGTTGAGAACGAGGAGGTAGCGGCCTTCCTGATTCTGGCCGAGCGCCCGATCGGGCACGAGCAGCGCATTCTGCACGGTGCGACCGGTCGGAACGCGGATGCGCACGAAGAAGCCCGGCAACAAGGTTTCGTCGGAGTTGGGAAAAATACCGCGCACCAGGATCGTTCCCGTCGCCGGATCGAGCTCTGGAGCGACGTAATCGAGACGGCCCTTATGCGGAAAGCCCTCCTCGGTCATGAGGCCGATCTCGATCGGGACCTTCTGCAGGTCCTCGAGCAAGACCTTTTGGTCGCCAAGGCTGGCGCGGATGCGCAGGAGATCCTGTTCGCTCAGATTGAAACTCACATAGATGGGGTCGAGCTGGACGATCGAAGCCAGCTTCGTCGCCACCGAACCGCCGACTAATTCGCCGATCGACACGAGGTGCTTGGTCACGACTCCATCGAACGGCGCTACGACAGTGGTATAGCCGAGATTGATCTTGGCGAGCGTTACCCCGGCCTCCTTGCTTATCACATTGGCTTTGTCGCTGTCGCGTTGCGCCCGCGCTTGGTCGAGGGCGACCTGGGTCGAGATGTCCTGGCTGCGCAGCGTGGACTGGCGTGCGAGTTCGGCATCCGACCTCACCAACTCGGCCTGCGCGGCGATCAATGCCGCTTCGGCTTGCTGCAGTTGGGCTGCATATGGGGGCTGTTCGATGACGAACAGAACGTCGCCTCGCTTCGCCTCGGCGCCATCCTGATACTTGATGGCGGTCAGGAAACCTTCGACGCGCGCCACCAAGTCGACCGTGTTATAGGCAACGGTGTTGCCGGTCTGCTCGAGATGGATCGTCACGGTCTGTTGCAGCGGCTGCGCGACGCCTACTTCCGGCGGCGGTGGCGGAACATAGGCATTCTGCTTCGAGCAACCGGCGGTCCAGGCGACAACAAACAGGATGGCGCAAGCTTTGACGATTGAAGCCAGGACCGAGCGTCCCCGCCGGGGCGATTGCGACGCACGCATTCGGCAAGACCTCCGTCCAAGACCGACGCAATCATCGCTATTGATCGCAAGCGCCGCTAGTGGGTGCGGCGTTATTACCCGTGACACGGGTGGGAGAAGTCGGCGGGCTGGCCGGGCATCCCTCGGTCAGATACCGTCCACGGACGGAGCGTCGGACGCTCCGCGGTGAGGCGGCGCACGCGATGCAATAAGGACGGAGAAACATGCCGCCTGACGGAACTGACGATACGCGCGAAGAGTCGATCTATGACATCGCTCACCTCGGTCACCTCGAGTTGCTGACGCCTAAGTTCGACGAAAGCCTGCGCTTCTTCGTCGACGTGATGGGAATGACCGAGAGCGGGCAGGCGGGCTCTTCCGTCTATCTCCGCGGCTGGGACGATTACGAGCGCTACAGCCTCAAGCTCACGGCCTCAAACACATCGGGCATTGGGCACATGGCATTCCGCACCCGCAGCCCGCAAGCGCTGCAGCGGCGCGCCCGGGCGCTTGTCGGCTCCGGCTTCGACGTCGGCTGGACCAATGGCGATCTCGGCCAGGGCCCGACTTTTGTGTGCCGCGATCCCGACGGCCACATGATCGAGCTTTATTACGAAACCGAGTGGTATGTGCCGCCGCCCGAGCTGAAGCCCGCCCTCAAGAACCAGGCGCAGAAATTCCCCGCCCGCGGCGTCAGCGTGCGGCGGCTCGACCACCTCAATTGCCTTGCCGCCGACATCCGCGCCAACCGCGTCTTCTTCGAGAACTATCTCGGCTTTCGCCTGACCGAGCAGATTGTGCTCGACGACGGGACCGAAGCGGGCATGTGGATGACGGCCACAAACAAAAGCTACGACTTCGCCTATACGCTCGACCGCACCGGATCGCGCGGGCGCTTCCACCACCTGACCTACGCGGTCGACTGCCGCGAGGACGTGCTGCGGGCGGCCGACGTATTTCTGGAGAACGGCGTCTATATCGAAACCGGGCCGCACAAGCATGCAGTACAGCAAACCTTCTTCCTTTACGTCTACGAGCCCGGCGGCAATCGGGTGGAGATCGCCAATGCGGGCGCGCGGCTTATCCTCGCGCCCGACTGGAAGCCGATCGTGTGGAGCGAGGCCGAACGGAAGAAAGGACAGGCCTGGGGGCTGAAGACGATCGAATCATTCCACACCTACGGCACGCCTCCGGTGTGAGGGCGATACCGCTCGTCCGCGCCCAATAATCTGGGTATGGAACCAAGCTGGCTTTCGCGCTTTTTCGGACAGGATCACGCTCCATCGCAGTGAAGCAGCGGGACGCAAGACCACCAAGCTCGCGGCTGTCTCTTCATTGTAACGAATTGGCCGCATTGATCCTCCGGCCGTAGCAACGGCCGGACGTCAGCAAAGCAACCCGGAGATATCAGATGAGAGTCACTGTTGTGGCGGCGATCACAGCCGCTGCGCTTTTGCCGAGCGCCGTTTTCGCCCAGACGCCTGCACAGGATGCGGCGCGCGCGGGAGCAGGCGTTGGAGCCGCGGTTGGCGGCCTGGTCGGCGCCGCTATCGAACTTCCCGCCGAGGTTCTCTCGGCAGTAGTCGGGGCGCCGCCTCCTGCGCCGGTGGAAATCCGAGAGCGGGTCGTTGTTGGTGAGCCGTTGCCTGGGACCGTCGTGGTGACGCCCGTGCCATCGCACAGCAATTACGCCCACGCGGTTGTCAACAAACAGCACGTCATCGTTGACCAACGCACACGGCGCGTCGTCAAAATCGTCAATTAATCGCGATAGGTTTTTGCGAGCGCGATGCGCTCGGTCCGATAGATTCAAGGCCGCCTCCGGGCGGCCCTTTTGTTACGTGCGGCAAGTCGTGCTGCTTCGGAGTCTGTTTTCGTAGCAGCGCAAGCTCGCAAATGTTGCGCTGTCAGTATCTGCGGTACCGCCGGACGGGTCCCACCTGACCCGCCCGATCGCATAGAATGGATTCTGGTAGCAATAGCCGCCGTTGCCGCTGATCGCCTGCTCGCACTGCCACCGATTGGAGAAGTAACAGTTCGTGGCGCCGCCCGACATGCTGTAAAAGCCGCACCAAGGATAGACAGGGGAACCCGCCGAGGCCTGAGCACCCGCAAACAGGACGCAAAAGCCGAGGGCGGCGGCTCCCACGGCAATTCCGAATAGGGCGTTGCGCAAGATCTATCTCCTTCCGCTCATTCGGCATTCGAACGTGGGCGAGGGCCTTAACAAATTGCACAGACCGGAAACGTCATCGCTGCCGTCCGAGCCAAGAAAGTCCGCCTTCGGCGACGACGTTCAGTACGACCTAAGGCGCCCAGCCCGCCGCGCGGTCGGCGCCCCGCCAAGGGAGTAATACGGCCCGTAAGCCGCATACCAAGAGTTTTCGGTACACATGCCGCCGATGCCTCTGATCGCCGCACGACACTGCTCGAAGGTCGAGAAGTAGCAGTTCGTGGCGCCGCCCCTTGTATTGTAATACGCGCACCAGGGATAGAGCCGATAGCCTTGTGCGCTCGCCGGCGCGGAGTCGAGGGCGAAAGCTGCGGTCAAGGCGGCCAGTCCCAGTCCAAGCAGAGCGGTCGGACGCATCGTGTTCTCCTATTGTCGAACGAGCGGCTTTGGCTCCTCGGCCCATAGCCGCGCCGTTGGTACGTCCAAAGTCGGCCATGTGAGCAGGCGCGGCCGGAGCCGCGCGGATATAGGCAGGCCCGGCGCATGGACAAGCCATCCAGAAGCGCCCGAATGTCGCATCTAGGTTGCAGGAGGTCGCGACCGCCGTTAGCCGTTGAAAGCGCCGGACAACGCCATCAAACGCGAGCCGGGAGGCGAGACGGGTTGCAGAGCATCCGGGCCGTTAGCCCCCGCACGCGCCGGGGGGCGCCGCGATTTTGTTGTGCGGGTGCAACATGTCACGAGGATCGTCGGGATGACCCGACTTCGATGATGCAGGAATCAGAGAATTTGCTATGGTGCGCTTATCGAGGTTGGGACGTTCTTCGATTTCAGACATCAACAGTAAATGACTGGTCAACGCTGAAAAACGGAAGTGCCCTCTCGAAAAAAACCCCGGCATGCCGGGGTTTTCGCTTTTTAAAGCTGGCAGTCTGCGAACGCTGTTGACGCGCTCATTTCAGTTCGAGCGGAGCGCCACCTCTGATGATTCCGCCGAGGTCCTTCTCATAGGGTACGCGTGCCGATTCGACGTAGCGAATGAGGAGGTTGAACCACGAAACGAGCAGGATGATCTCGCGCGCGCCCTCCGTGCCGAACCGCTCGAGCAGGGCAGTGAGCGTCTTGTCACCGACGGAGAAGCGCTCGGTGATCTCCTCGGCAGCCGCGCAAGCAAGATTGCCGTCGGCGCTGAGTCGGTCGACCGGTCCATCGGACCGCAACGCCGCGATTTCCCCGTCGGTTATGCCAAGCCGTTCGGAGAACGAGAGGTTATGCCGGTACTCGTCATAGAGTCCGTACTTGATTGCGATTCGCAGATACATGTATTCGCGCAGCTTCGGGTCGATCGTTCCGGCATGGAAGAGCTGGTCGATCAGGGAGGTGATCGACAGGAAGCAGTGCGGCACGTTGGCAAACATTCGCAAGTTGTTGAGCGCCGGCAATTGCTGCAATCGCTGCCGGATGTCTGGCGTGAGGGTCGCATCGTCCGGCAACGGCACGGCGACCTTGCTTTTGCGGGGTTCGAGTGGCCGTGCAATGTGACGCACCTGGTTCGGCGCGAACGGAAGGCGGACCTATCCGCCGAAGGGCGGGCCCCGGATGAGTCCGGCGATGGCGCTCACGGCGCTTATGTCACCATACATAACGCGATGAATCGTTGGATCGGAACACGTTCGACCTCGTCGCGGCCATGTCATCGTCGCGCTCGATGGAATCATCAGCCGGCCAGCGACGGACATTCGCCTAGAGCCGATCAAATTGCATCTTAAAGGGAGGGCGCCCTCTGGAAGCGGATGCCGTCAATAACCAAACGGGCCGCCACCGGCCGACGCGGTTTGATAACCACTCCTCGGTCCCAGCACCACGACAGTCGCACCCACCTTCGCGCGATTGTAGAGATCGATCACGTCCTCGTTGGTCAGCCGAATGCAGCCCGACGAAACGGCGTGCCCGATCCAACCCGGCTGGTTGGTGCCATGGATGCGGTAGAGCGTGTCCTTGCCATTGGCGTACAAATATAGCGCCCGCGCGCCCATGGGATTGCTCGCGCCGCCTTCCACGTAACTCGGAAGCGGACCGAGCCGTTTTCGCTCATTCTCGGTCGGCGTCCATCCGGGCCATTCTGCCTTGCGGCCGACCGTCACGACGCCGCCCCACGCCTGAGCATCCTCGCCGACGATCGCTCCGTACCGAACAGCCTTGCCCTTCGGCAGCACGAAATAGACAAAGCGTTGCGGAGTGTCGACCAGGATCGTGCCCGGCGGGTCTTTCCTGTGATAGCCGACGATTTGGCGCTGATAGGCCGGTGAAATCCACGCCTGCTGGTAGGGCGGGTTTGCGAGCTGCGCCCTATCACGCGCGGTGAAATTGGCGTCCGGCATCGAACCGGTCTGCATGCAGCCGGCCAGAAGCAGTCCGCTCACAATGAGTCCAAAACCACGTACCAACAGCATAGTTTCACCAATGCTATTGCGCCGAATGATAATAATAACCGATGCTTCATGACCGCGCCGGCATTTTCTTCATCCTTCATTATCTTTGTTTGGGTCTGTTGCGCAGGCGCCACACCGGCGTTCGCCTATCAGACGCGAATAGCGTTAGACGCGAATAGCGCCGATCCGCACCGCAAACCGGCGCACAGCGAGCAAGCGACGGATTTCACGCAGATTCGGCCCGCGGCGGGCGGCCCACCTTCGGCAGCGCTCAAGCGGGTGCAAACAAGTGACCGACGCTGTGATCGCCTTGGTCAGGCGCTGCTTGTTTCTTTCTTGCTGCGCTCGCGCTGTTTGTAGAGTTCGATGATTTCCGTTGCGGTCTCCCTGAAAGACCGGCGGCTCACGTCGACGATCGGCCAATTCCGTCTTGCGCAGAGCGTTTCCAATGCATCGAGACCGCTCTGAATGACATTGCGATCAAAATAACCGTCCACTACCGGGTCGCCGAGAAAAGTCGACTGCTGCCGGACCAGTTGAATGAGCCCGGCATCTTTTTTCAACCCGACGACAAGAGCGCCCCCGGGAATGCGGAGGCTTTCCGGGAGTGTTTTGCCCGGCTCAAAGATCGCCACATCGACCACGAATCCTTCGGCCTGCAATTCCTTCCGGACATGACTCTTGGTCGTCTTGTTCAGGCCAATGAGCACGATATCCGCAGCCAGATCGGGGTCGCGCTCGGTCGTCCACCTTTTCTGTTGCGAGCGCAGATCCGCCAGGAACTCCTGGACCCGCAGGTAACATCGGTCGCACAGATTCTGCTCGACGCACGCTATCTCGGTTCCAGATGCTGCAAAGGGAGGCCCATAGATCGTGCCGCCCCGGACCGTCAGCTCTTCCTGACATGCATGACAGATGACTTTCATGTCTTATTGGCTCTGCCGATATTCCCACGCGGCTCAAGTGTACTTTGCGCGATACTGTTGTAACGCTCACAGCATCAAAGGAGGACGCCTTGGCGCAAGTTTACAGGAAAATGCCCCTAATGCAGTGAAATGAATCATCGCGGGTCGCGCCGTGCCTCCGGGGTCCACGCGAAAGAGGCGCGCCCGAGACCGCTCAGCATCCGATTCATCGGACTCAACAACTTCTCGGTTCGGCTCTAAGGAGGTGCGGACCGATCTCTGCGGGGCATCCCGGTCATGATAAGGGTCGCTGATCATGTCGAATTTCGAAGGGTCGCCGTATCGTCTCACGCGCAAATCGCTAATTGACCTGAGCCTCGGAGCGATTGCCGCGATCAGCCTGAGGGGCGGCGCGGCGTTGGCGCAGGGCGCCGGGGCTCCGGCCGGCGCTTCAGCGGCAATGGCGGATGCGCTTAAGACGGGCATTCCGCCGGATGATGGGCTCGCCCATCCGATTCCCTACACGCCAGCGCTTGGTATCGGGCAGGATCGGGCGCTCGTTCTTGGTGGCGGCGCTTTCTATCTGACCGCCTTCTACGCGGGATACTTCAGCGCGCTCGCCGCGAACGGCGTGGATCTGAAGCTGGCGGACGTCATGGTCGGGACCTCGGCCGGGACGCTTGGGTGTTATGCGATCCTGACTGACCAGGTCGCACGGATGAGGGCGGGGATCGAGGTTATCGGCAACTTCCCGGCGACGCTCGACTACTCGGTCGGCGCGACCTTCAGTTCGCGGCGCGCGGATGACGTCGGGATTTCGCTCGACAGTGCGAGCGTTGCAAACATCCAGCAGCTTGGCCGCGCGGCGATGGCGGCGCAGACTCCTCCTGTCGCCCAATGGCAAGCGCTGCTGATGCGGCTGACCGGCGCCGGTCGGGCTTGGCCATCGCCCAAGTTCCACACCACCGCGATCGATTGCTACACGGCGCAACGCCTTGTCGTCGGCCCGCAGAACGATGTGCCGGCGCTCGTTGCCATGTCCGCAAGCTCGTCTTGGCCGGGGCTTGCCGGACCAACGTGGGTGAAGGACCGTCTTTGCATGGATGGCGGCGCCTGCCAGACCTCGACTCACTCCGATGTCGTCGCGGGCGCAAGGCGCGTACTCATCGTTTCGCTGGCGACGGGGGACGCCAAGGTCGACGCGGAAGAAGGGTTGCGATTAAGCAAATTCAACAACACGCTGCTGCAGGAGGTCAAAGACCTCGAGCAGGGCGGCTCGAAGGTCATGCTGATCGTCGCCGGCGTCCCACCGGGGTACAAAAAGGTCAACTTGGTCGACCCCGCCCTTATTCCGGTGGCGGTAAAGTACGGAGCCGACCGCGGCAACGCGGACGCAGCGAAGATCAAGGCGTTCTGGGCGTAGCGTCCCAAAGCGTGGTCAGCGCACAGTGTCAGACGAGCATCGTCATGGCCGGCGCCCCGCCGAGTTCCCGTCACCGCGAAGTCGGCGTGGGAATTGCATGCCTGTTGGTCCTATCCTTGAATCCGACGCAACGGGCACAAGCGGAATTTGGGCGGACATCAGGAAAACGAAAGCCGGCGCGCCCCGATGGGCGAGGACGACGCCGACTCTGTCGCGGCGGTGCTGGCGGGCGCGCGGCTCGCGCGTTCCGATCCCGCCACGACCGAGCGCGTCGTGATGCAGGCGCTCGCCCTCGCGCCGGACGATATCGAGGCAAGCCACGCTGCGGGAAAATGCCGGAGGCGACAATGTAACGGAAACAGCAAGTCCCAACGGCACGGCCGATGTTGGCAAAGCGGATGCAACGGTCGTCGTCACTTGGGCGTGGGGCAAAGACACGGTCATCAATGATTTCGACCCGGCCGGCGACACGATCTTTGTCGACTGGTTTCATTCCGGGGAGGTCGAGCTTTCCGAAACCGGCGGCGGCGTGGTTTTCGCGGTGCCCGGCAATCATCAGACCATCACGCTTGCGGGCGTGACCCTGGCTGAGCTGTCTCCGGCGAATTTCACTATCATGGACGGCAATCTCGGCGCCGAGATTCTGAGCGCCGTCGGCGCCGGCGACGTGTCCGGGAGCAACGGCAGCGGCGGTCCGCGGCAAACTTAACCGCGCCCGATTGGAACGGTGTTCTGCACGATGAAAACGGGGTCTTGGACCAGCTCGCCGCGCTGGGCAATCAGGGGCTCTACCTGGTGTAGGCAGCCACCGGGAAGGATGAGAGGGCAAGAACGGCCAAACCGAGACTGGCTGGGGGACGAGGATTCGAACCTCGACTAACGGAGTCAGAGTCCGCTGTTCTACCGTTAAACTATCCCCCAACGCGCGCCGCCGGGCCGCCCCGGCGGCTGACCATGCACCGCTCGCGGGCAGGGCGCTCGCTTGGAGCTTGGCCCACGATCGGGTTGCGCCCGGCGGCGACGCAAGTCGAGCGGGTCGCCCGACCGCCGGCCCGCCCGTCACATAAGCTCGACCGGCGGGCAGCACAACGAAAAAGTACGGCCGCGCAAAGGCGCGCTTACGCCGCCGGCTGATGCTTGCGCAGCCTCAGCGACAGGCCGATCAGGAGAATGCCGAAGATGATGGCATAGGCGGCGATCGCCCAGATCAAGCCGAGCGCGCCGGGGCCGGGCGCAATCAGCACCAGCAACCCGAACAGCACCGAGACGATGCCGGCAAGGATCAGCCACCACTCGTTGTCGATCTCCTTGCGCAGCCTGATCGCGCCGATGATCTCGAAAATGCCGTGCACGAGCGCCCACGCGCCGATGAAGATCACGAGCACGATCGCGGTCAGGCCGGGCCAGAGGAACGTGATGACGCCGGCGCCGATCCCGGCGATGCCCACCAGGATCAGCCACCAGGTCGGGGCAGCCTTCTCTTTGCCGAAAGCCGACGCCAAGGCGATCACGCCGTCGACCAGGGCAAAGGCGCCGTAGAACAGAACCAGCGTGAACAGCGTCAGTCCTGGCCAGATGAACGCGACGATCCCGAACAGAACCGACACGATTCCGCGCAGCAGCACGAGCCACCAGTTCTTCGCAAGGGCATGGACGAGCATGGCCCCCCCGCCGAGAGGAGCTGTGACGGATTGCATGGCTTTGCCTCCATTTTATCCGATGGCCAATAGGGCCTCGGCGCCGCAAGACTGCCGCAAAACTAGCGGAGTGGCCCCGGCCTGCCAACCGGGCGCGGCAAAGGCCTGCAACATTCCCCACGGGTCGCCGCGGCGCCGACGAACCGGCGATCCGTCAACGCGGTGCGGCGACGGTACGGTCGCCCCGCGCGGAGAAGACGATCGCTACCGCAGCCACGGATGTCGCGGCGATGACCATGAACACCGCAACCGGGTATCCGTGGTCCATCAGCGGTCCGAAACACAGGGGCACCAGCACGCCGGCGAAGTTGAAGCCGGTCGTGACGAAACCGAATACCTTGCCGAACGAACCGGGCGGCGTCACCGCGCGAACCATCATGTCGCGCGACGGCATCGCCATGCCGGCTGCGAGACCGGAGAGGCTCATCACGATCACGGTTGCCGCTGTCCCGAGATTGTACAGGCCAAGGACGACCGCCAGGATCGCGAAGGCGAGCATGCTCGCGACCGTGACCAGAACGGGACTGGCGCGGCCCAAGAGCAGGCCGCCGAGAAGCACGCCGGCGGCGTTCAGCAGCAGGAATCCCGACAGCGCGAGATTGCCCTCCGCGAGCGGGACGCCATGCGCCGCGCTGAGCGCGACGACCGAATAGGTGATGAGGCCGCCATTGGTGAAGGCGAACAGCGCGAAGAAGACGAAATTGAGCAGGATGACCGGCGACAGCAAGAGCCGGAGCGAGGTCTGCCCGTTTCCGCTGCCGGCGTCGACAACGGGATCGAGATGATCGCGGCGTATGGGAGCATCACGTTGGAACGCAAGCACCACCGCAACCGCGAAACCGAGCATCGCGGTCGCCACAAAGGCGCCGCGCCAGCCGACATAGCCATAGAGAAACAGCAGAAGGCCGGGGGCGACGGCGCCACCGAGCATCCCGGCGAAGGTGTGAATGGAGAATGCTCGTCCGATGCGTTCACTGGCGACGCGGTCGGACAGCATCGCGTAGTCGGCCGGGTGGTAGACCGCATTGCCGAGACCGGCGAGCGCGAACATCGCCACGAACACCCAGAAGGAAACCGCAACGCCTGCGACAACGACCGCGGCCGAGCCAAGGAGCAGGCCGCAGATCAATACGATGCGCGCGCCGACGTGGTCGACCAGGAAGCCGGCCGGCGTCTGAAAGACTGCGGTCAACGCATTGAAGGCGACGAGCGCGAGGCCGAGTTCGGTGTAGCTCACTTGGTAATCGGCGCGGATCACCTCGAACAGCGGCGGCAGCAGCAAAATGTACACATGGGAGACGAAATGCGCGGCGCTGACCGACGCGATCGTTCTCGCATCGTTCGTGTGCTCGGCAGCGAACTGAAGGTCGGGCGCCGCTGTCATCGGGGGCTTTCAAACTAATTTGGCAGGCTCAGCGGCCGACTTGAACACCACAGCAACCGCGAAGGCCAACCCAGTTTGGGGCGGGGATTGGCGACGAGCCGAGCCAGCTATGCCGCAGGACACACAACAACAATATGGCATCGCTCGTATTGCGTCCCGTCTCTTGGCGCTGTTACACTAAATTGAACGCTTGTGATGCGAGATCGCGGCCGTTGAGTCCCGCAAATCGGGTCTCCGGCCAGGAAGGTAGGCAATGGACCACGGGGTCCGGGGTACCGGCCTCAGCGACCCTGCGCGTGACGGGGTAAAACTTGCATCCGTGCATGACGGACACGCCTTCGTTACGCAAAAGCCCACCCATGAACACCGCCGGTCGGCGCACAAACGTTTGCCTACATACGCGGCGCTTGATCTCGGCACCAATAACTGCCGGCTTTTGGTGGCTCGCCCTACCGGGAACGGCTTTCGTGTCGTCGATGCCTTCTCGCGCATCATTCGTCTTGGCGAAGGTGTTTCCATCACGCGCCGCATCAGCGAGGCAGCGATCGACCGGGCAATCGACGCGCTCGCCGTCTGTCGCGCCAAGATGCTCAACCGCGGCGTCAGCCGCGCGCGCCTGATCGCGACCGAAGCCTGCCGCAGCGCCGAAAACGGGGCCGAGTTCCGTGACCGCGTGCAGGAGAAGCTCGGGCTTGATCTCGAAATCGTCGACCAGGAGACCGAAGCCGAGCTTGCCGCAACGGGTTGCACGCCACTGATGGATCCGCAGTCGCGCGGCGCGATTCTGTTCGACATCGGCGGCGGATCGTCCGAACTGGTCCGCCTCGGCCCTTCCGATTCGTCTTGCAATGGTCCCCCCAAACCATTGATCGTGGGCTGGATTTCATTGCCGCTCGGAGTGGTGACGCTGGCCGAGCGTTTCGGCGGCGTCACCGTTACGCGCGGAGCGTTCGCGGAAATGGTGGAGGCGGTCGCCGCCGAACTCCACGATTTCACCGCGGCTCATGGCGGTGACCTCGTCGACGTTCATATGCTTGGCACGTCGGGAACCGTAACCACGATCGCCGGGGTTTTTCTCAACCTCATGCGCTACGACCGCCGCAAGGTCGATGGCTGCTGGCTGCGCGCCGAGGAGATCACCGGGGTGATCGAGCGCCTGATGGCGATGAGCTACCACGACCGGGCCGCCAACCCTTGCATCGGGATCGAGCGTGCCGATCTGGTGCTGACCGGCTGCGCCATCCTCGAGGCGATCCGACGCGCCTTCCCGTGCCCGCGGCTGCGGGTCGCCGACCGCGGTCTGCGCGAAGGCATGCTGGTGCAAATGATGCGCGTCGACGGCGTGTGGGACGGGGCCGAAGCCCCCTAGGTGTTCCTCCAGGAAAGTTTCATGAATTCAAATAGCGGTAACCGTTCGCTCAGGATTCGCGTGAAGAGCGGCGGGGGCCGAACGGCGGCTCAGAAGCGCTGGCTTGAGCGCCAACTCAACGATCCTTACGTCTCGCGCGCCAAGCGCGAAGGGTGGCGCTCGCGCGCCGCCTACAAACTGATCGAAATCGACGACAAGTATCGCCTGCTCAGGCCGGGGGCGCGGGTGGTCGATCTCGGCGCGGCGCCGGGCGGCTGGAGCCAGGTCGCGGCAAACCGAGTCGGTGTCGGCGAGGGCAGGGGCCGGGTCATCGCCATCGACCTGCTCGACATGCCGCCGATCCCGGGCGTCGATGTCTTTAAGCTCGACTTTCTCGATCCGGAAGCGCCGGGCCGGTTAAAGGCGATGTTGGGCGGGGAGGCCGACCTTGTGCTCTCCGACATGGCCGCGAACGCCACCGGGCACCGGCAAACGGATCACTTGCGAATCATGGGGCTCGCGGAGGCGGCGGCGGCGTTCGCACGCGAGGTGCTCAAGCCGGGCGGCGGCTTCCTGTGCAAAGTTCTGCGCGGAGGCACGGAAGCGACGCTTCTCGCTGCGCTCAAGCGGGATTTTGCCCAAGTCAGGCACGTCAAGCCGGCGGCGAGCCGCTCCGATTCGGCGGAGCTCTACTTGCTCGCGACCGGATTCCGTCACCCGTCGTGCTGATCGGTCGGCTTCTCGGCCCTGGGCGGAGCGAGCCGCGAAGGAGTTCCGGCGGCCAGTTCCTTGCCGGCATCGGGGGGCAGCCGCGCGAATATGAGGGCCGAGGCGGCCGCAATGCAGGCGACGATCACGAAGGCAGGCGGAAAATCGGACGCCGACAGGGTCGGATGCCGCTCAAAGCGCAATACGCTCTCAACCACCAGCGCGCCGATGGCGACGCCGGTCGAAATGGCAAGCTGTTGGGCGACGCTGACAAGCGAGGTCGCGCGGCTCATGCGGCGCGTATCCACCTCCGCGAAGGCGATCGTGTTCATGCTGGTGAATTGCAGCGAGCGGAACAGGCCGCCGGCCAACAGCACGGCGACCATGACCCAGATCGGCGTTCCCGGCCCGAACGCCGCACACGCCCCGAGCGACGCGGCGGCAAGCAGCGCGTTGACGGTCAGGGTGCGCGGAAATCCGAACCGGCGCAGGATGCGGGCGGCGCCCGCCTTCATCGTGATCGCGCCGATGGCGGTCGCAAAGGTGATCAGGCCGGACTGGAACGGAGTCATGCCGAGGCCGATCTGCAAGAGCAGGGGTAGGAGAAACGGCAGGGCTCCCGCGCCGATGCGGAACACGAATCCTCCGGCGACGCCTGCGCGGAGGGTGGGGAGGCGAAACAAGGTCAGGTCGATGACGGCGGTCGGCGTCCGCCGCGCATAGAGCACATAAGCGACCGCCGCCGCCGCCCCGAGCGCGATCAGCACGAGCACGAGCGGCCGCGGCAGAAAACCGAGTCCGAGCACGCTCGTCCCGAAAGCAAGTCCGGCGACGGCCACGGCGACCAGCGCCATGCCGACGAAGTCGAATGGATCGGGCGCCTCGGCGCGGACGTTTTCTACGAACCGGTTCACCAGAAAGAAGCCGAGAAAGCCGATCGGCACATTGATAATGAAAATCCAAGGCCACGACGCATAGGTCGTAATGAAACCGCCGAGCGGGGGACCGATCAGCGGCCCGACCAGCGCCGGCATCGTCACCAGCGCCATGGCGTCGACGAGCTTGCTCTTATCGATCGCGCGCACCAGCACCAGCCGTCCGACCGGCGTCATCATCGCGCCGCCCATGCCCTGGATGAACCGGGCCAGCACGAAGTGCGACAACGCGCCCGCAAAGGCGCATCCGATCGAGCCGAGCACGAACACCACGATCGCCGTGCTGAAGATGGTGCGCGCCCCGAAGCGGTCCGCCATCCAGCCGCTGATCGGGATAAAGACGGCGAGCGCCAGCAGATAGGAGGTGACCGCGAGTTTCAACGCGAGCGGATTCGTGCCGATGTCGGCGGCGATCGCCGGCAAGGCCGTGGCGATCACCGTCGAGTCCATGTTCTCCATGAAAAGAGCGACCGCGACGATCAACGGAACGATGCGTTCGCGGGACAGGGGCATCGACGGGCCGTGGCGAGCCGGGGAGGGGAACGAGGGCGGCGAACAGTAGGCGTTCGATCGCGAGCGGACAACCGAGCGCATTGCGCCCGGCGAGCGAAGCCCTACATCAAGCTTCACGCGGTCCGGAGCTCGCCCATGATCTACATCCTCGCAGCGCTTTTGCCTCCCATCGGGCTTCTCATGAACGGGCAGCCCTTTTCGGCGCTGTTTAATCTGCTCCTTCTCGTGGTTTGCGTGATCCTGGGGCTCATTTTTCAGCCTTTGTGGCTGTTGCCTTCGGTGCACGCGGTCATCGCGGTCGCCATGAAGCGGGAGCAGCGCCGCCACCGGGAGATCGTGGAGGCGATCGAGCGGCACGGACCGCCGCCGGCGTGGCGGCCCTGACGGCCTCGCGCGCGCGGTCGGGAACCGACTTTTGCGCCGGTGCGGCGCGATGCGCTATGCAAGCGCCTGCGGGCGTGATAACCACCCTCGCCAACTCCGGACCGGGGATCGCGAGTCGCAGTCGCAACCGTTTGTGGCGCGAGGTTTCGGCCCTTTTCAAGTCCTCGGCGGCTGATGGGAGCTTGGCATGGCCGCAATAAGGAACGGCGCCCCGCGCGAAGCGCTCACCTTCGACGATGTGCTGTTGACGCCCCGCTTGTCCGACGTGTTGCCGTCGGAGGCGGACATAAGCACGCGAATCACCCGCAGCATCGCCCTTAAAATCCCGGTCGTCGCCTCGGCCATGGACACGGTCACCGAGTCGGCGATGGCGATCGCCATGGCGCAGGCGGGCGGGATCGGCGTTATTCACCGCAACCTCGAACCGGACCAGCAGGCCGCCGCGGTGCGGCAGGTGAAGAAGTTCGAGGCGGGAATCGTCGTCAATCCGCTCACCATCGGACCGGACGCTTCCCTCGCCGATGCGCTCAGAATGATGGCGGAGAACCGCATTTCCGGGATTCCCGTGGTGGAGAATGTGGGCGGCGTCGCCGGCAAGCTCGTCGGCATTCTCACCAACCGCGACGTCCGCTTTGCCACCGACCCACAGCAGAAGGTGTCCGAGCTGATGACCAAGGATCGGCTCATCACCGTGCGGGAGGGCACTAGTCAGGAAGAGGCCAAGCGCCTTCTTCACCAATACCGGATCGAAAAGCTGCTCGTGGTCGATAACGCGTTCCGTTGCGTCGGGCTGATCACGGTGAAGGATATCGAGAAGGCGGTCGCCCATCCCAACGCCTGCAAGGATGACCACGGCCGGCTGCGGGTCGCGGCGGCGACGACCGTCGGGCCGCTTGGCTTCGAGCGGACCCAGCGGCTGATCGATGCGGGCGTCGACCTCGTGGTGGTGGACACCGCCCACGGCCATTCCAAACACGTTCTCGATGCGGTCAACCGGATCAAGCGGCTGTCCAACGCGGTGCAGGTCGTCGCCGGGAATATCGCGACGGGCGAGGGGGCGAAGGCGCTGATCGACGCCGGCGCCGACGCGGTCAAGGTCGGCATCGGGCCCGGCTCGATCTGCACTACGCGCGTGGTCGCTGGCGTCGGCGTGCCGCAACTCACCGCGATCATGGACGTCGTCGAGGTCGCGCGCGCCGTCGGCACGCCGGTCATCGCCGACGGCGGGATCAAGTATTCCGGCGATCTCGCCAAGGCGCTCGCCGCCGGCGCCGATTGCGTGATGGTCGGCTCGCTGCTCGCCGGCACCGACGAGACCCCGGGCGAGGTTTTTCTCTATCAGGGCCGCTCGTACAAGACCTACCGCGGGATGGGATCGGTCGGCGCCATGGCGCGGGGGTCGGCCGACCGCTATTTCCAGCAGGACATCAAGGATTCGCTGAAGCTCGTGCCGGAGGGCATCGAAGGCCAGGTCCCCTACAAGGGTCCGGTCGCCAACGTCTTGCATCAGCTCACCGGCGGCCTGCGCGCGGCCATGGGCTATGTCGGCGCCCGCACGATTGCCGAATTGCACGAAAAGGCCGAGTTCGTCCGCATCTCCGGCGCCGGCGTGCGCGAAAGCCACGTCCACGACGTGGTCATCACGCGCGAGAGCCCGAACTATCCGACGCGGGTGTGATTCTTGTGATTCTGTAGCGTTGCCGCGCGGCTTGATGCGTGTTGGATAGTTGAAGCCCACCTTTGCTGCGGGCGATCTTTCGATCGCGGCGTGGCGGTTCAAAGCCGCTGGCGGGGGCGGCGGATTTCTCCCATATCACTCCCGCAAACTTTTCCACGGAGCTTGTCAATGTCGCTGCCGGCCGTGCTTGCGCCCCTGTTCGTTCAGGTCACGCTTACCTTCGGTCTCATGTGTTGGCTCGCCTATAACCGCGTGACGCTGATCGGGTCCGGCGCGGTGAAGCGCAAAGACATCGCCCTTCGCGAGCCGAACTGGCCGACGCGCGTGCTGCAGATCCAGAACGCCGTTTACAATCAGTTCGAGATTCCATTTCTCTTCTACGTGCTGACGATTCTGGCGATCGTCACCCGTCACGCCGATTTGCTGTTCGTCGTGCTCGCCTGGGTGTTCGTGCTGCTGCGGCTTGTCCACGCCTATATCCACGTCACCAGCAACGACGTGCAGCGGCGCGGGCTTGTGTTCATTACGGGCGCGACGGTGCTGATGGTGATGTGGGCGATCTTCATGCTCCGCATCCTGACCGGAACTTAGCCGCGACCGATGGCGCGATCCCGGACAAAGCGATGACGCCTGCGGCCCGCCTCTCCGCCGCGATCGACGTTCTCGCCGATATCGAGGCGCGGCGGCGTCCGGCGCCGGATGCGCTGAAAGATTGGGGGCAGGTCCATCGCTTCGCCGGCTCAAGCGACCGCGCGGCGATCGCCGGCCTCGTCTACGATGCGTTGCGGCGCAAGGCCTCGGCGGCGTTCGTGATGGGAGAGGCGACGCCGCGCGCTATCGCGTTTGGGATGCTGCGGCTCGAACGCGGCTTCGATCCTGCGGCGATCGCGCGCCTTGCCGACGGCGCGCGCTTCGCACCGGCGCCGCTGACCGCCGCCGAGCGGCATGCGCTCGCCGAGAATTCGCTTGCCGACGCGCCCGCTCATGTGCGCGGCGACTATCCGGAATGGCTCGATGCATCCTTTGCACGCGTGTTCGGCGACGAGCGGGCGGAGGAGGGCGCTGCGCTCGCGCGGCGCGCCCCGCTCGATCTCCGCGCAAATACGCTGAAGGCCGACCGCGACAAGGCGGCGGAAGAGCTTGCGCATCTTTCGCCCGCGCCCACTCCTTGGTCGCCGTTCGGCCTGCGCATCGTGATCGGCGCCGACGCGAAAGGCCCGCCAATTCACGCCGAGCCCGCTTATCTCAAGGGCCATATCGAGGTGCAGGACGAAGGCTCGCAACTCGCCGCCGTGCTGACGGGGGCGAAGCCCGGCGAGCAGGCGATCGATCTTTGCGCCGGCGGCGGCGGCAAAACGCTCGCGCTCGCGGCGCTAATGGAAAACCACGGCCAGATCTACGCAACCGATTTCGACATGCGCCGGCTCGCGCCGATCCACGCGCGCCTTGTGCGTGCGGGCGTACGCAATGTCCAGGTCCGCACCCCGCGGCGGCCGGACATAGACGTGCTCGCCGATCAGGCCGGACGCGCCGATCTTGTGCTGATCGATGCGCCGTGCACCGGGACGGGAACGTGGCGACGCAACCCCGACGCCAAGTGGCGGGTGCGGCCGGGCGCCTTGGCGGAACGGGTGAAGGAGCAGGCGAGCCTGCTCGACCGCGCAACCTCGCTGGTGAAACCGGGCGGACGCATCGCCTATGTCACCTGCTCCATGCTTGCCGAGGAGAACGGCGACCAAGTGCAGGCCTTCCTTGCGCGTCATCCGGAGTTTTTTCCGGTTGCAGCGGAGGAGGTCGCTTCCGCGCTCGGGACACGTGCGGCCGCGTTCCTCGCCGCCCTGTGGGTGAGTCGGGAGGACCTGTTGATGACGCCGCGGCGCACCGGCACCGACGGGTTCTATATCGCTTTGTTGCGGTGCAACCGGTGACCCGCAAAATGATGATTATATGACATCATCAAGATCGATCGGGCGGGTGCGCCGACGCCGCAATGCGCGCCCATGCACATTGGACGAGGGTCGTCATTGCAGCCGGTCGCGCGATCCGCTAACCCCGACGCATGGCCACTCATGACAAAATCCTCATTGTCGATTTCGGCTCGCAGGTGACCCAACTGATCGCGCGGCGCGTGCGCGAGGAGCGGGTCTATTCCGAGATCGTCCCGTATCAGAAGGCGGAAGCGGCGGTCGCCGAGATGAAGCCGAAAGGCATCATCCTGTCGGGCGGGCCGGCCTCGGCGCTCGAACCGGGGGCGCCTTTGCCGCCCGCTTCGCTTTACCAGGCGGGCCTGCCGATGCTCGGCATCTGCTATGGCGAACAGGCGATGGCCCATCAGCTCGGCGGCAAGGTCGAGGCCGGCCATCATGGCGAGTTCGGCCGCGCCGAGGTCCAGATCACCGCTCCGTGCATCATGTTCGACGATGTGTGGGCGGTGGGCGAGAAATACCCGGTGTGGATGAGCCATGGCGACCGCGTGACGGTGCTGCCGCCCGGATTCCGCACGGTCGCGACCTCGCCGAACGCGCCGATCGCCATGATCGCCGACGATGCGCGCAAGTTCTATGCGACCCAGTTCCATCTCGAAGTGGTGCACACTCCGCACGGCGCGGCGCTTCTGCGCAATTTCGTGCGTAAGGTTGCGGGTTGCACCGGCGATTGGACCATCCGCGCCTTCAAAGAAGAGGCGATCGAGAAAATCCGCGAGCAGGTCGGGTATGGCAAGGTGATCTGCGGGCTGTCCGGCGGCGTCGATTCCGCGGTCGCCGCGGTGCTGCTGCATGAGGCGATCGGCAACCAGCTCACCTGCGTGTTCGTCGATCATGGCCTCCTGCGCCGGGGCGAGGCCAAGCGCGTGATGTCGCTGTTTCGCGGCAGCTACAATATTCCGCTCGTGCATGTGCGGGCGCGCGAACGCTTCGTGCAGGGGCTCGCCGGCGTCACCGACCCGGAGGACAAGCGCAAGATCATCGGCAAGCTGTTCATCGACGTGTTCGCCGAGGAGGCGGAAAAACTCGGCGGCGCCGAGTTTCTGGCGCAAGGCACGCTTTATCCCGACGTGATCGAGAGCACCTCGCCGATCGGCGGTCCTTCCGTCACGATCAAGTCGCACCACAATGTCGGCGGCCTGCCCGAGCGCATGCACATGAAGCTGGTGGAGCCGCTGCGCGAACTGTTCAAGGACGAGGCGCGCGCGCTCGGCCGCGAGCTCGGCCTGCCCGACGTGTTCGTCGGCCGCCATCCCTTCCCGGGGCCGGGGCTCGCCATCCGCTGCCCCGGCGAGATCACCGCGGAGAAGCTGGAAATCCTGCGCTTCGCCGACGAAATCTATATCGAGGAAATCCGCCGCGCCGGGCTCTACGACGACATCTGGCAGGCGTTTGCGGTGATCCTGCCGGTGAAGACCGTGGGGGTGATGGGCGACGGGCGCACCTATGATTACGTGGTCGCGCTGCGCGCGGTGACCTCGATCGACGGCATGACGGCGGATTTCTATCCTTTCGACATGGCCTTCATCGGCCACGTCGCGACCCGCATCATCAACGAGGTGAAGGGCGTCAACCGCGTGGTCTATGACATTACGAGCAAACCGCCGGGACCGATCGAGTGGGAATGAGGGGTCGGCTGTAGTATTTTCGTATTCCGTCTGGCTCGGGTGCCCGCCAATAATTTGGCGAAATAAGGAAGGCGCGGAGCACCCGGGAAAGGGCGGAACGATGAGCTTCGAGCCGCGAAAAGCCTAACTTCTAATTTCATTAGGGATTGGAAGGGCAATTGATGCGAGCAATGTAGAGCCGCCGCTTGCGTGAATCGACCGAAAATTGCCACGGATACAATTGATGATCACGAGGCGCGCGCTCCTTGATATCCAAGAAAAGGTGCTGTCTGGGCAAGGGACAATTCGGTTTCGCGACTTCGAGGCGCTGTTAGCGGGCTTGGGCTTTGAGCAGAAAGGCCAGAAGGGCAGTCATCGCATCTACATACATCCTCTGGCTGGCCGGCCATTCCCCGTCCAGCCTGAGCGCAACGAGGCGAAACGCTATCAAGTTCGGCAACTTTGAGATATGATTTTGAAATACCGGCTCACGCTTGGCGACCGCGAATGAAGAACTACGCTTTCATTGTTTACTGGTCCGACGAAGACGGCGTCTGGATTGCTGAAGTTCCGGACCTCGATCCGTGCGCGGCCCATGGCGACACGCCGGAGCAGGCGCTTGCCGAGGTACAGGTGGCCATGGAGGCGTGGCTTGCGGCCGCGCGCGAGAACGGTCTGCCGATTCCCGAGCCGCGTTTCCGCCCGGCGAACGTCGCGGCGGAGTAGTCCGCCGATATCACACTCTTCATCGTCGTTGCCGGGCCGTACTGAAAGCGCGTGACCCGGCAATCCATGCGACGCTTCCTGCCCCCTCCCTGACCCTCCCCCGCAAGCGGGGGAGGGAGCGTTGCAGGCAAACTTGCGCAGCCTGCGCAGGCTTGGTTGCAGCGACGCGGGAGGGGGCCATGTAGCGTTTCGTAGCAACGCCGGAGGCGGCCATGGACCGCCGAGTCTTCGCCCGGCGGCCACCGTTGCAGAAACTCCGCCACTTCTCATGCTATAGTTTTGCCCATGACCCGCGACGAGACCATCACTCTGCTGCGCATCGCCATGGAGGCGTGGCTCGCCGCGGCTTACGAGAACGGCCTCTCGATCCCCCAACCGCGCTTCCGGCCGGCGACCGTCGCGGCGGAATAAGACGAGACGGGACCAATTCCGCTTTGGATAATCCCGCTCTCAGTGGTCACGCCCCGCGAAGGCGGGGCGTCCAGTAATTGCGGAAAGCGGCGTGTTTACTGGGTCATCCGCTTGCGCGGATGATGACGCCAGGAGATTGGTCGAGTAGCGTGAGCGGTTCTTGAGGCGGGTAGGGGGTCGAAGGCCCGCCGCCACGTCGATTCCGTATCGCGCTATACCGCGATCGAGTGACGCGAGCGGCTTTGCGCCAGGTAGGCGTCGAAGGCCGCCGCCACCAGCCGCACGAAGGGGCGGCCCTCCTCGGTAACGGTGATGCGCGACCCTTCGATCGTTATCAGGCCCGCGGCGGCGAGGGCGTCGAGATCGGCCCGTTCGTGCGCGAAGGTCGCAGCGCTGTGCGGCGTACCGGCCGGCAGCGCCGCGAGATCGACGGCGAGGTCGCACATCAGCCGCTCGATGATCGCGCCCCGCAACACATCGTCGTCGGAAACGGCGATCCCCTTGACCGTGGCGAACGCGCCCTGCGTGACCGCGCGCGCGTAGCCGGCGATATCGACGGCGTTCTGCGCAAAGCCCTGCGGGAGCTTGCCGATCGCGGAGGCGCCCAACCCGATCAGCGCATCCGCAGGGTCGGTCGTATAGCCCTGAAAATTCCGGCGCAGCCGGCCCGTGCGCGCCGCGGCCGCAAGCTCGTCGTCCGGCCGCGCGAAGTGGTCGAGGCCGATCGGCACATAGCCGTGGCTCGCAAGCCTTAGCGCCGCCGCGCGCGCCTGCTCGATGCGCTCGCTTGCCCCGGGCAGCGCCGCCTCGTCGATGAGCTTCTGGTTGGCCTTGAACCAGGGCACATGAGCATAGCCGAACAGCGCGAGCCGCGCGGGATGCAGAGCCGTGGCGAGGTCGGCGGTCGCCTCCACGTCGGCAATGGTCTGGCCGGGCAGGCCATACATCAGATCGACATTGATGCGCGCGACGCCGGCGCCGCGCAGCGCATCGACCGCCGCGCGCACGGTCTCGAACGGCTGAATGCGTCCGATCGCCTCCTGCACATGCGGCGAAAATTCCTGCACGCCGAGGCTCGCCCGGGTGACCCCGAGCGCGGCGAGCGCGTCGGCGAGCGGCTTGGTGACCTGGCGGGGATCAAGCTCGATCGCGTGCTCGACGAGGCGCGACAGATCGAAATGGCCTG
>JBAPYK010000110.1:0-3368 GCA_049284695.1 Rhodoplanes sp. | reverse complement strand
CTGTTCACGAATGGCGATCACTACGGTCGTGTTTCCGATCACACCGGTTATTGCGTCGAATTCGAGCCGAACTGGTGATTCCCGCCATGCGGTCCTCGGAAGCCTTGTCGGCACCGCGTGTAAAAGGGTGCCTACTGCAGAAACGGAATAGGCATTCCGCACTTTCGCCCGGCGCACGCGCGATTTCGGGGCTCTTGCGCGCCCGCCCGCAGCCAGCAGTCGGTCAATTCCACAACCGCGAGATCGTGCAGTCACCGGGACGCTCCCCCCGCGCTGCACGACGTCGAGGCGAGCCACAGGGAGCGATCGCATACAGGATTTCGCCCGCGACCGATACAAACTTTGGGGGCCCGTCGAAGTCAGTGTAATTGGGCCTCAACCGCGGAAGAGCGGCCTATAGGTTTCCGCTTCTTTGTTGTCGGGCTCTAATATGCGCATTGTAAGCGGGACTTGTGCTCGCCCTCCTACGGTCTCGCTTTCGCATACCGTGCCGCGGACACGCTCCGAGTAGAAAGAGAACTGAATAATGCCATTCGCTGAACGATACGCATTTCCTGTCGACGCCGAGATCGGCACGAGCATTCCGCGTACGAACGACTTCAAGGAATTGTTCTACGTACGCTGCGGAAGCATCCGATTCGACGTGCTCTGGGGCGACGAGCTCAATCTGAAGGTCTTGTTGAAGGTATATCGCTCCGACGATACCTGCGAGCGCTTTATCGTCGACACGGACGCTTACCACGTCCAGTGGAACTGCCACAAGCGCGTCACCAGGGATTTCTATGTCCATCCGTTCCCGCTCAAACTGGGGCACGTCAGGCGGGTCACGTTCTCGTTCATCATCCATCGGCAGGACCGGTCGATTCCGTCGCAGCACGAATACGTGTTCATCGACGGCAGCGCCCTGCAGGACGAGCGCCGCCAGCGGCGGCACATCACGCTGGAGGGGTCGGTCCCCAACACGTATCGCACGCGAGAGCTGGATGCGGCGGAATTGCAGCGCGACGTCGACTGGTGCAACCGGTACTTCAAATCATTGCAGCTGACGCCGAAGTTCACCAAAGGTCAGCCCTATCACCCCTATCATCCCAAGCCGTATATTCACGAGCGGATCGATGCAACGATCCGCAGGCAGCAGGAGCAGCCTGATCGGCAGCAGATGATCAAGGTTTGTGTCGACTGCATCGACGACACCGATTTTACCAACCATCTGATCCACGCTCATTGGCACGGCGTCAAAGTAGAGTGCATCGTCGACTGGCGAAAGATGACGTTGACCAATAGCGATAACTACGTCCGCCTCAAGCGATCAGGAATCGAGCTGTTGGGGGTTTTCTGCACGCCGAAGGATCCGCTGATCGAGGTCGCGCCGGACATGCATAACAAGTTCATCATCTTCGGCGACGAGGATGCCATGACCGGTTCGTTCAACATCACGTTCGACCGGTGGTGGGCGAACTGGGAGTCCGGCATGACGTTTCGCTCGCGGGGCGTCTGCCGGCTGTTCGACAATATTTTCCAGAGCGTGCGCGGCGGAGTGATACAGCGTTACGGCATCGACCCGATGAGCCATTTCAACCTCTTGTACACGTTCGGCCGCCACGCGGCGCTGAACGGGAAGTTCTATCGGCCGCATCACGCCATCATTTCTGAGATCCACCGCGCCCGGCATTCGATCAAGCTGGTCCTGTTCCTGATCGGCGAGTTGCGGGGGGAGCACCACGACAGCGTAATCGACGCCCTCATCCACGCCCGCCGGCGCGGCGTCGACGTGAGGCTCATCCTCAACGGCCATCTCGCCCGGCAGGGCAGTCCCGGGAAGGAGTACCCGATGGCGGAGGAACTCAAGCGGCCGCTGTTGCCGGGCGTGATGCGGTTGAAGGGAGCAGGCATTCCGGTCGCACTGGGCTATGGCGTCGACGACCTCGCTGTCCCGTATTCGCCGATTCATTCCAAGTATTGCATCGTCGACGACTATGTGGTCCTGGAAGGCGGTTTCAACTGGTACAACGCCTCCGTCTTTTCCCACGACATCGTCGTCATCGCCGCCAACAAGGAGGTCGCCGAACCGTATCTGTTCGAGTTCGACCAGATCCTAAGGCGCCTGCGCATCTTCTGGTGAGCCGAAGATCTGGCGTGGGCCCGGCGTCATGCGCGCGACGCGCCAGAGATCAACCGGTGCGACCACCCCAGGCGTGGTCAGCCTCTCAAGGCCGCAAAGCGGCTCTTAGCGCTATCGAGGCTGGTTGGTGCGAAAGGGTTCGGTAATTTTTTGGGGCGAATATTGAACGAATGCGCCGCTGACGAGGAACGAGGCCATTACCAAGGTGGCGAAACTAATCCAGCTGCTTCCCCCTGAACGCCAGGGCATGCGAGGAATAGCACCGGTGACAGGTCTCCCGCCTCAACCAGTAACGGGACTTTCTGCAGGTATGGCCAGAGCGATACGCGCAATTAACGATGGTTTGAACGAGGGGATTTGCGCCTCTCCCCGGAAGCCGTTGAAGGACATGACCACACGCGACGCACCGATTGAAGACATGGCGCGCGCCGACGATGCCGCCGCCTGTCTTTTAAGCTATGACGCGGACGCAAGGGGCTCCGCGCCGCGAGTGCCGGCGCGCACCTTCGAGCGGACGGCTCCGGTCGCGAGCGAGAGCAGGCGTCCCCAGGTGCCGGCGGCCGGCAACTCTACGCGCTATGAGCCGACCGCCGAGACGGCTTATCAGCCTGCCGAGTATTACGACGACGCGCATGCGGTTGCAGACGAGGTTGGCGCTCAGTGCGAGCGCTACGACGAATATGACGCCCATGATTATAGCGGGCGCGATTACCAAGATAGCTACCAGCTGCGCGGCCGCAAACTTTGGGCCGCTGTCGCCATCCTCGCCCTCGCGATGATCGGGACCGCAGGCGCTTATAGCTACCGCACGATGTTCGGCGGAGAGGGGCAGCAGCAGACGGCGAAGATCGCCTCCGTGGCAGCAAACGGCGACAAGCAGATCCAGGAGCGCCTGGCAGATCGCAGCACGGGCGAGCGCGTGGTCTCGCGCGAAGAACAGTCCCTTGCCGCAAGCGAGCCCAAGAGGGTCAGGACGGTGACGATGGGCCCCAAGGGAGGGCCGGCCGACGCAGCGCCGGCCCCAACCGCGGCGGCCCCTCGGGCGGCCGTGCCCGCAACTCCCACGCCGGGCCGAACCGTCCGTCCCGCCGCGCCGGCTTCGTCCGGCAGCGTGGCGCAGTCGATTCCACTCCAAGCCGCGCCCGCGCGCCCCCAGACCACGCGGTCGCAGGCTGCGTTGGCTGCGCCGGCGCCGCGCTCGAGCGAAGGCAATTATGTCGTTCAGCTCTCGGCGAACAAGACGCAA
>JBAPYK010000109.1:0-45285 GCA_049284695.1 Rhodoplanes sp. | reverse complement strand
TCGACCGTGCGGCGCTGCCGGCGCCGGAGGCGGAGGCGGGGCGTGCGTATCGCGGGCCGCGGACGCCGGCGGAGGAGATTCTGTGCGCGCTGTTTGCCGAGGTGCTGGGGGTTTCGCGGGTCGGGATTGACGACAACTTCTTTGCGCTGGGGGGCCATTCGCTGCTGGCGACGCGTCTGATCAGCCGCATCCGTGCGACGCTGGATGTCGAGCTGGCGATCCGCAGCCTGTTTGAGGCGCCGACGGTGGAAGGCTTGGCGCGGCGGCTGGAGGAGGGAGGTCCAAGCCGATCCGATTTTGACGTGTTGCTGCCGCTCAGATCGCGCGGCTCTCTGCGACCGCTATTCTGCATGCATCCGGCAGCCGGGCTCAGCTTGCCTTATTCAAGGCTCATCAGTCATATCCCGTCAGATCACCCGATCTTCGGACTCCAGTCGCACAGCCTTGGTCAGCAAGGCCCTGCGCCGGACACAGTAGAAGACGCGGCCGCCGAGTACCTGAGCATTATCCGGCAGGTGCAGCCGGTTGGACCCTATAATCTGCTCGGTTGGTCATTCGGCGGCCTCGTCGCTCACGCGATGGCCACTCAGCTCCAGTCGGAGGGCGAAGAAGTCGCGCTGCTGGCGCTCCTCGACAGCTATCCGTTCAACCGCGAGACGCCGACCGGCGATCACGGCGACGCGGTCGAAAAGGAGGTCATCTTTGCCGGCGCGGTCGATAACCCGCTGCGGGAAACGTTAGAGACCCTTCATCGAGACGGTTTCCTGCGGGACGCGCTGGACGAACGCGACCATCAGGCGGTTATGGATGCCTTCGAGCACAATGCCCGTATCATGAGGGCCTTCGTGCCCCGGCGCTTTAGCGGCGACGTGCTGCTTTTCGTGGCCTCCGCAGGAGAGATCAAGCCGCCGATCGATTCGTGGAAGCCCTACGTGGACGGACTGATCCAAGTTTATCCAATCGCCTGCACCCACGACCAGATGATGGATCCACTCCCCGCAAAGGAAATCGGCAGGGTGCTTGCGGCGGAACTCGGCGAACAGGCCGAATCGCGCGTTTTGAATGAAGGAGACGATACGTGACTAATCCGTTCGAAGACGAAAACGGCACCTACCACGTATTAATCAACGACGAGGGTCAGCATTCCCTGTGGCCTACCTTTATCAAGGTGCCAGACGGATGGACGATCGTTCACAACTCCGACAGCCGCGCCGCCTGTCTCGAATTCATAAAGCAAAACTGGACCGACATGCGGCCAAAAAGCTTGATTGAACGGATGAAAAATTCCGGCCAGGATTAACCGGAAGGTTTGATCGTCGGCGCAGCCATTCGGCTGAGGCTTATGACGAAGCGTTGCTCGTGGAAACTGGGAAATCGGCCAAAGTTGCCCCTTTCTCGAAATGTTCGACAAAGACCGCGCCGATCTTTCGCGTACACGCCGACGCCGTGACCGACGACACCGCGAGTCCGAGAATGTTGCTGCCCGGCACAAGGTAAAACAACGTCGACGCGGTCAGGGTCGAGGCCGCCGTGGGCGTGAGCCCGCCGATCAGGCCGAGCACAATAGCGCGAGCGCGATCGTGCTCGAAAGGGACGCCGTAAATATCGGTCAGCGCCTTCACCATGCGCACGATGATGGCGGTGACTACCCCAAAATTGACGATCGGAAGCGGAATGACGCCGCCCAATGCCGAGTAATTGGCGTGCCGCTCCACCACCGCTTCAGCTAGCCGCCGCCGTGACCCGCTGACCGCGACGCGCGTCAGTGCGCGCGAGGAAGCCCTTTCTTCTGATCCTGAATTAGGCTCTGCGCTTTCATTGGCAACCGTATCGGAGTGAGCGTTCGTTGCCGGTTTCTCATGCGCCTTCAGGGAACTCGGCTCCGGCAGCTGCAATACTCCGGACACTGCGCCACTGTCGTCCGGCAGTCTGATCGCTTTGGGGAGCTTCTTCTTGTTCATGCCACGGCAGCGTGCTTGACGGCGAGGATGTTGTCGACCTCGTCGGCGATCGCCGCGATATCTTGCGCCGCGGGTCCGGCGCTGTCGATGAGGCTCGGAGTTGCGCCCCAAAGCGCGGATTCTGCGTAGATCACGCGATTGATCATCTCGCTTTTCAACACCGGAAAGCCGGCCTCGATGAGCTCGGAACGAATGTGCTTGGCGATCACCGAGTCGCGGGTCGTTTGGGTCAAGACGCAGCAGAACGCGGGCCGCCGGCCGCTGACGCCGTTAATGAGGATGTTGAGCGTGTCCAGCATGCGGTCGACGTCGAACGGCGAAGGCTTGACGGGGACGAGGACGAAGTCGGTGATGGCGATGCATGCCAACGTGGCCTGAGAGCGGAACCCCGGCGTATCGATGATGACCGGGCCGAAGTCGCGGGCGAGATTCTCGGCGGTTTTTCCCACCTGATCGGACGCGTCTTCGACCACGGGAATGCCGCCGAGCGCCTTGTCGCGGGTCGCCAGTCGCGCGATCGAACGCTGCGGATCGGCGTCGATGATCACCGGATTGCGGCCTCCGAGACGCCAATGGGCGCCGAGACAGCTCGCGAGCGTGCTTTTGCCGCTGCCGCCTTTCATCGTCGCCACTGTGATGATCGAACTCGTCATGTCGCCGTCTCCTGCCCGATGCCCGCCCGCGACGAATCAATCACATGCGCAGCTAATCATATCGACTTACGGGGAACCTGCCTATGATTTACGACCAATAGTCCTCTGGCCGATTTGATCGAACGTGAACGTGTGTCGCATTGCGATCCCGGGGCGGCTGCCTATCCTTTATGTTGTTTAGCGCCCGCGCGGCGCAGCGATACCGGAGGAATCAATGAAGAAGCGTGTTCTTATCGCCTCGGCGCTCGCGTCCGCGGTGGCTGCGCCGCTGCCCGCACTAGCGCAAGTGCCGCAGCCGGCGCCGATGCCGGAGTTCAAGGCCGAGAAGTGTTATGGCATTGCCCGAGCTGGCGAGAATGACTGCGCTTCGACCGGAAACAATGACTGCGCGCGCACGTCGAAGAAGAATTTGGACCTCAGAGCATGGATCTATATTCCCGAAGGCTACTGCGTTCGTATCCAGGGCGGCAGCAAGGTGCCTCGGCTCTGATTGCCGTCGGAAACATCAGGATATGCCATGACGACTGTTTCGAACGGCCGCGCCGGAAGTGGAACGGGCGTAGGTCTTAGGCTTCCTCATATTCAAGAGGTCGTGGCGACACGACCGCCGGCGCGCTGGCTGGAAATCCATCCGGAAAACTTCATCGCCAATCCACACGGCGCCGAACTTCTGTTGGAGGCGCGGCGGCATTATCCGATTTCGGTACATACGGTCGGGGTGTCGATCGGCAGCGCCGGCGGCGTCGATCGCGTCCATTTGCGGCGAGTCCGCGCCCTCGTCGACCGGTTGGACCCGTTCTTGGTCTCCGGTCACCTGGCGTGGTCGACCCATCAGGGCGAATACCTCAACGACCTCCTGCCTTTGCCCTACGACGAGAAGACTTTGCGTCTGTTGGCGATGCATATCGACGAGGTCCAGGACGGTTTGGGGCGACCGTATATCGTCGAAAACCCATCAAGCTATTTCGGCTTCGGCAACTCCACGATGAGCGAAGTCGAATTCCTCAGCGAATTGGTCGCACGCACGGGCTGTCGCCTCTTGTGCGATGTCAGCAACGTCCATATCAGCGCCCACAATATGGATTACGATCCCTATCGCTATATCGACGGGCTGCCGGCCGACGCTGTAGCCGAAATGCACTTGGGCGGATTCACCGCTGAGCCCGACGAGGCAAATCCCGGCGCCGACGTGCTCGTCGATACGCACGCCGCCAGGGTGGCGGAATCCGTATGGACGCTCTACGAGCACGCCGTCCGTCGGTTTGGGCCGACGCCGACGCTGATCGAATGGGACCATGAACTCCCGCCGTTTGCCACTCTGCTCGCAGAAGCAAAGCGCGCTGATCAGGTGATGGCGCGTGCTCTCGCCGCGGAACCGCTCTGTGCCGCCGCTGTTTGAGGTGCAACGGCTGCTGCGCGAGGCGATTATTGAGGGCGAGTCGTCCGCGATCGTGCCATTGCTGGTGGGTGGCGCCAACCCTGCCGGGCGGCTTGCAATCCATCGCCGCCATTACCAGGACAGCCTCGTTAGCGCGATTGTTGAAAAGTTTCCGGGGACGACCTGGCTGATCGGATCGCCCGCCATGCTCGAGGCGGCCAGCGCTTTCGTCCGTCGTCACCCGCCCGCAGCGCCGTGCATCGCTGAATATGGTGAGGACTTTCCCCGCTTCCTGGCGGATCGGGAGGCACTGGGCAGCTTGGCGTATCTTCGTTGGTTCGCCGAGCTCGAATGGCTGCTTGTGCGCGCGGCCATCGCGATCGACCGGCCACCGCTCGGTATGCAGAGTCTCGCCGATCACCGCGATCATCTTGCCGATGTTGAACTGGTCGGCCAACCCGGCCTCCGCTATCTCGCGAGCCCGTGGCCGGTCGACGAGCTCATGAAGCTCTATCTGACGGATGCCGCGCCGGAGCAGTACGCGCTCTCAGCGGCCGACGTTTGGCTTGAAATCTGCGGCGCGCGCGGCGCCATTCGGTTTGATCGCCTTGAACACAGCGAGTCTCTGTTCCGGCAAGCTATAGCGACCGGGAACTCGCTCGGCATCGCCGCGGAGCGCGCACTCGAAGCAGACGAAAGTTTCGATGTCGGCGCGGCCCTGCAGCGATTCGTGATGGATGGTCTGGTGACCGAAATCCGATCGCCGCAGGGCCCGCGTCCGCTCTAAGCGGAGCGACGAACCGGCGCGCCGTTCGAGCCGACGACTATTCCCACCACGCGATGTCCGTGAGCCTGCCGGTGAGGCCGCCGATCTTTCCGCCCATCGTCGCCTTGCCCGTCTTCAGGTCGACCGAGTAGAGATGGCCGTCCATCACGAGCCATGCGTCGTTGCGCTCCTGATCCGCAGCGATTTTGAACGCGGTCCGGCCGCCGAGTTTCACGCCGAGCGGGCCCACGGTATTGAGCGTGCCGTCATTCGGCGGAGCTTGGGTGACAAGCGCGCCCGTCGCAGCATCGACGTTATAGAGCGTCGTCGTCTGAGCGCCCTTGATTGCATTGGTGTAAGAACCAGCGATGACCTTCGGGGTCTTGCCTGCATTGGCGTCGCCGGCCTTATATTTGTGCGAACCGTCGAGCGTCACCTTGCCGTCATCGACATTGACGCGAACATTGGCGCCGTCAGACCCCATCACCCGCAGCCGATCGGCGACCGGATTGAAGTCGATGGTGGTGGTGATGCCCGACTTCCAAGCTTCGCTGAGTTTGGCTTTATTCGTCGCCTGGCCCGATTTGACGTCGATCGTCACGATCGTGCCGTCGCTCGTGATGCCATAGAGCATGCCGTCGGCGGGCCGCCGGTCGATGCCCAAAATCTTGTCGAACCCGCCCTTGATATGCACTTTTCCGGTGACCTTGCGGTCGGCGGGGTCGATCATGACAAGCGAATTGCCGTCGACCAGTCCGATGATCGTTCCGGCGTTTGCGGCAATCGGGCTGAACAAAGCGGCGGCGAACAGCGCCGCGACCGTATTTGATGCGATGGTCATGCGTTGCTCCTCTGCGTGCGCGGCATCGATCGGACGATCGACCAACGCGGTGACCGCAGCTACGGGCGATCGAGCCGGAGGTTTCACGCCTCCGCGCGATTTGTTCCGGGCGAGCAGCCTTGGTCCGGGAAACGCTTCGAAACGAGGGGGCCGTCTGCGGCGCCGCGCGTCCGCTCACTCCGCCGCGGTCACAGGCCTGTCGTCTGCGGACGCCGGAGCATCCGGGGCGGGGACCTCGCAGCCGGTCGCGCAACAGCGTCCTGGTTGCTTCGATACCCGCCGTCCGTCGGCGGCGATGCCGCGATCAAGCAGGGTCGCGACCAGCTCGGCTTTTTCCATCACCGGATAATTGCGCCAGATTTCGCGTTTCATCGCTTCCGGCGAGCCGCCGCCATGCAGCGAGATCACCGAGTACCATCCCGCCTGATGCGAGACCGTGAGGTCTTCGATCAGGCGCGACACCGCGAGACGCTGGTCGGCCGGGATGTCCGCCCGCCCGCCAAGGACGGCGGCGAGCGAGGCTTTGGTTTCCGGGTTGTGATCCTCGTCGGGGCCGGGCAGGGCGGCGATCAGCCCGCCCGAGACGTAATGAGCGAGCTTGTGCATGTCGTAGATTTTGGTGGAGAGCAGAAGTTTGCCGATGTTGGAGAACACCGTGTCCGGCATCACGTTGCCGGCCGGGTCCGCGACGCAATAGACGGATGACGCGACGCCGCAGGCATAAAAACTTTCGGTGATGGTGATGAGGTCGACCATGGCGTCGCGGATATGGCCGTGCCGCTCCGGATCGAGCCCGTTCGCCTCGATCATGAGCGCGCCGGCGCCGATCAAGAGGTCACCGAAGCCGGCGCGCGCGCCGATGCAGGAATGGCGGTGGTGCGTCGCGTACGCGGTCGTAAGAAATCCGCCCTCTTCGTGCTCGCCGGCGAGAAACACGCGATCATACGGCACGAACACGTCGTCGAAAATGACGACGCCGGTTGATTGGCCGTAGCGGCCGGAGAAAGTCGCCGCGGCTTCGCCCGGCCGGCCCGCCGGCCGCGCTACGATGGTGACGCCCTCGGCATCGACCGGCACGGCGCAGCACACGGCAAAGTCCGCGTCTTCCTTGGCGTGCGTGCGGCAGGGCAGGACCAGGAATTCGTGCATGTAGGGGGCGCCGGTCACGATCGCCTTCGTGCCGCGGATGACGATGCCATCCGGCCGTCTCTCCTTGATGTGCACGTAGACGTCGGGGTTTGCCTGCAAGCCCGGCCGCTTGGAGCGATCGCCCTTGGCGTCGGTCATGGCGATGCCGAGCGTGAGGTCTTCATCCTGCACGCGATGCAGATAGGCGAGGAAACGCTGCGCATAATCGGTGCCATGTGCGGCGTCGGTGCGCTTGGTCGCCTGATAGAGCGCGTTGAGCGCATCATGGGTAAGATAGCGCTGCGCGCAGCCCGAGGTCTTGCAGACGAGCCGCACCGCTTCCAGTTTTGCGAGAAGATCGGTCGAGGACTCGCCGATATGCGTCATGCGGTTGACGGTCTTGCCGGACGTGCCCTGCCGGGCGGTCATCAGCAGACGGTGTTCGGGCGCATGAGCGAAGTCATAGGTGATGCCGACGGCGTTGACGCCGGGAGCGAGCAGCGGCTCGTCGGCGACGCTCGCAATCGCCGCTCCGTTAACGAACACGCGCGGCCTATAGGCGCGCAGCGACTCGCGATAATCGGCGGCGGTCATCAGCATGGGTCATTATCCTTAGTATTGTAAAAATAATCTAACGGTGTTAGAAAATCTGTCAAGCGGGCGGAGACGAGCGAATGGCGGCGCAGCGAAAGGCCGGACGAGCGCAGGCGGTCAACGACCTCAAACGCAGCCTCATTCTCGACGCCGCGCGCAAAGTGTTCGACAAGGTCGGGCTGGAGGGCGCGTCGCTGCGGGCGATCGCCGCCGAAGCCGGCTACACCCCCGCCGCCCTCTATTTCCACTTCGACTCCAAGGAGGCGATCTACGCCGAGGCGTTGCAAGCGTCGCTTGCGAACCTCAGGGACGCCGTTGCCGAAGCGGCGGCGCGCCCCCGCAATCCGCGCGAGCGCTTCCGCGCGGCGGCGATGGCCTTTTTCGATTTCTATGCCGAAAACCCGCACGACCTCGACCTCGGCTTTTATCTTTTCCGCGGCGGCATGAAGCCCAAGGGCCTCGGGCGCAAACGCGACCAAGAACTCAACGCCAGCCTCGCCGCGGCGCTTGGCCCGATCGCCGCCGCGGCGGAAGCGCTCGGGGCCTCGGCCCGCGAGGCGAGTTTGTTGATGGTGGAAGCGTTCGCGCATGCTGCGGGTCTGCTGCTGCTCGCGCACACCGGGCGCATCCGCATGTTCGGCGAGCAGGCCTCCGTGCTCATGGCGCGGTTTGTCGACGAGAAAACCGAGCGTTTCTGTAAAGCCTGAGACGCTCGCTCTTGCATTTGCTCAGACGGGGCAAGACCGCAAGCGTCTCGAAGCGCTCTACGAGAAGAACCGTGGCTTCGTGACCGGCGCCCAGATGGGCTGGTTCAAGCGCATCTGTAAGCAACTCGGCGAGATGGAGGAGTAATGGAGGAGTATATGTGACGCGTAAAAACAAAAAAGCGCGGCGACGGGACTTGAACCCTTCTCGCCGCCCCTTTCGCTTCCATGAGAGACACTTCCCGGAGCCGGTGCTGCCTGGTTAGGCAGCTACTCTCCCGCGCCGGCGGCCTCGTGCGGCTGCTCGCCGCCCTCCGACTTGATCTCCTCGCCGGTCTGCTGATCGACGACCTTCATCGATAGCCGCACCTTGCCACGCTCGTCGAAGCCCAGCAGCTTGACCTTGACCTTGTCGCCTTCCTTGACGACGTCGGTCACCTTCTGCACGCGCCGCGGCGCCAGCTGGCTGATATGCACGAGCCCGTCGCGCGACCCGAAGAAATTCACGAAGGCGCCGAAGTCCATCACCTTGACGACGGTGCCCTCATAGATATGGCCGACCTCGGGCTCGGAGGCGATGGACTTGATCCAGTTGATCGCGGCGCGGATCGAGTCCGCCTTGGCGGAGGCGACTTTCACCGTGCCGTCGTCGGAAATGTCGATTTTGGCGCCGGTCTTTTCCACGATTTCGCGGATGACCTTGCCGCCGGAGCCGATCACCTCGCGGATCTTGTCCACGGGTATCGTGAACACCTCGATGCGCGGCGCATGCTCGCCGAGCTGGGCGCGGTGCTGGCTCAGCGCCTTCGCCATTTCGCTGAGAATATGCATTCGGCCATCCCTGGCCTGGTTGAGCGCGACCCGCATGATCTGCTCGGTGATCCCGGCGATCTTGATGTCCATCTGCAGCGAGGTCACGCCCTTATCGGTGCCCGCCACCTTGAAGTCCATGTCGCCGAGATGATCCTCGTCGCCGAGAATGTCGGAGAGCACGGCGAAGCGTTCGCCTTCGAGGATCAGACCCATGGCGATGCCGGCGGTCGGCGCGCGCAGCGGCACGCCGGCGTCCATCAATGCGAGCGAGGTGCCGCACACCGTCGCCATCGAGGACGAGCCGTTCGATTCGGTGACCTCGGACACTGCGCGGATCGTATAGGGAAACTCGTGGTGCAGCGGCAGCACCGGGTGGATCGCCCGCCAGGCAAGTTTGCCGTGGCCGATTTCGCGCCGCCCCGGCGAGCCGAGCCGTCCGGTCTCGCCAACGGAGAAGGGCGGGAAATTGTAATGCAGCATGAAGGTTTCTTTGTAGGTGCCCTCGAGCGCATCGATGTACTGCTCATCCTCGCCGGTGCCCAGCGTGGCAACCACCAGCGCCTGCGTCTCCCCGCGGGTGAACAATGCCGAGCCGTGGGTGCGGGGCAGCACGCCGACCTCGGCGACGATCGGGCGCACGGTCGTCAGGTCACGCGCGTCGATCCGTCGGCCGGTATCGAGAATGTTCCAGCGCACGATCTTGGCTTCCAGGTCCTTGAACACGCTGAACACGTGATGTTCCTGGTAGACCGGCTCAATCCCTTGCGGGAAGAAGTGGGCCTTCACCTTGGCCTTGGCCGCGTCGACCGCCTTGTGGCGCTCCTGCTTCTGCGGGATGGCGTAGGCGGCGCGTAGGTCCGCTTCGACCAGACTGAGCATCTCCTTCTCGATCACCGCATGATCCGGGACGATGAGTTCGCGCGGCTCCTTCGCCGCCTTTTCGGCGAGGCGGATGATGGCGTCGATCACCGGCTGAAAGTGCCGATGGCCGAACATTACCGCGCCGAGCATGACCTCTTCGGTCAGCTCCCGCGCCTCCGATTCCACCATCAACACCGCGTCCTGAGTGCCGGCCACCACGAGGTCGAGATGACTCTCCAGCATCTCGTCGATCTGCGGATTGAGGACGAATTCGTTGTTGATGAAACCGACGCGCGCGGCGCCGATCGGTCCCATGAACGGCGCGCCCGACAAAGTAAGCGCCGCCGACGCGGCGACCATCGCGACAATGTCGGGATCGTTCTCGAGGTCATGCGAGAGCACAGTGGCGATCACCTGGGTGTCGCAGCGCCAGCCATCGGCGAACAAAGGACGGATCGGCCGATCGATCAGCCGCGAGGTGAGCGTCTCACGCTCGCTCGGGCGCCCTTCGCGCTTGAAATAGCCGCCGGGAATGCGCCCGGCTGCATAGGTCTTTTCCTGGTAGTTGCACGTTAGCGGCAAGAAATCGATGCCGGGCCGCGGTTCCTTTTCGGCGACGACGGTCGCAAGCACGGTCGTCTCGCCATAGCTGGCGAGAACGGCGCCGTCGGCCTGGCGGGCGACGCGGCCGGTTTCCAACACCAGTTTGCGCCCCGCCCAGTCGATTTCCACGCGATGAGTATCGAACATAACAGCTTCTTTCATGGTTCTCGGTTGGACTTCCGAAAGCCATGAGCAAGACGGCGAGACGCTGTCGCGCTGCGGTCTATCCGCAACGCGTCCGAGCGTCCGGCGATCCTGCCATGGCGTTTCTTCAGCCTCGGTTCGTCGGGCTTCATCGCAGCCCAGACCTCTTGGCCGCCTTCGATCAGCGGCGAATGCCAAGCCGCTCGATCAGTTTGCGATAACGCGCCTCATCGGCGCGCTTGAGATAATCGAGCAACTGGCGGCGTTGCGACACAAGCTTCAACAGGCCGCGCCGCGAATGGTTGTCTTTGACGTGGGATTTGAAATGTTCGGTCAGGTTCACGATCCGCTCGGAGAGGATTGCGACCTGCACTTCCGGCGATCCAGTATCTCCGGGCTTGGCGCCGTAGGAAGTGATGAGCTCCGCCTTGCGGCTCGTCGTGATCGACATCGTCAAACACCTTGTTGTCGGCCGGCTCTACCATGCAGGCCGGCGAGATTGAACACGCGCTTGGGGACGATTTCGCCACGGTCCATTTCGGCGAGGGCGATGAGCTGACCCGCGACCGTAACATAGATCGTGCCGTGGACGATGGGGGCGTCCCGCCCACGCATTAAAACGGCGTGACCCCGTTGGAGCCTCGCCGCATCGGCCCGGCTGACGGCCAGCGCCGGGATGTCGTCCAGCGCGGTCGAGACGGGCAAGAGCACATCGGCGAGGTTAGCCTCGCCGACCGCGGCTCTATCGCATAAAGCCTCAAGTTGTGCCAGCGGAATCATATCCGCTTCGGTGAATGGACCGACGGCGGTTCGGCGCAGGGCGCAGACATGGCCGAAGCAGCCGAGCGCGCGGCCGAAGTCGCGGGCAAGCGCGCGTACATAAGCGCCTTTGCCGCATTCGGCGGCGAAGTCCGCGTGGTCGGCGTCGGGCATGCCGAGAAGCTCCAGCCGATGGATATCGATCGCCCGGGCTTTCAGTTCGACCGCCTCGCCGTCGCGCGCAATGTCGTAGGCGCGCTCGCCTTCAACTTTGATGGCGGAGAAGCGCGGCGGCACCTGTTCGATCGTGCCGGTGAAGCGCGGAAGCAGCGCGCGGATCGCCTCGGTCGACGGCCTTTCCTCGCTCGTGGCGACGACGCGCCCCTCGGCGTCGTCGGTGTCGCGCTCCTCGCCCCAGCGCACCGTGAAACGGTAATGCTTGCGTCCGTCCATCACATACATGACGGTCTTGGTCGCTTCGCCCAGCGCGATCGGCAGGCAGCCGGAGGCGAGCGGGTCGAGCGTGCCGGCATGCCCAGCGCGCTTGGCGGAAAACAGGCGCTTGACCACCGAGACCGCGTGCGTCGAGGTCATCCCGACCGGCTTGTCGAGCACGAGCCAACCGTGCACATCGCGCTTTTCCCGCTTTTTTTGTTCGTGGCGGTCGCGCCGATCCTGATCGCGCGGGACGGACGATTGGTCGTCGGTCACGCCGCCGGGCTCGCTCCCGTTTTGAGAAGGAGCGTCGGGGAGGGGGGCAGACGAAGCCACGGGGGAGGACGCGGGCGCCGAATCATGCCTGACGCTCTCCTCGCGCCCGGCCTGCGGCCGGCCGGCCTCCCCCTCAAGGGGAGAGGCGACGCTCTTGCCGACGGCGGGGGTCATTCGTCCTTGCCTGCCTCGCGTTCGTCGGTCTGATTGTCCAAATCGCGTCGTACCGCCGGCGACCGCAAGAGATCCTCGATGCGTTGCGCCTCGTCGAAGCGCTCGTCGATGCGGAAACGAATGTCCGGAGCGAATTTCAGGTTCACGCGATGGGCGATCTCGCTGCGCAGGAAGCGCTTGTTGCGATCGAGCGCGGCGAGCACCGCTTTCTCGTCATGGCCGCCGAGCGGCATCACGTAAATGGTGGCGAGCCGCAGATCGGGGCTCATTCGCACTTCGGCGACGGTGATCAGATGCGTTTCGATCACCGGATCATGCACCGCTCCGCGCGCCAGAATCTCGGCGAGCGCATGGCGCACCAATTCGCCGGCGCGCAGCGCGCGCTGCGAAGGGACGCCTGGGCGGTCGCGATGTTGATGGTGCGCCATGGCAAGCTTTCGATTTGTCCTATGAGCCGGTGAGAGTTCGGCACGCATCGACTGGGATGCGATCGGGCGAGGGAATATTGACGTTCTCTGGCGTACCCTCGCCCGGATCAATCGCTGCGCTCCGAATCCAACCTCCGCTAGCGGCGAGAGGTTGGAAAACCGCGTCACAGCGTGCGCTGCACCTGCTCGACGCGGTAGCATTCGATCACGTCGCCGACCCGCATGTCCTGGTAACTCTCGAACGACATGCCGCATTCATGGCCGGCCGTGACCTCGCGCACGTCGTCCTTGACGTGCTTGAGCTGCGCCAGCTTGCCGTCGTGGATGACCACGTTATCGCGGATCAGCCGGACATTCGCGCCGCGCTGCACGACGCCGTCGGTGACGCGGCAGCCGGCTACCTTGCCGACCTTGGAGATGGTGAAGATCTGCAGGATTTGCGCGTTGCCGAGCATCGTCTCGCGCATCGTCGGCGCGAGCAGGCCCGACATCGCCTTCTTCACGTCGTCGACGAGGTCGTAGATGATGTTGTAGTAGCGAATCTCGATGCCCAGCCGTTCGGCGGCCTCGCGCGCCTCCTTGTACGCGCGCACATTGAACGCGATGATCGCCGCGCCCGAGGCTTCGGCGAGGGTGACGTCCGATTCGGTGATGCCGCCGACGCCGGAGAGGATCACCCGCGCACCGACCTCCTCGGTCGCGAGCTTGTCGAGCGCGCCGACGATCGCCTCGACCGAGCCCTGCACGTCGGCCTTGACCACCAGCGGGAACTCCTTGCGCCCCGTCGACTGGAGCTGGGTCATCATCTGCTCGAGCGAGCCGCGCATGCCGCTCGCGCGTGCGGCGAGCTTCTCGCGCCGCTGGCGCGCCCGATAGGCCGTGACCTCGCGCGCGCGGCCCTCGTTCTCCACCACGGCGAGCCGATCGCTTGCCTCGGGCGTGCCGTTGAAGCCAAGCACCTCGACCGGCGTTGACGGGCCGGCCTGGTCGATCGAAGCGCCGGTGTCGGAGACGAGCGCACGCACGCGACCCCACTCCGCGCCGGCGACGACGATGTCGCCGACCTTCAGCGTGCCGCGCTGGACGAGCACGGTCGCAACCGGGCCGCGGCCGCGGTCGAGCTTGGCCTCGATCACGGTGCCTTCAGCCGGCCGATCCGGATTGGCCTTCAGGTCGAGCAATTCCGCCTGGAGGCTGATCGCCTCTAGCAGCTTGTCGAGATTGGTCTTTTGCTTGGCGGACACCTCGACGTCGAGCACGTCGCCGCCGAGCGATTCGACTTGAACCTCGTGTTGCAGGAGTTCGGTGCGCACCCGTTCCGGTTTCGCGTCCGGCCGGTCGATCTTGTTGACGGCGACGATGATCGGCACTTTCGCCGCCTTGGCGTGCTGGATCGCCTCCACCGTCTGCGGCATGACCCCGTCGTCGGCGGCGACTACGAGCACGACGACATCGGTCACCTTCGCCCCGCGCGCGCGCATTGCCGTGAAAGCCGCATGGCCAGGCGTGTCGATGAAGGTGACCTTGGCGCCGGACGGAGTGGCGACCTGATAGGCGCCGATGTGCTGGGTGATGCCGCCCGCTTCGCCGCCGGCGACATTGGTCGCGCGGATGGCGTCGAGCAGCGAGGTCTTGCCGTGGTCGACGTGGCCCATGATGGTCACGACCGGCGGGCGCGGGCGCAGCGTTTCCGGGTCGTCGGCCTTGTCGAATAGTCCTTCCTCGACGTCGGATTCGGCGACGCGGCGAACCGTGTGGCCGAGCTCTTCGGCGACGAGCTGGGCCGTGTCGGCGTCGATCGTGTCGGTGATCTTCGCCATCTGCCCCTGCTTCATCAGCAGCTTGATCACGTCGACCGCACGCTCGGCCATGCGGTTGGCGAGCTCCTGGATGGTGATCGCCTCCGGGATTGTCACCTCGCGCACGAGCTTCTCCTTGGGCTCGCTCGCCGCATGCCCTTTGAGGCGCTGAACGCGCCGGCGGAACGACGCCACGGAGCGTTCGCGCACTTCGCCGGCATCGAGCGCGGTCACCACGGTCAGGCGGCCGCGGCGCTTCTCGGCCGTGCTGCGGGTCGGTTTCGGAGCTGGCGCCGGACGGGCCGGCCCCGCGCCACGGCGGACCGTGCGCGGCGCTTCCTCTTCGTCGGGCTCGAGTACAGCGGTGCGGGTGTTGATCGCGGGCGGCGCCGCCGGGGTCGCGGCGGCGGGGGCTGCGGCCTTCGCCTTCGCCGCCTCGTCGTCACCGAACCGTTTCTTGGCTTCCTGCTCGGCCTTACGCTTGGCTTCCTCGTCGTGGCGTCGGCGCTCTTCCTCGTCACGCTTGCGCGATTCTGCTGCTTCGCGCTCAATCCGCTCCGTCGATTCCCGTTCGACGCGGCGGCGCGCCTCTTCCTCGGCGATCTTGCGTTCTTCCGCCTCGCGCACCTTGGCGTCGGCGAGCGCGTGCGCCCGTGCGCTGCGCTCCTCCTCGGTCAGCGTTCGCAATACGACGCCGGAAGGCTTCGAAGGCGCCGCCTGCGGGGCAGCCTGCGCTGAACCGGGCGCAGCGCGTCCGTGCAGACGCGGCGCAGTCGCTCCCGAGGACGGCGTCGGCGCGCTCGGCTCGACCGCCTTCGCCTCGGCCGGACCGACGGCGCGACGTTTCACCTTCTCGACCACCACCGCTTTGGTGCGGCCGTGACTGAAGCTCTGGCGCACCATCCCCTGCTCGACGCCCGCACGTTTGAGCGTCAAGGTCTTGGGTTGGGCGACCGATAAGGTCTTTTCGCCGGTATTCTTGGTCTCTGTCATTACAATCCTAGTGCGGGGTCTATGGTCCTCGCCTCTTCGTCGCCCCTTTCGTCGACGTTGTCGTTGCGGAACCGGTCAAGGCTGTGCCAACGCGCCAGAACCGCCGCGCTTGCGTGTCCGGACAAGAGCGCTGCATGTATCACATTTGGGCGGGCCAGTGCCAAATCCAATTCCGCCGAAGCGAATGTTCCGATGGTGGCGATCGGCGTCGCCTCCGCCCGGCGTTGCGCCGCCGCAGCGATCTTGCGCACGCCGTCGGCAGCGGCCTCGCGCGCATGGATCAGCGCGACCCCCGTGCCCGACGCCAAAGCGTCGTTGACCTTGGCGTAGCCCGCCGCCACCTGCCCGGCCTTGTGGGCAATGGCGAGCGCGGCGAGCACCGCCTTCTCCAGCAGCCGTTCGGTGACGGCGGGGAGATCGGTCGGCACGGTCGCGTGTCCGCCCAGGGCGCGCTGCAACGCGCCACGCCGCACGGCCTGCGCCAGCACGTCGCGCTTGGCGGTCACCCAGGCGCCGCGCCCCGGCAGCGTTCGCTTGAGGTCGGGCACGACCCGGCCGTCCGGCGCCGCGACGAAGCGGATTAGCTCGGACAAAGGCCGAACCGTGCGCGTCGCCACGCAGAATCGCTCCCGCGAGGCGGACCGTCGCGGTCCGGAATCGAGCATGTCCTGGTCGCTCCGCGCAAGCACGTGCCGGCTACCTTTCCGTTCGTCATGCCTCGGGCGCAGCCGCGGCGTCATCGTCTTCGCCCGCCGCGGGCGGCGGCGCGAGGTCAGCCTCGGTGATCCAGCCGGCCGTCACGCGCGCGCGCATGATCATCGCCTCGCATTCCTCCCGCGTCAGCTCGAAGCCGTCGAGAATTCCGGCGACGCGCGTGGCTTCGCCGTCCTTACGCTCGGTCCAGCCGCTCAGGTCGTCGGTGGCGCAGCCGGCGAGGTCCTCGACCGTCTTGATCCCGTTTTCGCCGAAGGCGACCAGCATCCGCGGCGTGACCCCGGGGATGTCGCTTAGTTCATCGGCGACGCCCAGCTCCTGGCGTCGCGCGTCGTACTCCGCATCGATCCGCGCAAGATAATCATGGGCGCGCGTTTGCAGCTCCTGCGCCGTGTCCTCGTCGAAGCCCTCGATCGCCGCGATCTCCTTCAGATCGACCACCGCGAGCTCTTCGACCGAGGAGAATCCTTCCGAAGCGAGCAATTGGCCGACCACCTCGTCGACATTGAGCATGTCCATGAACATGCGGCTGCGCTTCTCGAAATCGGCTTGGCGACGCTCGGATTCCTCCTGCTCGGTGAGGATATCGATATCCCATCCGGTGAGCTGGGAGGCGAGCCGCACATTCTGGCCGCGCCGGCCGATCGCGAGCGAAAGCTGCTGGTCCGGCACCACCACCGCGATACGCTCGCGCTCTTCGTCGAGCACGACCTTGGCGACCTCGGCGGGGGCAAGCGCATTGACGACGAATGTCGCGATGTCGGGCGACCACGGAATGATGTCGATCTTCTCGCCCTGCAGTTCGTTCACCACGGCCTGCACGCGCGAGCCGCGCATGCCGACGCAGGCGCCCACCGGATCGACCGAAGAATCGCGCGAGATCACCGCGATCTTGGCGCGCGAGCCGGGATCGCGCGCCACCGCCTTCACCTCGACAATGCCGTCGTAGATTTCCGGCACCTCCTGGGCGAACAGCTTCGCCATGAACTGCGGATGGGTGCGCGAGAGGAAAATCTGCGGGCCGCGCGGCTCGCGCCGCACGTCATAGATATAGGCGCGGATGCGGTCGCCGTTGCGGAACACTTCGCGCGGCAGCAATTCGTCGCGCCGCACGATCGCCTCGCCGCGGCCGAGATCGACGACCACATTGCCATACTCGACCCGTTTGACGATGCCGTTGACGATGTCGCTGATGCGGTCCTTGAATTCCTGGTATTGGCGGTCGCGTTCGGCTTCGCGCACTTTCTGCACGATCACCTGCTTCGCCGACTGGGCGGCGATGCGTCCATATTCCAGCGGCGGCAGGGTGTCGGCAATGGTGTCGCCGATCTGCGCCGCCGGATTGTAATGGCGCGCCGCCTCCAGGCTGATCTGGTTGGCCGGGTTCTCAACCTGCTCGACCACCAACATGTGCCGCGAGAGCCGCAGCTCGCCCTTCTTCGGATCGATCTCGGCGTGCACGTCGGTCTCGCTGCCGTAACGCGAGCGCGCCGCCTTCGCGATCGCGTCCTCCATCGCATGGATGACGATGCTGCGGTCGATCGATTTCTCGCGCGCGACGGCGTCGGCAATCTGCAAAAGTTCGAGCTTGTTGGCGCTGACGACGGCCATGAATCAGTCTCCATCCTGGCGGGAAAGACCCGGCTGCTGCGTCGGCGTCCGCCCGGCATGAGCAGGCTTGCGGGACGAAGTCCGATGTTTGCGGCGCGCGTCCCGCAACTCGCGCGCTTGGCGATCCTCGGTCTTGCCGCGCCGCAACGATTCGGCGATCAGGTCGTCGGTAAGCACGAGCTTGGCCTCGAGCATCTGCTCGATCGGCAGCGACGCCTCCCGCGGCTCGCCCGACGCCCCCTCAATATGGATGCGGGCCGATTGCCCGTCCACTCCGGTCAGGAGGCCGCGAAACCGCCGCCGCCCCTCGATGGCGTTCGCCATCTCCACCTTGACCTCGCGGCCGATATGGCGCTCGAAGTCGGACCGTCGCACCAGCGGCCGATCGATGCCTGGGGAGGAGATCTCCAGCCGATAGCTGCGATCGAGCGGGTCGGCGACGTCGAGCAGCGGCGAAAGCGCGCGCGAGGCGGCCTCGCAATCTTCGATCTGCATCGTGCCGTCCGGCCGCTCCGCCATGATCTGCACCGTGCAGCCGTCGAGGCCGGAGACGCGCACGCGCACGAGCCGATAGCCGAGATCGGCCAAGGCCGGCTCGACAATGTGGGCGACGCGCGCCGCCAAACCGCTCTCGGCGATCAGCCGCGGCTCGTTCAACCCGTTCGTCTCGATCGCTTCCGTCATGCCTCCGATACCGTCTGCGGCGCGTGCGGGTAACAAAAAAGAGCGGGTCCCGGGCGGGGCCCACTCTCACCAACCGTTCGGCGCATCCGACCGTTATGAGACATCCTATTCGGACAACCGCAATATAGTGATAAATGGCTGCGGAGCAAGGGCAAAAGGAAGGCCGCCGGAGGCGGCCGAGGCCATCGACATGCATCCACCCCACCTCGATTTCTGGTTCGAATTTGCGTCGACCTATTCCTATCCGGCGGCGATGCGAATCGCGCCGCTGGCGCGGGAAGCGGGCGTAAACGTGCGGTTCCGGCCATTCCTGCTCGGGCCAATCTTCAAGGCGCAGGGGTGGGACACGTCGCCGTTCAATCTCTATGCGGCCAAGGGCCGCTACATGTGGCGTGATCTCGAGCGCATCTGCGCCGAGCTGGGTCTGCCGTTTCGGAGGCCTGAGCCGTTTCCGCAGATGAGCCTCGCGGCCGCACGGGTGGCGCTTGTCGGCCTCGCCGACCACTGGGGAGAAGAGTTCTGCCGCGCCGTCTATCGCGCCGAGTTCGGCGAGGGCCGCCGGATCGATGATCCCGACCTGTTGGCGGCTCTTCTCGCCGGCTTGGGGGTCGATCCCGCCCCCGTCTTGTCAGCCGCCCAAAGCGCCGACATCAAGGCGAGGCTGCGGGAGCAGAGCGAGGAGGCGCAACGATTAGGCGTGTTCGGCGCGCCGAGCTTCGTGACCACCGACGGCGAGATGTTCTGGGGCAACGACCGGCTGGAAGCAGCGCTTGCCTGGGCGCGTCGCGTCGAGGCGGGGACGGCGCTACAGCATTAGTCTTTTTTTGTGGTCGCATTTTCTGCGGCGAACCGGTTCCCACTTCGCCGGAAAATGCTCTAGCCGGTGCGCCGAAATACGAGATAGCAGGGCCGCCGGCCGGCGCGAATCGCTTTCTCCTCGTATCGGGTACGCACATACCCCTGCCAAGGCAAGCGCCAGTCATCGGCGCGCTCGGCGGTCCAGGTGAAGCACCGTGAGCGCAACAGCCGCTCAAGCGTCCACGCGGCGTAATCCGGCCAGTCGGTCGCGAAGCGAAACTCGCCTCCGGTTGCAAGCACACGGGCGAGGGCCGCGACGCTCTCGTCCTGGACAAAGCGCCGCTTCCAATGCCGCCGCTTCGGCCATGGGTCGGGATAAAGAAGATCGACGCGCGCAAGCGCGGCGTCGGGGATCCAAGCAATCACGTCGGCGGCGTCGCCGAAATGCAGGCGCACATTGGCGAGCTGCGCCTCCTCGATGAGGCTCAGCGCACGCGCCATGCCGTTGATGAAGGGCTCGCAGCCGATGACGCCCGCTTCGGGATGCGCCGCGGCGGTCGCCGCGAGATGTTCGCCCGCGCCGAATCCGATCTCCAGGAAGACCGATTGGACCGGCGGCGTGAACAAGGCACCCAACGGGTTCGGGGGCCGCCGGTGCAAGGGCAACGCAAGCCGCGGCAGCAGAGTCGCGAGTAAATCAGCGCGCCGACGGCGCAGGGGCCGCCCCTTGCGCCGGCCGTAAAAGGCGCGGGGGCGTTCGGCGGCGTTGCTCACTTGGCTCCGCCTTTCGCGTGCGCCGCAGGTCGCCGCCGGAGAGCAGACGCGGCGGCGCCGCGTTCAAGCCACCGCGGAGCGGATCGACTCCGCGAGGTCCGTCTTTTCCCACGAGAAACCGCCGTCGGCGTCCGGCGGCCGTCCGAAATGCCCGTAGGCGGCGGTCCGCGCATAGATCGGGCGATTGAGACTGAGGTGCTCGCGAATGCCGCGCGGAGAGAGGTCCATCACCTCGCCGAGTGCTTTTTCGAGGCGCGCCTCCGCCACCTGTCCGGTCCCGTGCAGATCGACATAGAGGGAGAGCGGACGCGCTACGCCGATCGCGTATGAAAGCTGAATGGTGCAGCGCTCGGCGAGCCCGGCGGCGACGACGTTCTTGGCGAGGTAGCGGGCTGCATAGGCTGCCGAGCGGTCGACCTTGCTTGGGTCTTTGCCGGAGAAAGCCCCGCCGCCATGCGGCGCAGCGCCGCCATAGGTGTCGACGATGATTTTGCGTCCGGTAAGCCCGCAATCACCGTCCGGACCGCCGATCACGAATTTCCCGGTCGGGTTCACGTGCCAAGTCGTATTCTTTGTTATCCAGCCGGAGGGCAGGGCCTGCATCACATAGGGCTCGATGATCGCCTTGATGTCGTGCGAGGACAGATTTTCGTCGAGATGCTGCGTCGAGACCACGATTTGCGTCACCTCGACCGGCTTGCCCCCTTCATAGCGGATCGTCACCTGACTCTTGGCGTCGGGCCCCAGCGCCTGTGTTTCGCCCGAACGCCGCGCCTCCGACATCAGCTTGAGAATGCGATGAGCGTAGTAGATCGGAGCCGGCATCAATTCGGGTGTCTCGCGGCACGCGTAGCCGAACATGATGCCCTGGTCGCCGGCGCCCTCGTCCTTATTGCCGGACGCGTCGACGCCTTGCGCAATGTCCGCCGATTGCGCATGCAGATGAACTTCGATGCCCGCCTTCTCCCAATGAAAGCCGGCCTGCTCGTATCCGATGTCCTTGATTGCGAGCCGGGCCACATGGGCGAGATAGTCGCGCGTCAGCGCCGACGGCCCGCGGGTTTCCCCCGCAATGATGACGCGGTTGGTGGTCGCAAGCGTCTCGCAGGCGACGCGCACCCGGCGAGAGTCCCAGCCGAACCGGGGCGCTTGGTCGAAAAACGCATCGACGATTTCATCGGAAATGCGATCGCACACCTTGTCCGGATGGCCTTCGGATACCGATTCGCTGGTGAAAAGAAAACTTGCGCGCGACACCTTGATACTCCCGCGAGGGGACCCAGAACGCCCCATCATTCGTTCGTTCGACCGGCGTTTCTTGCAGTGTCGCCGTGCCGGGTCAAGGGCACGGCCCGGTCGAGGCAGGCAAGATGGGACGGCGCGTCAAGGCGAATCGCGTTCCAAAAGGAACGGAATTCGCACCGCTGATTCCGCCGAGATCGCAATTTCCTGCAGCGAAGCGGCCCGCTTGCCTAAAGTACGATGACTGGCCCCGCGTGGGCATTTTCTGAATGCGCCGCACGGGGATTGCTCCGGCAAGCCGGAATCGCCGACAAATCGCGTCGCGCACGGAAAGCCAATTTGATGGACGAAGGCGGCCAAGCCGATCCAAATCAAACCGTGGGACCATCCACGCTGTCGGGCATCTTCCCGGCGATGTGTTCGACGAGATCGACGATCCGGCGCCGCAGCTTGGCGTCTTGAATGCGCATGAAAGCCTTGGTCAGAGCGAGGCCGTCCGAGGTGGCGAGAAAATCGGAAACATAGCTGGGCGAGGGCGCTTCGTGCATGCCCTGGGGAGCCCCATCGCCGAGGTCGGGGGCGCCCTCGAAAAAGAATGAGACCGGAACCTGGAGAATATTAGCGATCTGCTGCAGCCGGCTCGCGCCGATCCGATTGGTGCCTTTCTCGTATTTTTGGACTTGCTGAAAGGTGAGACCGAGCGCGTCCCCCAGTTTCTCCTGACTCATAGCGAGCATCATGCGTCGCATTCGGACGCGGCTCCCTACATGCTTGTCGATGGGGTTTGGAGCCTTCTTGGTCATAACGCTCTCCTATGTCACTCCCCAAACTACGGCCACTAGTACGCTCACGCAATTAGCATTTTGTGCTAATTCGAAGTTAACGTCAAAGAAAAATGAAGGAATTTTGATTATTCGCAATAACCATACAGTTTTCGATCAGTCTTTGGTACGAAATAGTTAGTAAGACGTGCATAAGGCTGCCCGGAATAATTCCATTTTCTGAGAATTGCTTGCGTTTCCGTCAGCAAGTGCCCTTAGATTTTCCGTAACGGCGCAGTTTTGCAGTGCACACACGCTGTTCCGCTACGATTCGCGGCGACGACGATGCCATAGACTAACAATCATTATAATACAAACAATCGCGGCGATCGCACGGTCGCCGGTGCGCGAATAAAGCGGGCTAGCTATGCGCTCAGGTAATCCCGAATCGAGCACGCCTTCGCGATCAAGCGGCAGCGCCGCGACAATTCGTCCAACGGGGTCGACAACGGCGGAAATGCCGGTATTGGCCGCGCGAACGAGCGGAAGCCCCTCCTCGATCGCGCGCACACGGGCCTGCAGCAAATGTTGGTAAGGCCCCGCGCTTGCTCCGAACCAGCCGTCATTGGTCACATTGAGCAGCCACCCGGGACGCTCCCCTGGCGGAACCACAGCGTGCGGGAAGACGATTTCGTAGCAGACCAGCGGCACGAAAGGCGGCGCGCCGGGGGCAGCAATCAATCCCCGCCGCTCGCCGGCAAGAAATCCGCCGGGCACGCGGACGAGCTGCTCCAGCCCCAGCCGTTCAAGCAGACCGCGGAGCGGCAGGAACTCGCCAAAAGGCACCAGGTGCACCTTATCGTAAACGGCGCGGACGGTCCCATCGTGGTCGATCACATAAACCGAGTTATAGGCCCGGATCCGTTTCGGTGCGGACGCGGCCTCCGCGTAACGCGCCGCGCCGGTGATCAGTACGGTTCCCGACGGCAGCAGCTCGGCGATCGCGGCGAGTGCATCCGGTTCGCGCGTGAGAAAAAAGGGAAAAGCCGACTCCGGCCAGATCAAGAGCGTCACGCCGGTCAATCCGGCCGCGGGCGGGTGTGCGCGGCGACTCGACAACGCGAGGTACCGACGCATGACATCAGCCTTCGCTGAATAGTTGAAGCGCTGGTCCTGCGGAATGTCCGGCTGCATGATTCGCAGATGCACGCCAGCGACGAATTGGGTCGGCGTCGCGGCGAGCCGCGCTGCGCCATAGATCGCAAGGCCCGCGAGAACGACGATTGCGGCCGCAGGGGCGAGCCATGGCCGGCGCGTGTCGGCGCGATCGTCGGCAAGCGCCGCCGGACTGGCGAATACCGCGACCGCGATGAAAGTAAGTCCCCACAGGCCGACGAGCGCCGCGCCTTGCGCAAGGATGAGCGGGCCGGTCAAGCCATAACCGAAGGCATTCCAGGGAAATCCAGTGAGAATGTGCCCGCGCAGCCATTCGGCAAAGGTGAGCGCCGCGGCGAGCGTCAGAATGCGGGCCGCGCCGCGCATCCACAGGAGGCGCGCAAGCGCGAATCCGAACGCCGTGAACAGCGATAGTCCGGCGGGCAGCGCGACGACGGCAAACGGCATCATCCAGCCGAATATGTCGGCGTCGACGAGAAAAGCGGAGCCGACCCAGTAAAGGCCGCAGAGGAAATAGCCGAAGCCGAAGCACCAGCCCGCCGCCGCAGCGGCGAAGACGCCGTTCCAGCGACCCACCGCGCCGTCGATCAGCCACACGATGACCGGGAAGGTCAGAAACAGCGCGGGCCAGATTTCCAGCGGCGGCAACGCCAATGTCGACGCCGCACCAGCGAGGAACGAGAGCAGCGGGCGCTGCAACCCGCTTGCAAGCACAATCGGTTGCGCGATGCGCGCGGCGATCACGGCTGGCGTGTCGGGGCAGGCAGCGCGACCGGCGGTGATCCGGTCGTCTCTTCGGACGCAGGCGATTCAGTCGCCCCGGCTTCGCGGGCAGGCGCGCCGCGCCCGGCGTCCCCCTCCTGCTCGCGCCGCGGTTCGCGTCCGCGCGGCGGTCGCTTGCTGCGGAAGATCTTGACCTTCTTGACGCGGCGCGGATCGGCGTCCAGCACTTCGATTTCAAACGGCTGCGGACCCGGGACGATCTCGCCGCGCACCGGCACACGCCCGATGCGGGTGACGAGATAGCCGCCGACGGTGTCGACCTCCTCGGCGGCGTCGCCGACATCGAACTCGGACCCGATCGTCCCGACGACGTCTTCCAATGTGGCGCGGGCGTCGGCGAGAAACGATCCGTCGGGCTGACGCATCACCGTGTGCGCGGCCTGTTCATCATGCTCGTCTTCGATGTCGCCAACGATCTGCTCGACCAGATCCTCGATCGAGACCAAGCCGTCGGTGCCGCCGTATTCGTCGATCACGAGCGCGAGGTGAATGCGCGTCGCCTGCATCTTGGCGAGGAGATCAAGCGTCGGCATCGACGGCGGCACGAACAAGATGGTGCGGACGATCTTTGACTGGGACAGCGGCATGGCGAGATCGATCGCGCCCAAATCGAGATCGGCGGGCAGCGGCTTCTTGCGTTTGATCTTGCTTTGCGCGGAGACGGTCGCCTGCGCCGTCATGTATCCGATCAGATCGCGGATGTGTACGAGGCCGACGGGATCGTCGAGCGTATCGTCATAGACGACGAGACGCGAATGCCCGGCCTTCTCGAACACCTTCATCAATTCGCCGAGCGGAATATCCTGGTGCACCGAGACGATGTCGGCGCGCGGGACCATGATGTCTTCGACGCGGTGTTCGCTCAGCCCGAGGATGTTCTTGAGCATCGCCCGCTGTTCCGGCGAGAAGCCGGTGTCGGCAAGCGTGCGGTCTTCCAGCAGCACCGCAATATCGGAGCGGGTCGCAGCACTCCGCCCGAACAAGCCGCGCAGGAGCCGATGCAGCCAGCTCTCGCCGGTGTCGCCGTTGTCGCCAGGGTCGAGCTCAGGGCGCGACGGTGGGACCGGCAGATTGCGGTGATCGGCGTGTTCGCTCGACTCAGGTCGACTTGGCGCGTCTTCAGGCATGATGGTCGTAATCAGGCGCAGCCGTGTCCGTCCGCCGGAACGCGGTCGCGCTCTGCATAGGGATCGGGCATGTCGAGCTGCATAAGGATCGCCCGCTCGCGCGCTTCCATCGCTTCCGCCTCCGGGTCGGAGTGGTGATCATAACCCAACAGGTGCAAAACGCCATGCACGAGAAGATGCGCGACGTGATGACCGAATTCCTTTCCTTCTGCAACGGCTTCCGCCCGCACCGTCTCGAAAGCGATCACGATGTCGCCGAGCGAAATCGGCTCGCCATGGCTCTGATCCGCGGGGGGACCGGGAGACCTAGGCGTTGGAAAGGATAGCACATTGGTCGCCGTGTCGCTGCCGCGAAAACGGGCATTGAGCCCGCGCATTGTTTGGTCGTCGGTGAGCACGACCGCAAGCCCGCAATCCGCGCGCTCCGGCGGTAGAGCGGCGGCGACCGCGCGGCGAACGCAGGACTCGATGTCGGCGATGCCGTTCCAAAGCGGCGACTCGACCAAAACGTCAATCGGGCAGAGCGGCAGCGGCCGCGCGGGCTGCGTCATGCGCCCGGCTCGCGTTTGTTGCGTGCGGATGCGGCGCGGTCATAGGCGGCGACGATCCGCCCCACCAGCTCGTGGCGGATGACGTCGGCCTCGGTGAAGACGACCTGGCCCACGCCTTCGACGCCGGCGAGCAGACGCAACGCTTCCGTCAACCCGGAGGTCTGACCCGGCGGCAGATCGACTTGGCTCGGGTCGCCGGTGACGATCATACGCGCGTTCTCGCCGAGACGGGTCAAGAACATCTTCATCTGCATCGATGTCGTATTCTGCGCTTCATCGAGGATGATCGCGGCGTTGGCGAGCGTGCGCCCGCGCATGAAGGCGAGCGGCGCGATCTCGATCTCGCCAGTTTGCAAGGCGCGCTCGACGATGCGCGGGTCCATGAGATCGAACAACGCATCGTAAATCGGCCGCAGATAGGGATCGACCTTCTCGCGCATGTCGCCCGGCAGAAAGCCGAGCCGTTCGCCGGCTTCGACCGCGGGGCGCGACAGGATGATGCGATCGACCTCCTTGCGCTCGAACAGCGCGATCGCATGGGCGACCGCGAGCCAGGTCTTGCCGGTGCCAGCCGGCCCCGCGCCGAACACCAGCGCGTGACGGCGCAGCGCGCGGATATAGGCGTCTTGCGCCGGCGTGCGCGCGCGCACCAGGCGCTTGCGCAGATTGATCTCTTCGAAGCTCGGTCGCGCCGCGGTCGGATCGAAGTCGAACAACGAACCCTGCGCGATCGCAAGGCGGATCGCGCCTTCGACGTCGCCCTGGCTCAGATCGTGCCCTTGCTTGAGCTGCTCGTAGAGACCTTCGAGCACGTGGCGCGCTTGTTCGCAGGCGTCGCGCGAGCCCTCGATGGTGACGTGATTGCCGCGCGAGTCCGCGACTACGCCGAGTCGGCGCTCGATCAACGCGAGATTCTGTCCGTACTGGCCGAACAACGCCGAGACCAGCCGGTTGTCGTCGAAGGCGAGCACAATATGCGCCGCCGCATCGGTAGCAGAAGGCATCAGAGCTGGGCTGTCGGGAGCGCGTCGGGCCAAGGCGTCACGGTCCTGCGCTGGCGGTCGTCGTGTTGTCGTCATGCATCTGCGGCGCGTGCGCCAGTGTTCCAAAAAGGCTGTTAGTTCCGAGGGCGGTGATTCGCACCGCCGCAATCTCACCTGCAAATGATGTCGGCGCCATGACCTGCACCGGCTGCAGATAAGGCGATCGTCCGATCATTTGTCCGGGCCGTCGGCCTTCCTTCTCGAACAGCACATCGAATTCACGTCCGAGCAAGCCCTGGTTGAATGCGCGGGCGTTGCGATCGATCGCTTGCTGCAGCCGCGCGAGCCGTTCGACCTTGTCATCGTCTCCGACTTGGTCGGCGCGTGCGGCGGCGGGCGTGCCCGGACGCGGCGAATACTTGAAGGAGAAGGCCCCCGCATATCCCACGTCGCCGACGATCGCGAGCGTCGCGCGGAAATCCTCCTCGGTCTCGCCGGGAAATCCGACGATGAAATCGGAGGTGAGCGCGATGTCCGGCCGCGCCTTGCGCAGCCGCGTCACCACCGCAAGATAGTCCGCCCGCGTGTGCCGCCGATTCATCGCCGCCAGAATGCGATCGGAGCCCGACTGCACGGGGAGATGGAGTTGCGGCATCAGCGACGCAAGATCGCGATGCGCGGCGATCAGTTCATCGTCCATGTCGCATGGGTGGCTGGTCATGTAGCGCAGCCGCGCCACGCCAGGAATCTCGGCAAGCCGACAGAGCAGCCGCGCAAGCGACCAGGTTTCGCCATCGGGCCCTTCGCCGTGATAGGCATTGACGTTCTGCCCGATCAGCCGCACCTCGCGCACGCCGGCGTCGGCGAGGCGCTCCGCCTCCGCTACGATTTTCGCGACGGGCCGCGACATCTCCGCTCCGCGCGTATAGGGTACGACGCAGAAGGTGCAGAACTTGTCGCAGCCTTCCTGCACGGTGACGAAGGCGGTCACTCCCCGCGCGCGCGTCGCCGCCGCACTTGCCGGCGCGAGATGGTCGAACTTGTCTTCGACCGGAAACTCGGTGTCGATGGCCTTGCCATTGCGCTCGGCGCGGGCGACGAGATCGGGCAGGCGGTGATAGCTCTGCGGGCCGAACACGAGATCCACCACCGGCGCGCGGCGGATGATTTCTTCTCCTTCCGCTTGGGCGACGCAGCCGGCGACCGCAACCAGCATGCGCCGTCCGTCGCGCGCCGCCCGCCCTTTCAGCCGGCGAATCCGGCCGAGTTCGGAATAGACCTTTTCCGCCGCCTTCTCACGAATGTGGCAGGTGTTGAGGATGAGAAGGTCGGCTTCCTCGGGCGCCGTCGTCTCGATAAAGCCATCGCGCGCCAGCGTGTCCGCCATACGTTGCGAGTCGTAGACGTTCATCTGGCAGCCAAAGGATTTGACGTGGAGCTTGCGCGGTCCGCTCATGCCGGTTCGCATATATCCGTTGATCGCGGGCGTTCAAGGCCAAGGCAGCCTTGCCAAGCACTTACGTTCATTGATAAATTCTCATGTTCCGGCGGTCCGAGCGCAGGCATGGCTTCTATTAGCGCCTTTTGCCCGCGAGAGGAATGGCCGGCGGACGGGCGGCCTTGAAGGCAGAATCGCGCAGGGGTTCATAGTGGAGTATATAGTCAGCGGTTACCGCCGGCGGACATCGGGAGGCTCCCGAGGGGATCGTCAATTCATGTTAGCCGGCTTGAGCCGCCGCAATCGTGCCACGGCAAGGCTTTTCAGTAGCGTGACCTCTGCCCAGCAGGGACGCCGCAGGGCGGAGCAGAGGTGGAGCGTATCGATGACCTTGGTCATCATGGCAGGCGCACTCAAATGATCAGACGATTGCTTTTCTTGCTCCTCGCGAGCGGGCTCGCGCTGACGGACAGCGCGCCGGCGCAAGACGCGAGCAGCATTCTCGATTTCTTCCGAGGCGTCCAGACAAGGCCCTCGGCCCCGAGGCCGGCGCGCACGAGATGGATCAATATTCCGGCATCAGAACTCGAATGCATTGATCAAGGGTTGCGGAAGGAGGGTACGAGCGCCACAACGCTCCAGCGGCGTGGCGTTGCGCAGACAGATGAACGCGTCGTCAAGCTCCGCGCTGAGTGCCAAACGCGGCTAGCCCAGGCGACGCCCGAACCCATTGCCGTCCCGAAATCCAAGTTTTCTGTGGACGGACTTTCTCTCGGCAGCATCGCGCCGACCGAGCTTGACAACTACTCGGAATTTCAATGCGGCCCAAGCGAGCTGTTCGCCGGTCTGACCTGGTGCCAGCGCGCGGAGCGGGAAAGGAGCGGCCGGCGCGAACGATCGGTCTCGACATCCGTCTTGCACACCAAGGATGGCCGCGCAGCTTATGTCAATCAGGCGAGCGAACCGCCAGGCTTTGACGCCGCCGGCATTGAGAAAGAGCTCGAACGGCGCTCGGCTCATTTTGGAAAACCCGCCAACGTGCTGCGAATTCCAAAAAGGGACGGTTTGCCTAACGCGATCATCGCGTCTTGGGGAACGATAAAACTCGAGCCGTTGGATTCAGCCAGCGTGGAGATCGTTGCCTCGGGCGAAAGTCCGCGCAAAGGCCTGCTTGCCGATTTCCTCGGAAATTTCCAGCGCTCGGCCAGGCTCGGCTTGCCGATCTACCGGCTGAGCGGCGGTTCAGGCTATGTGTGGTCGGCGAGCGCCGATCGCAATGGACGGGGTTACCAGCGGACATTTGTCTACGATGCCGATATGACCGCGTCCCCGTCAGCGCCCGCGGCGGCCGCTGCGCCTCCCGCCGCCGGCAGCGAGGCGACAGTCGCCGATAGCGACAAAGCAGCGACGGACAAAGCAGCCACGGACAAAGCTGCCGCAGATAAAGCGGCGGCTGATAAGGCAACAGCGGACAAGGCAGCAGCGGACAAGGCAGCAGCGGACAAGGCAGCAGCGGACAAAGCAGCAGCGGACAAGGCAGCAGCGGACAAGGCAGCAGCGGACAAAGCAGCAGCGGACAAAGCAGCAGCGGACAAGGCAGCAGCGGACAAAGCAGCAGCCGATAAGGCAGCGGCTGAAAGAGTAGCGGCGCTGAACGTTGCGGCGGAGACGGCCGCCGCCGAGAAGGCTGCGGCAGAAAGGGCTGCAGCAGATAAGGCAGCAGCCGAGAAAGCGGCAGCGCTGAAGGCAGCCGTGGAGAGGGCCGCAGCAGACAAAGCGGCAGCCGAGAAGGTGGCGGCGCTTAACGCAGCCGCGGAACGGGCCGCAGCGGAGAAGGCCGCAGCGGAAAAGGCAGCAGCGGACAAAGCGGCAGCCGAGAAGGTGGCGACGCTTACCGCAGCCGCGGAACGGGCTGCGGCGGAGAAGGCTGCGGCGGACAAAGCGGCTGCCCAAAGATTAGCTGCGCTGCAGGCCGCAGCCGACAAGGCGACGGCTGAGAAAGAGGCCGCGCTGAAAGCCGCAGCGGAGAAGGCGGCGGCGGAGAAGACGGCGGCGGTGAAGGCTGCCGCCGAGAAGGCCGCGTCGGAGCGGGAAGCGGCGTTGAAGGCTGCCGCCGAGAAAGCGGCGTCCGAGAGGGAAGCGGCGTTGAAGGCTGCCGCCGAGAAGGCCGCGTCGGAGCGGGAAGCGGCGTTGAAAGCTGCCGCCGAGAAAGCCGCGTCGGAGAAGGAAGCGGCGTTGAAGGCTGCCGCCGAGAAAGCCGCGTCGGCGAGGGAAGCGGCGTTGAAGGCTGCCGCCGAGAAAGCCGCGGCGGAGAAGGAAGCGGCGTTGAAGGCTGCCGCTGAGAAGGCGGCGGCGGAGAAGGCGGCGGCGCTGAAGGCCGTGGCAGAGAAGGCCACTGCGGACACGGCGGGTGCCGACAAAGTGGCGGCGCTGCAGGCAACCGCCGAAAAGGCGGCTGCGGAGAAGGACGCAGCGTTGAAGGCTGCCGCTGAGAAGGTGGCGGCAGAGAAGGCGGCGGCGCTGAAAGCGGCGGCCGAGAGGGCGGCGGCGGATAAAGCGGCGGCGCTGAAGGCTGCCGCCGAGAAGGCGGCGGCAGAGAAGGAAGTGGCGCTAAGGGCCGCAGCGGAGAAGGCGGCGGCGGAGAAAGCAGCGGCGCTGAAGGCCGCCTCCGAGAGAACTGCGACGGGGCGGGGCGCCGGGCAGAAGCTCGCGTTAGCGGAAAGGACAGGCCTCGGCGAATCGGCAACGGAGCGGGCAGCGGCGGCGCCGAAAGTTGAGCAACGACCCGCCAAGTTTCGCGGTCTCTTTGTCGGGATGCCCTCGGATCAATTCGCTGCGGCGATCAAGGAGCTCGGCTTCGACATGAAGCTGCAGGTGTCTTCGTATCAATCGGGGGAAAACACCGAACATCAACTCTTGCTGGAGGTCATGGCCAAAGGCGTGGACCGACCGATCATGTATGTTGATGTCCGCAACGAGGGGCCGCTGTCTGATAAATTTGCCTCCCTTTATGGGCTGAAGGTGCTCGACAAAGCATCCGACTACACGATCTTTTCCGGACTAAATCCGCCGCAGCTGCCGAAATTCACCGTGCGACGCCTCGTTTTCTATCCGGCGTTCTTCGACGCAACGGGCGTGAGCGGCAAGGATTTCGGACAAACGCTGCTCGACAAGTATCGTTTCGTCGGCGCCAAATTGCAGGACGGCGCGAAAACCGATCAATGCGATCAATGCCTGGTCGGGCTGCTCAACACGGGTGAAGCCGTGACGCTGAGGCTCGACAGCGACGGCCATTGGGCCTTGGAAGTCGAGGAGGCGTCGAACGACTTCGCTAAGCATTTCGGTGCGCCCAAGCTGTAGCGGATGGCCGTAAGCCACTCGCTGGGGTCGAAGATGCGCGCCGGCCGGCCGTCGTTTCAATGCGGCCGGGCATTGCGATAGGCCTCAACCGTTTCGAGGGCCGCTCGGCAATCGGCCGAAAGCTGCGCTTCGTGTGCACGGGCGCATTGCAGCAATCGCCCGCCGCCGGGCCGGATGCCGGCGCAATGGATCCTAAGATCGGCTTCGCACAGGCGGCGGATTGTTTGGCGATCAGCGCGACCAACGGCGTTGGAGGACGAGCTTGATGCTTCGGCGCCGTTGTCGCCGTTCGGCGCGCCGGGCCGGCGATCGACCGCACAGCCAGGATGGGACGCTGCAAGAAGCGTAAGCAGGCCTGCGGTCGCGGCAAGAATTTTGCGGGTCATCGGGATTCTCCAAGACAGGACCGCCGGCGGAGCGGAACCGGTTAGCGGGACGAGGCGCCGCCAGCGCGAAAGGTCGCGCTGGCGACTTCGGGGACGCACGAGCGCGACCGGCCCCGCTCCGCCGTCACGCTGCCCAGGGGCGGCAGCGATTCAGGAGCCACCTGAGCGGCCGACGCTGTTCGGACGCGTCGGGGCCGGCCGTGAGGTTGCAGCGAATTCCGTATGTGCGGCTGCCGAACGATCCGGCGAGGCCATTGGAGCCGAGTTCTGCCCGCATGATCGAGGCGCTTGGCGGGGCGGCATAGCCGGCGCCGTCCCACGCCTTCGCCGGAGCGGCGGCGATTATCGCGGCGGCAAATGTCAACATAGCGGCGGTCTTCATTCTCGCTCTCCTGTGTCGTCGGTAGGCGCCCCGCATCGACGAGCGCGAGTTTCGCCCAAACAATTTGCCCTGATGTTTCGGCCGCTTGTCCTTTCGTTACGAATTGTATCAGGGGCGCTGTCGAGACTTGCGGCCACAGCGGCTGCGGATATCGTCCCGCTCCATGCGCGACGCAACGCTTCTCATCGTCGAGGACGATCAGGAGATCCGGGGACTCGTGGCCGATTTTCTTCGCCGCGAAGGTTTTGTGGTCGAGACGGCGGAGACCGGCGCCGGAATGGATCGCGTGCTCGCTCGCGTGACGCCGGACCTCGTGGTCCTCGACATCATGCTGCCGGGCGAGGATGGATTGTCGATCTGCCGAAGGCTCAGAGCGCGCGGCAGCCAACTGCCTATTCTGATGCTCACGGCCAAGGACGAAGACATCGACCGAATCGTCGGGCTCGAAATCGGCGCCGACGATTATCTCGGCAAGCCGTTCAATCCCCGTGAATTGCTTGCCCGTATCCGCGCGCTGCTGCGCCGCGTTCGCGCTTACGAGGCGGTCGGGGGAGCGCTGCGTCGGCGCAAGACCTTCAGCGGGCTGACCGTCGATCTCGACGCGCGGCGCGTGGAAAGCGAGCACGGCGCTCGCGTGCCGCTCACCAGCGCCGAATTCGACCTCCTGGCCTGCTTTATCGAGCGGCCCCATCGCGTGCTGTCGCGCGACCAGCTGCTCGACTGGACCCGCGGCCGGTCTGCCGAACCATTCGACCGGACCATCGATGTCACGGTGTCGCGGCTGAGGGCCAAGCTCAATCAGGCCGCCGCCGGGGCCGAGGGCCTAATCACCACCGTCCGTAACGCCGGCTATCTCTTCTCCGCCGAAATCGAGGACCTGTAAGCATGACGCGTCTTGGCCTGGTCGGCCGCATCATGCTGATCGTGACCATCGCGCTCGTCTGTATCCAGCTCGCTGCTGCCATAGGCTATTACGCCCAGCGCGACGGCTGGCTGAGCCCGCGCCGCACGGCGGCGATCGGTTCGGTCGTCGCCTTGACCGAGCTCGTCGACCGTCTGCGCGGCGACGATCGCGCGCTTGCCCTGCGAGCGATGGAAAACGGCGGGGTAACGGCGACGGTCGAACCGCAGCCGCCCCCTGACCTCGACGACGACGTCGAGCTCGCGGGGGTGCGCGGGGTGCTGTCGCGCGCGCTTGAATCCGCTGGGCTCGGCGAGCGGTTCGTGCGCGTCGGCTTGTCGAAGGGCGGCGCTGTCGAGAACGCGGCGCTCGGTCCGCTGCAGCGGCTGACGGGACGCCATGTGCGCGCCGTCGTCGGCCTCGCCGACGGCGCTTACCTGTCCGTGAACTTCGTCGATCGGCTTACGATGCGGCTGTTCGGCCTTCCCATCGGGTTGCTTGCGGGAATCCTGGGCGTGCTGGTCGCCCTCCTCGCCATCCTCGCGGTGGCGCGCGAGATGCGGCCGCTGTCGCGCCTCGCGCGCGCAGTGGAAAAAATCGGGACGCGCCTCGAACCGCTTGTGCTGCGTCCGGAAGGGGCGCGCGAAGTGCGTTCATTGATCGCGGCGATCAACCGGATGCAGGACCGCATCGCCGCGCTCATCAACAATCGCACGCTAATGCTCGGCGCCATTACGCACGACCTGCGAACCTATCTCACGCGGCTTCGGTTGCGCGTCGAACTGATGGCGGACGGTCCGGCGCGCCAAGGGATCGCCCGCGATGTGGACGCGATGCGCAGCCTGGTCGAAGACGCCCTCCTGTTCGCGCGTGCAAGCCTCGATACCGACCGCGGCCCGAGCGACGCCGGCGCGGTGGCGGCCGAAATCATCGAAGCGCGTCGCGCCGCCGGCGCGGGGGCGACACTTGCGGCACCTCCGCAGCCCGCGTGCGTTCCGCTCGGCGCCGCTGCACTCCGGCGCGTGCTCGACAATCTCGTCGACAATGCGCTCGCCTATGGCGGCGAAGCCGCGGTGACGGTGCGACAGGCCGGCGACGGCGAAGTCACCGTTCAGGTGGACGATCGCGGGCCCGGAATTCCCGCCGCCGAACGCGAGCGGGTGTTCGAGCCCTTCTATCGCGTTGAAGCTTCACGCAGCCGCGACCATGGCGGCACCGGACTAGGCCTCACCATCGTGCGGCAACTTCTCGCCGGGACCGGCGCGACGATCGCTTTTGCCGACCGTCCCGGGGGTGGACTTTCCGTCATCGTCGGATTTCCGCCGCGCTGAGTTCGCCCGCCTCGCGCCCGCGCAGCGCTGCCGTGGTGAGCCGGCGGACTTCGGTCTCGAGCGTGCGGGCGAAGGTTTTGCGGTCCGAGTTTGCATCGAATGCGATCGGCTCGCCCCAGCTCACCACCGCGTCAAGCGCGCCGTGCCGCACCACGGTGCGGAGATGCGGGAACAGGTCGAGGCCCCCGTACCAGGCCGCAAGCGGCCGGTGCTGGCGTCCCATGGGCAGGCCGCGGAATCCGACATAAGCGATCGACAGCGGCTGGATCAGGATGTGCTCGACATGTCCTGCCGCGGCGAGCGCATCGCGCGCCGCGCCGATCAGCGCGCTGCGAAACGGCAGTACGCGGTTGCCGTCGCTCGACGTCCCCTCGCCGAACAGCACGACCGGATCGCCGTCGGCGAGCCGCCGCGCGATCTCGGTATTGACCTCCGGCGTCTTGTGCCGGCGCGTGCGGTCGACGAACACCGAGCGCTGCAACTTCGCGAACAGCCCGAACAGCGGCCAGGAGGCGACCTCGCGCTTGGCGACGAAGGCGACCGGGGCGAGCGCGGTGATCACCGATATGTCGATCCAGGACACATGATTGGAGACGATGAGCAGCGGCCGCTGCGTCGACGGCGCGCCGATCACCTTGATGCGCACGCCGAGCAGCGCGCAGACCAGCCGGTGAAACAGCGTCGGGATGCGCCGCTGCATCGGCAGGGAGAACCGCACGGCGATCACCTGGACCGGCAATAGGACAACGATGGCGGTGACGATCCCCGCGCCGGCGAGGGCGAGGCGCAGCATCAGCTCTTGGCCGGCTCGTCGAGCGGAACCGCGTATAGTTCGAGCCGGTGGTCGACCAGACGATAGCCGAGTTTGCGCGCGACCTCGCGCTGGAGCCGCTCGATCTCCTCCGACTGGAACTCGATCACCTCGCCGGTGCGCAGGTTGACGAGATGATCATGATGGCTCTCGCGGATTTGTTCGTAGCGGGCGCGGCCCTCACGAAAATCGTGACGCTCGATGATGCCGGCGTCTTCGAACAGCTTCACCGTGCGATAGACGGTCGAGATCGAAATATGCTGGTCGACGCCGGCGCAGCGTCGGTACAGCTCTTCGACATCGGGATGGTCGGCCGATTGCGCGAGCACGCGCGCGATGATGCGCCGTTGCTCGGTCATGCGCATGCCTTTGGCTACGCATTGCGCCTCGATATTGGTCGCGCGCTGCTCGGTCACGAAATGCTCCGCCATTGTTTAGAACTGCCCCGACGATCATAGGCGGCGACAGAATCTACGTCCATCGCGCCGGTCAGGCAAGATCGCGCCGCAGCACGACCGCGGTGGCGGGGGCGCCCGGCGCCGGCTGGTAATACTCCTTCCGCCGGCCGACTTCGCGAAAGCCGGCCCGGCGGTAGAGCCGGCGCGCGGCGACATTGCCCTCATCGACTTCAAGGAAAACGCGCCGCACGCCAAGCCCGGCGAGTTTGCGCAGATGCAGCGTCAACAGCTGGCCGGCAAGGCCGCGCCCGCGCCGGGCGGCGGCGACGGCGACCGAGAGGATTTCCGCTTCGTCGGCCGCCCGCCGCGACATGATGAAGCCGGCGAGTTCGCGTCCGAACGCCGCGCGGTCGACCAACACGCTGCGGTCGAGCAGCAGCCGTTCGAATTCGGCCTCGCTCCAGCCGCGCTGGAACGAACGTGCGTGAAGATGGGAAAGTGCGGCGCTGTCGCGCGGGTCCGCTTCCGACAACGCGGCCTCACTAGGACCAAACCATCTGCGGACCAGAGCGATCATCGGCGCGGCAGGCGAAACGCATCCTGCGGCCGGGCGTCGGCGCTGCGCAGATAGAGCGGCTTCGGATGCGGGGTCGTCTCGGCCGCGACGGCGCCCAGGCGCGCGACCCAATCGATGTCCGGCGCCGGCGTCATCTCCACCAGCAACGGCTGCGGCACGCCGGTCAGCCAGTGAGCGTGAATAAGCCCGGCGCCGGAGCCGACGATGCGGGTCGGCGTTCCCGAGGCGATACGGACCGTCTCGCGCAGCCCCGCCATGCGCGGCGCGATGATTGCGCGGCCTCCGCGGCCAATCAGTTGAATGTAGAGCTGCTCATTGCGCGCATCGATCGCCGACAGGAGCGGATTGGTGTCGTCGGTGGCGATATGGGGCGCGGCGAAGGAGGCGAGGGTGGTGAGTGCGACGATTGGCTTGTCGGCGGCGAGCGCGATGCCTCGCGCGGCGGCGACCCCGACCCGGATCCCGGTGAAGCTTCCGGGCCCGATCGTGACGGCGATCCGGTCGAGCTCGGCAAACTCCAGCTTCGCCTCGCTCATCACCTGCGCGATCATCGGCATCAGGGCTTCGGCGTGGCCCCGTTCCATCGCCCGCGATTGGTGGGCGAGAATGCCGCCGCGGTCGAGGTCGAGCAGCGCGGCGGAGCAAGCCGCAAGCGCCGTATCAATCGCCAGTACGCGCATCAGACAGGGTCAGCTCCGGTTGCCTGCGCCAAAGCGGCGCAATCCCGCAACCTGCCGCCCCGGAAGGAAATGCGCAAGCGGCCCTGTGGCCTGGGAAGCCGGGAAGCAACTCAGGGAACTATGGAATCCCAGCGTGGCCCAAGCCTGCAGACCTGGATTTTGTGCTCATGGTGAAGAATCGCGGCGGAGCTGCTCGCGATATGTGGGAGCCGGCATTTCAAATCCTCCCCCGTGAAAGATCTTTCACGGGAGAGGGGGACCATGCGTAGCATGGTGGAGGGGGCACCAGCCTTGGAACATGCCCCCTCCACCGCCCTGGTTAGCGCCCTGGTTAGCTCACACCGGCCGCACCTCGACCACCTCAGGCACGTAGTGGCGCAGGAGGTTCTGGATGCCGTGCTTGAGGGTCGCCGTCGAAGACGGGCAGCCCGAGCAGGCGCCCTTCATGTTGAGATAGACGACGCCCTCCTTGAAGCCGCGGAAAGTGATGTCGCCGCCGTCATTGGCGACCGCCGGACGCACCCGGTTCTCGATGATGTCCTTGATGATCTCGACGGTCTCGGCGTCCTTCTCCTCGAAGAACTCGTCCTCGCCGCCAGCCTTGACCGGGGCGTCGCTTGTCAGGAGAGGTGCGCCCGACATGAAGTGCGCCATGATGGCGCCGAGGATCGCCGGCTTGAGCTGCTGCCATTCGCCGCCGGCGCGGGTGATGGTGATGAAGTCCGAGCCGAAGAAAACGCCGCCGACGCCGGGGATATCGAACAGGCGCGCGGCGAGCGGCGACTGCGCCGCCTCCTCTTTGTCGCGCATTTCAAGCGTCCCATGCGGCAGGACGGTGCGGCCCGGCAGGAACTTCAAGGTGGCCGGGTTAGGCGTGGTCTCGGTCTGGATGAACATGGCAATCTCCTTCGTCCGCGGTTCAAGGCCGCGGATGGACGGTTTAAGACATGACATGTGCCTTCGACGCGCGAGCGTCAACCGCTTTTCGACCTTCGCCGTCAGCTCAAGGCGTCGAGTTCCTCGTCGCTCAGATGGGCCGGGACGATCCCGATCGGGATCGGAAAGGACCCCGCCGCATTGCTCAGGCTAGACACCAGCGGGCCTGGGTTGTCTTTATCGAGGCCGGCGGCAAGAATGAGCACGGCGATGTCCTCGTCCTGGTCGATCAGCTTGAGGATCTGCTCGGCGGTCTCCCCCTCGCGAATGATCCGCTCGGGCGTGAGGCCGGACACCGTCTCCGCACGCGCGGCGAAGCGGGCCAGCGCCTCGTCGGCCGCTTCCTGCGCCTCCGCCTTCATGATGTCGGCGACGCCGAGCCATTGCTGTGCGCGGTCCTTCATCTCGATCACGCGCAGCATGATGACACCGCCGCCGGTGCGCGCAGCGCGGCGGCTCGCGTAATAGACGGCGCGGTCGCATTCAGGCGTGTCGTCGATGATCACGAGGAATTTCGGCTTGTGCCCAGCCTCGTAACTGCGGCGCTTTAGGCTCATGGATGTCTGTCGGCGGTGCCCGGTCCAGCCGCCGTCCGGCGCGCATGCTGCCACGGGCGGCGGCGCGCGCACAAGATGGGAGGTTCGCTACGCAGCGATTGCATTGACTGTGGTGACTGCATCGGACGCCTCACCGTCGCACGAATCCGACAATGTCTTTGACCGCCTTCATGGTTTCGGCGGCGATCGTCTGCGCGCGGGCGGCGCCGTCGGCGAGCACGGAATCGATGCAGACCGGGTCCTGGACCAGCCGTTTCATTTCCGCCCCGAGGGGGCCGAGCTTTGCCACCGCGAGATCGACAAGCGCCGACTTGAAGGACGAAAACTGCGCGCCGCCGAATTCGGCGAGCACCTGCGCCTTCGGCACGCCGGCGAGCGCTGCGTAGATGCCCACGAGATTGTCGGCCTCGGGCCGTGGTTCGAGCCCCTTTTCTTCGCTCGGCAGCGGCTCGGGATCGGTCTTGGCCTTGCGAATCTTCTGCGCGATCGCGTCGGCGTCGTCGGTGAGATTGATGCGCGAATAGTCCGACGGCTCGGATTTCGACATCTTCTTCGAGCCGTCGCGCAGGCTCATCACGCGCGTCGCCGGGCCGGCGATCAGCGGCTCGGGCAGAGGAAAGAACGTCTCACCATAACCATGCGCCTTGATCGAGGCGGCGAAGTCGTTGTTGAATTTCTGCGCGATGTCGCGCGACAGTTCGAGGTGCTGCTTCTGGTCCTCGCCGACGGGAACATGGGTGGCGCGATAGACCAGGATGTCGGCGGCCATCAGATTGGGATAGGCGAACAGGCCGACGGAGGCGTTTTCGCGATCCTTGCCCGCCTTCTCCTTGAACTGGGTCATGCGGTTGAGCCAGCCCATGCGGGCGACGCAGTTGAACACCCAGGCGAGCTCGGCGTGCTCGGCGACCTGGCTCTGATTGAAGACGATGTGCTTCTTCGGATCGATCCCGCAGGCGAGAAACGCCGCAGTCACTTCCCGGGTGGCGCGCGGCAGTTCGGCCGGGTCCTGCCAGACGGTGATGGCGTGCAGATCGACCACGCAGTAGATGCAGTCGTAGCTGTCCTGCAGCGCGACGAACCGCGCAATGGCGCCGAGATAATTGCCGAGGTGCAGGTTGCCGGTCGGCTGGACCCCGGAAAAAACCCGTTCTTTGAACGTCATCGCGCCGCTCCTTGCATTGCGCGCGCGTGCATGCCACGGCGGGGCGTCGCCGCGCAAGGGGCGTTGAAAGCGCGCGCCGCGCCGCTATAGTGCGGCCATCTCCATTCGGCCCCACTCAACACGCAAGCTCCAACATGGCAGCCCTCCGCTTCGACGTGCTCGGTATCGGCAATGCGATCGTCGACGTGATCGCCCGCGCCGAGGACGATTTCCTCGTCAATCATGGGATGCACAAAGGCGGAATGGCGCTGATCGACGAAGCGCAGGCCGAGGCGCTTTACGCAAAGATGGGCCCTACCATCGAGGTGTCCGGCGGCTCGGCCGCGAACACCATAGTCGGCGCGGCGAGCTTCGGGGCGCGCGCGGCCTTTGTCGGCAAGGTCAAGAACGATTCGCTCGGCCGCATCTTCACCCACGACATCCGGGCGGCGGGCGTCGCCTTCGATACCCCGCCGGCGATCGACGGCTCCTCCACCGGGCGCTGCTATGTGGTCGTGACGCCGGACGGCGAGCGCACGCTCAACACCTACCTGGGCGCGGCGCAGGACCTGCACCCGAGCGACATCGACCCGGAGGCGGTGGCGGCGTCCGCGATCACTTATCTCGAAGGCTATTTGTGGGACCCCAAGGACGCCAAGGACGCCTTCCTCAAGGCGGCGAAAATCGCCCACGACGCCGGACGGATGGTCGCGCTCACGCTCTCGGATTCGTTCTGCGTCGATCGCTGGCGCGACGAGTTCCTTGGACTCATCTGCGGCGGCACGATCGATCTTTTGTTCGCGAATGAGACCGAGCTGCACAGCCTCTATCAGACAAGCGATTTCGACACGGCGGTCGCCGCGCTGCGCGCCGATGCGCGGCTCGCGGTGGTCACGCGCAGCGAAAAGGGATGCATTGTCGTCTCGCGCGAGAGCACGCAGGCCGTGCACGCCGTGCCGGTCGAGCGGGTAGTCGACACCACCGGGGCTGGGGACCTGTTCGCCGCCGGTTTTCTGTTCGGACTTGCCCGCGAGCTTGCGACCGCGGATGCGGCGCGGCTCGGCGCCCTCGCCGCGGCGGAGGTGATCCAGCATCTGGGGGCGCGGCCGGAGACCTCGCTCAAGGTGCTCGCGCAGGACAACGGGCTCTTGGGCTGACCCCGCGACCCGTTCGAAAACAGGCTGGCCGGGCGAAGGTAACCATTTGGTAAGCAATCTTGGTTACCGATCAGTGAACGGACGGGGGGCACGACGCTCGCTCCGTTGACCGCAGTCGTTCCCGCTGCCGGGAAGTGTCCTGATCGGAGCAGGCCATGGGCAAGCGCAAGAGCAATCCGAACCTCGATTCTGACCAGGACGAGCTCGATCTCGGGCCGTCCGAGGAGCAGAACGGGACGGTTCCGGCTCCGAGCGAACAACCGGTCCGCGCCCGCGTGCCGCGAATCACGGCCGGCGATGCGGCGAGTGCGCACGCCGGTCACTCCGGCGCCGGCGAGGATGCGGACGATGGGCGGATCGCCAAGCTTCCCGCCTTTGCAATGGACGGCGCCTGGAACGGCGGAGGCATGCCCACGGGGTTCACGCCGGTGCGGGGCTTTCGCCTCAAGCGGCTGATCCTCCTCGGGGCCATTGTGGCGTTTGCCGCCGCGGTGGGCGCCCTCGCAGGGTCCTTAGCGACCGGAGATTTGGGCGCGAGCGGCGATCGGGGGGCGGCCGCGGCGGCGCCGCTCACGACGGCGCTCGACCGCATGGAGCAGCAGCTCGCCGCGCTGCGCACGAGCGTGGAGACGTCGACGCAGGATATGCACGCGCGCACCGCGCGTATCGCCGAGCGCCTCGATCGCAGCGAGCGCGCGCAGGCCGAACCGACGCAGAAACTCGCCAAGATCAGCGATGCGCTCGATCGGCTGGAGCGCCGCAGCACGCAAACGGCGGAGGCAATCGCAGCAGCTGCGCCGGATGTCACCGGCGCCATCGGCGCTCCGGCGGGGGATGCCAAGAAAACGCCCATCGTCAACGGCTGGTCGCTTTACCAAGCGCGTCACGGAGTGGCGCTGATCGAGGGGCGCTACGGTCTCGTCCAGGTGGAGCCGGGCGACACGCTGCCGGGGCTCGGCAAGGTGGAGACGATCCGCAAACAAGACGGCCGTTGGGTCGTCGTGACGTCGCGCGGCCTCATCGTCGAGCGCTGATCCCGCATCGATCGGCTTCGTTGCCGGATTTCCGGCGAAGCTTCGGCCCGCGCCGCATATGCGCCCACTGCGCCTCTCGGACCGCACGCCCGAAATACCGCTCGTTACGCATTGATCAGCGATTTGTGTTCATGGGGGTCACGCGCAGCCTAGGTCGATGCGCTATGGTCGCGGCATGACCAACGGCATGGAGCGCCCCATGACTCCGGTTTCTCGCCTGTTGATCATGTTAGCCGCCGTGGCGGGGCTCATGCTCGCGGCGACCGGACACGCCGTCGCGCAAGCGTCGGCGCCGACGCCGCCCGCGTCGAAGCCGGAGATGATCGCGTCATGCCCGGGCCTGATCTCGTCCGGACCGCGGCGCGTCATTCCTGCGGCCGTCAGGCAGGCGGCGCTCGCCTCCGATCAGGTGCGGCTGACCTATGTCGGCCACTCGACCTTCCTGATCGAGAGCCCGCAGCTCGTGCGCATCGCCACCGATTACAACGACTATGTCCGGCCGCTCATCGTCCCCGACATCGTGACGATGAACAAGGCGCATTCGACCCATTACAGCCTCAGTCCGGACCCCGGCATCAAGCTCGTTCTGCGCGGCTGGAGCGACGACGGCAAGCCGGCGGCGCATGATCAGACGCTCCGCGACGTGCGGGTGCGCAGCGTCGCCACCAATATCCGCACCTGGGACGGCGACGGCACCGAGCGCCACGGCAATTCGATCTTCATCTTCGAGGCAGCCGCGCTGTGCATCGCCCATCTCGGCCACCTCCATCACACGCTGACCCAGCAGCAGCTCAACGAGATCGGCCGGATCGATGTGGTGCTTGTCCCGGTCGATGGCACCTACACGCTCGATGTCGAGGGCATGCTGGAGGTCATCCAGGCGCTCAAGGCGCCGCTGATGATTCCGATGCATTACTTCAGCTCTTACACGCTCAACCGGTTTCTCGACCGCGTGCGCAGCGACTATGACGTCGAAATCGCCGACACGCCGTCGGTCGTGTTGTCCAAGGCGTCGCTTCCGGCCAAGCCGAAGTTTCTGGTGCTGCCGGGGCATTGAGTTCGAGCCGCTCGTAATCTCAAAAAGGACCACCCACTTCACCTCTCCCCGGTGGGGAGAGGTCGGATGACGAGCGAAGCGATGTCATCCGGGTGAGGGTATAATGGAGAAGGCAATGTCCCCCTCACCCGGCTCGCATCTTGCCTCGCTCGATGCTCGCCGACCTCTCCCCACGGGAGAGGTGAAGTTCACGCTGACGCGGAGCCTCGCGGGATCACGCTGGCGCGGGCTGCGCGCCAATTCTGTTCGCAAGATAGCTCGGCGCCGGCAGATCGACGAACACGCTGTTCGACGGCGGGCTCCCTTGTCCGCTCGCCGCGTAGGCGCGCACGTAGTAGCGATAGCGCCGCCCGGCGAGCAGGGTCTCGTCCTCCCAGCGCGTGACCTTGACCGCATCCTCGAAGCTGACATTGCCGAGATCGTCGCAGCGGTGGACGTCGTAGCGCGCAGCCCCCGGCGCTTTCTTCCAGCGCAACAGCACGGTGCCGGTGTTGGTGACCGTCGCCTTCAACTCGGCGCCGGCGGGTCCCCACTCCGGCGCGCCGGCGGCGCGATCGTCGGGCGGCGCCTGCAGCGCGCCTTGCGGCCACAGGCTGCAGATGACGCGGGTATGGGTGCCGTCGAGATGCTTGCAGACATTGCAGTAGTCGCAGCGGATGATGCGGTCGCGCTCGCCCGCGCGCACCTTGCGCGGCCAGTCGGGATCGGCGAGCAGGCCGCGGGCAATCCCGATGATGTCCACCTTGCCGCCGGCAAGCAGCGCCTCGGCGTCGTCCGGATCGGAGATCTTGCCGGTGGTCGCGACCGGCGTGTCGTAGCCATGCGCCTTCACATAGGCTTTGATCTCCGCCGAGAAATGCGCGTGCGGGACATTGGGATACCAGTTGCCCGGCATGCAGCGGTCGCCGGAATAGCCGGTGTAAGGGTAGGGCACCTGGCCGGGCGCGTGGATCGCATCCTCGAACTTGCCGCCGACCGACAGCGAGAGATAGGCCGCGCCGAGCTCGGCGAGACGGAGGCCGATCAGCTTGGCGTCGTTGACGGTGAAGCCGTCCTTGATGAATTCGTCGGCGAGGAAGCGCACGCCGACGGGAAAGTCCTTGCCGACCTTGCGCTCGATATTGTCCATCACCCGGCCGATCAGCCGTAGCCGTCCTTCCAGTGTTCCGCCGTACTCGTCGCGGCGCGGGTTCACCCGCGAGACGAAGGAGGCGAGCGTATAGGCGTGCGCGGAATGCAGTTCCGCGCCGTCGAATCCCGCCTCGCGCGCGCGCGCCACCGCGTCGCCGAACTCCTCGACGATCTGATCGATATCGGCGAGCGAGAGCGTGTCGACGGTCTGCCGCCAGCCGGACTTCGCGACCTTGAGGAAATGAATGATCTGCGGCACGACCTTGGAATCCGACGTGTCGTGAATGCGGCGCACGAGATCGGCGAGCCCCGGCGCATAGGCGTCATCGCTGATGCGCAAGAGCGGGCCCGACTTCGCATGATGGACCGCCATCGCTTCGACCACGATCAGCCCGACACCGCCTTGCGCGTAGCGGACGTAGCGGTCGGTGATGGGCTCATTGACGAAACCGTCCTCGCCCGACAGCCGCGTGACCATGGCCGGGACCATGATCCGATTCGGCAGAACCATGCCTTTGACATTGAGCGGTTCGAACAGCTTCATCCCCGTTGCTCCGCGGTTCTTGTTTTCGATTATGCCGCGCCGCGGTCGTGAGGTGCGGGCGGCGCGCTACATCAGTTCTCCGCCGTCGACCATGATGCTCTGGCCGTTGATGGAAGCGGCGGCCGGCAGGCAGAGCCAGCCGACCGCCTCCGCCACCTCCTCGGGCTTGACCAGGCGTCCTTGCGGATTGTGCACGACCAGCTCCTGGATGGCCTGTTCGCGCGTGCGCCCGGTCTTTTTGACGATGTTGTCGATGGTCGCCGCGACGATGTCGGTCTCGGTGTAGCCGGGGCAGACCGCGTTGACGGTGACTCCGCTGCGCGCGATCTCGCGCGCAAGCGACCGCGTTAGTCCGATCAGCCCATGTTTGGCCGCGCAATAGGCGGTGACATAGGGGTAACCGGTATGGCCGGCGGTCGAGGCGACATTGATGATGCGTCCGCGCCCCGCTTTCACCATCGGTCCGAGCGCCTGGCGGATGCACAGATAAGGCCCGGTGAGATCGACATCGATCAGGCGTTGCCAAAAGGCGCGATCGGTCTTGGCAAACGGCGCCGCCTCAGCGATGCCGGCGTTGTTCACGAGAATCCGCACCGGGCCGAAGGCTTCGGCGGCCTGGACAAAAGCGGCGGCGACGCGCGCTTCGTCCGTCACGTCGATCGGGACCGCCTGCGCGCGGCCGGAATTCGTCTCGCTCAGCCGCTTGACCTGCTCGGCGAGAGCCGCCTCGCTGCGCGCCATCAGCGTAAGGTCCGCGCCAAGGCGCGCGAGCGTCGCAGCGATGGCGGCGCCGATCCCGCGCGAAGCGCCGGTCACGACGGCATGTTGGCCTTGCAGCGGCAAGCCGCCGGCCGGGCCGGTTGATGTGGGCTCGCTCACGTAGCGACCTCCCCTGTTCTGCTCGTGGCCGAAGTCGGGGCGTCCATACGGACGGCGCTGCTTTCGGC
>JBAPYK010000108.1:0-12701 GCA_049284695.1 Rhodoplanes sp. | reverse complement strand
TCGAGAATATAGCCGTAGCGAGCGTATCTCAGCGCCATGTTGGTGTTCTGCTCGGCGAGCAGAAACGATACGCCTTCGTTCTGGTTGAGATTGCAGACGATCGCGAAAATCTCTTCGACCACCTGCGACGCGAGGCCCATCGAGGGCTCGTCAAGCAGGATCATTTTCGGGCGCGACATCAGCGCACGCCCGACCGCGCACATCTGCTGCTCTCCCCCCGACGTGAAGCCGGCGAGCGAGGCGCGACGTTCCTGGAGCCGCGGAAAATAGGAAAAAACGAGGTCGAGGTCGCGCCTGATCGCGGTATTCCCGTCGCGGCGGGTGAAGGCGCCCGTGAGCAGGTTTTCCTCGATCGTCAGGTGGGCGAAGCACCGTCGCCCCTCCATCACCTGGATACAGCCGCGCCGCACCAACTCATTGGGTGTAAGCGCTTGCACCTCCGCGCTGTCGAACACGATCGAGCCTTTGGTCACCTCGCCGCGTTCGGATTGCAGCAGATTCGAGATCGCCTTGAGGGTCGTGGTCTTGCCGGCGCCGTTGGGCTACAGAAACGGGTCGAACTCGGCCGCGCGCTCGCCATGGACGTTCGCACCGACCGGATACGTTCATCCTATTCGCCGTAACGGCTGAGACGTTTTAGATCAATAACCGTTATCCCGCCTCGCTCGATGCGGATGAAGCCCATTTTTTCGAGTGACTTAAGGCCTTTATTGGCGGCCTGGCGTGAGATGCCGGACAATGCGCCAATCTCTTCTTGGGATATCTCGAGATGCATTTCCGGAGCCGGATAAAATACGGGATTGAATAGCCAGACAATATTGCGCGCGAGACGAGACGTTGCATCCAACATGCGGTCGTATTCGACCAGCGCAATGAATTGTCCGAGCCGCTCGTTGAACTGTCTGACCAGGAAGCGGTTGAAAGCGACGCTATTCTCAAACAGCCACAGAAAAGTCGGCCTATTCATCAGCGCCATCCGCGTGTCGCGTAGCGCAACGAGATCGTACTGCCGGGGTTCGTCTTTCAGGATCGTTCCTTCGCCGAACCATCCTCCCGCCCGGATGCCGGCCAAGGATATCGCTTTCCCCGTCTTTGATATCGTGCTGAGTTTGACGAGACCGACCGCGACACCGGTCCAGGCGTCGAGACGGTCGCCCCGGTGGCAGATATAGGATCCCATTGGGAATGTCCGCTCGACGATACCCTTCCTTGCCTGCTCAAACGCCTCCTCGTCCAGATCGCGTGACCAGAACGCGATGTCTTTGAGGTGGTCCGCTGAGATCATGCGTCAGCCCGCAATCGGGAACTCTCGGACAGCACGGGCGGGGTGCGCCGCGTTGCAAGTGAGGACGATTAGTCGGCAGTGAGCAAGTCCGGCTCGGCGCCGTGCCTTTCCTTGATTTGCGTCACCGCCATCGCTGGAAGCCCATGCCAGCTGACCCGCATGACTTCGCGCACGAGCGCGCCGACCGCCGGGGAATGTGGCCGTCCGCGCACGGTGCAGAGATTGACGGTGCGCCAGAAATCCGGCTCGATGAGCGGCCTTGCGATGACGGCGGGATCGGTGACGGAGAACTCCGGCATGAAGCCGAATCCAAGTCCGCAGCGGATCATCGCCAGCACCCAATCGTCGCGCTCACTGCGATAAACGGTGCGGATTTCGACGCCTTGTGCCCGGAAAAACTGGCCGGCATAGCCATTGAATTCGCATTTCGCGCGGTTCACATAGTTCATGCCGTGCAGATCCTTGACCCGGACGGCGTCCTTGGCGGCAAGCAGATGATTGGGAGGAATCACCACCATCATCTGCTCGCGGAACAGCGGCATCATGTGAATGCGTTCGTCGAGCGCACGATCGGGCCGGCACAGGATCGCGACTTCGAGATCGCCGTCGAGCAGCATGGTTTCCAGTTCGGCCGCGCTCGCGTCGGTGATTTCGATCTCGATATCGTCGTACCTGGTCTGAACCGAGGTCAGAAGCTCGACGAGCTGGGTGGGGGCGACGGTGCACATGATGCCGAGCTTGAGCCTCACCTTCTTCAGCTTGGAAAGTTCCTGGGCGCGGCGTTTGGCGGCATGCGCCTCGTCATAGATTTGCTGAAGGTGAGGGTGGACCGTGCGCCCGAGGTCGGTCAGGTGGGTATTCGCGCGCTCGCGGTGAAATAACAGGCCGCCGAATTCCTCCTCCAGGAGCTTGATGGCGCGGGTGAGCGACGGCTGGGACACATTGCAGCTTTCGGCCGCCTTGGTGAAATTGAGCTGTTCCGCCACTGCCAAGAAGTAGCGGACCTGATGCATTTCCATAGCGGTCTCCTGCCGGCCGGCCTGCCGCGCATGCCGTCCACGCGGCGGCGTCCGGCGCGATCTCGGCTCTACGCGGCCCCCAGCCGTCGGCGTATCGCGGCGTTCCGGTCGGCCGATGACGCCTTTCTGCGAGTCGCAGTCGCAGGATATTGTAACGCCGGACGCGTCAGAGAAATATCGCAATCCCGTCGCCGGTCAGCAACGGGCGAGGCGTCCTGGCGCGCCGCGCGGGCCCTTCCGGAGGGCCTTACAAAGGCGGCATCGCCCGCTTCGTGGGCGCTGGCTTGCCGTCGTCGTTGAGCAAGCTCACCTTGGTGTCGGGCTGTCCTGAATGGCGGCTTTTCCGGCAATTTCCCCTTTGCCGATCAGCGCTCTCCCTTTGCTGCGCTGCGATTCGCCTAGCATCTTCTTTGCACTGGCGGCGTCTTTGTCGAGCCGAAAGCCTTCGTCCTGCGGGAGGCTTTCGTCCTCAGCAGAGTCGCCCAAATGCGTTTGCCCATGTGATCCCTCCCGTGCGCCGCATCCTGAGCCGGCGGCTCGTCGCAAACCGCCGAGGCTCGCGCCGCCAAATGCGGCGCGAAGGGCGCGACCATAGGCTCCTCTCGCGTTCGGACTTGTGAGCTCCCTCACATAGCGTGTAAAAACGAGCGGGCGGGAATGCACGGCGGCGTCAATCTCAGACGGAGCGGAAAAACCGGTTCGCTGAGCGGCGTCCGAACCAGAAACGACGGCGTAAATTCTGCCGGAGCCCAAAAAACGCGTCCAAAGCGAGAGCGCCATGCCGCGATTTGCAGCGATTTTATTTGTCGGCGTCCTGGTCTTGCTCGCGGGATCGCATCCCGCCGCGCCGCAATCCCGTCAGAGCTGCTATCCTTATTGCTCCTACACTCACTATTACGGGCCTTACGATTACCGCTACGCCAGCCCGGGACTGTATTGCTATCCGATATGCCGGCCGGACGGGACCTGCGTGCCTAACCCGGTCTGCGTCTCGCAGGCGCCCAGGGGCACGATCACGGTACGCAGTCTTGCCGGGTCGGTGACGACGAACCCGACGACCGTCGAGTATTACGACCCGTCGGTGGTGGCCGTTCCGGGACAGCCGCGCCGCCGCCGTTCGCGCGCCAACCGCTGATCGCGCGGATCACTCCGGCTTGTCGGCGACCATCATGTAGTTGACGTCGGAATCGTCGGACAGCCGCCAGCGGTCGGCAAACGGCACATAGACCACGCCGGTCTCGCCGATCACACGCAGCCCGGCCTCCTCCAGCGTCGTCTCCAATTCGGCCGGCGTGATGAACTTGTCCCATTGATGGGTGCCGATCGGCAGCCAGCGCAGGATATATTCGGCCCCTACGATCGCGAGCGCAAAGCTCTTGATGGTGCGATTGAGCGTGGCGGCGACCATCAGGCCGCCCGGCTTCACCATGTCGGCGCACTTGCGCACGAACAGATCGACATCGGCGACGTGTTCCACCACTTCCATGGCGAGCACCACGTCGAAGCGTTCGTCGGCGTCGCTCAAGGCCTCCGCCGTCGTGGCGCGGTAATCGATGGCAAGGCCGCTCTGCGCGGCGTGCAGCTTCGCCACCTCGATATTGGTCGTGGACGGATCGGCGCCGAGCACCGAGGCCCCCAGCCGGGCGAGCGGCTCGGACAGAATGCCGCCGCCGCAGCCGATATCGAGGATGCGCAGGCCTGTGAGACAGCCGACCCGTTTCGGGTCGCGGCCGAACTGCTGGCAGGTCGCATCGCGGATATAGGCGAGGCGGACCGGGTTGAGCTTGTGCAGCGCCGCCATCTTGCCGCGGGTGTCCCACCAAGTGGCGGCAAGCGCCGAAAAGCGCGCGACCTCGGCGGCATCGACGGTGGGCGAATGGTTCAGATCGCTGGTCATCCACGCCTCCGCGCCCCCGCGAGCCGGCAAGCGTAAGAACTTCCGTGTGGAGTTGCCTGCATGACTCCTCGCCGGTTATGTAGTACGCGCTAAGCGCCTTCTCGCGCGGCGTTCGCCGCAACGCAAGCTTTCCGTGTCCTGACTAACCGCTTCAGAAGCAGCATCAGCCGCCCATGGCTCGCCTTGTGATGAAATTCGGCGGATCCTCGGTCGCCGATATCGACCACATCCGCAATGTGGCGCGCCACGTCAAGCGCGAGGTCGATGCCGGTTATGAGGTCGCGGTCGTCATCTCGGCCATGGCCGGGGCCACCAATACGCTCGTTGACCTGTGCCGGTCGGCGGCCCCGTTGCATGATCGCCGCGAATACGACGCTGTGGTCGCCTCCGGCGAGCAGGTGACCACCGGCCTGTTGGCGATCGCGCTGCAGGACCTGGGGATTGCGGCGCGCTCCTGGCAAGGCTGGCAACTACCGATTAAGACGACCGATGCGCACGGCTCGGCGCGCATTCTCGATATTGACGCCGAGCCGCTGATCCGCGGCTTCGCCGCCAGGGAAGTCGCCGTGATCGCCGGTTTCCAGGGCGTGCATTCGGGCAGCGGACGCATCACCACGCTCGGGCGGGGCGGGTCGGACACCTCCGCCGTCGCCGTCGCCGCGGCGATCCGCGCCGAGCGCTGCGATATCTATACGGACGTGGACGGGGTCTACACCACCGATCCGCGCGTGGTCGCCAAGGCCCACCGACTGGACAAGATCGCCTTCGAGGAAATGCTGGAAATGGCCTCTCTCGGGGCCAAGGTCATGCAGGTGCGCTCAATCGAGCTCGGAATGGTGCATAATGTGCGGATTTTCGTGCGCTCGAGCTTCGACAAGCCGGATGAGATCGACCCGCGGCGCGCGCCTCCCGGCACCCTGATTTGTGACGAGAGCGAGATCATGGAACAAGAGGTCGTCACCGGCATCGCCTTTTCTAAGGACGAGGCGCAAATCTCCATCCGCAGCGTGGAGGACAAGCCGGGGATCGCCGCGGCGATTTTCGGGCCGCTCGCGGAGGCCAACATCAATGTCGACATGATCGTGCAGAACGTATCCGCCGACGGCAAGACCACCGACCTGACCTTCACGGTCGCCGCCGCGGATTTCGAGCGCGCTCAGGACACGATCGCCAAAGCGAAGCCCGAAATAGGCTATAAGCGGCTCGATAGCGCCAGCGATGTGGCCAAAATTTCGGTTATCGGCATTGGCATGCGGAGCCATGCCGGGGTTGCAGCACGGGCGTTTCGCGCGCTGGCCGATCGGGGGATCAATATTCGCGCCATCACCACGTCAGAGATCAAGTTTTCTCTATTGATCGACGCCGCCTTTACCGAGCTTGCGGTCCGCACCCTGCATTCGCTTTATGGCCTGGACAAGAACTGACGGTTCGCTCGGCCGGGACGGCCGAAAGTGCGCTGCAGCATCGCCCTTTTGCTTGCCGCGCGCACATCCCATTGGTTATAGGCTGTGAGAATCGACGCGCGGTCCCGCCCGAGCGCGATTCCCCTTGAACCGAGCCGGCTGTCTCCGGCCTAATGCTGCGGCCCGAAGGACCCACGCGATGCGCGGTGCGCTGGGTGGTCCGCGCGTGCTGTTGCGTCGGCTACGCGAAGTTGTAGCGGAGCCGGCCAGCGCGCAGGAACGCCTCGACAAGATCGTTGTGCTGATCGCCGCGAATATGGTCGCGGAGGTCTGCTCGGTTTACGTCTTGCGCGTCGACGGCACGCTCGAGCTTTACGCCACCGAAGGGCTGAACCGCCAGGCCGTGCACCTCACCGTGATGCGCGCCGACGAAGGCTTGGTGGGCCTGGTCGCAAGCGAAGCAGCCCCGATCAACCTGTCGGACGCCCAGGCGCACCCGGCCTTCTCTTATCGGCCGGAGACGGGCGAAGAAATCTACCATTCCTTCCTCGGCGTGCCGATCCTGCGGGCCGGCAACACGCTCGGCGTGCTGGTGGTGCAGAACCGCGCGCGGCGCACCTATTCCGAGGAGGAAGTCGAAGCGCTGCAGACGACGGCGATGGTGCTCGCCGAGATGATCGCGTCCGGCGAACTCCTCACGATCGCCCAGCCGGGCGCCGAGCCGGCCGTGCGCCGGCCGGTGCACGTGACTGGCGCCGCGCTCACCGACTCGATCGCGCTCGGCCATGTCGTGCTGCACGAGCCGCGCGTGGTGATCACCAATTTCATCGCCGACGATGTGCAGAAGGAGCTGCGCCGGCTGCGCGCCGCGGTGCAGACGCTCCGCGCCGAGCTCGACCTTATGCTGGAGAGCGGCGAGGTCGCCGAAGGGGGCGAGCATCGCGACGTGCTCGAAGCCTATCGCATGTTCGCCCACGATCGCGGCTGGGTGCACAAGCTCGAAGAGGCGGTGCTCACCGGCCTCACCGCGGAAGCGGCGGTCGAGCGCGTGCAGTCCGACACCCGCGCCCGCATGCTGCGCCAGACCGATCCCTATCTGCGCGAACGGCTGCATGACTTCGACGACCTCGCCCACCGCCTGCAGCGCCAGCTGCTCGGCTACGACCACGCGCCGACGCGCGACAAGCTGCCGGAACACGCGATCATCGTTGCGCGCTCAATGGGGCCGGCCGCGTTGCTCGACTATGACCGCAACCGGCTGCGCGGCCTCGTGCTGGAGGAGGGCGGCCCCAACTCGCATGTCACCATCGTCGCCCGTGCGCTCGGGATCGCCGCGGTCGGCGAGGTGCCCAACGCGACCGGGCTGGTCGATCCCGGCGACGCCATTATCGTCGACGGGGCCGCCGGCGACATCCACATCCGTCCGTCTCCGGACATGGAGGCGGCTTATGTCGAGCGGGTGCGGCTCCGCGCGCGGCGGCAGCTGCAATACCTCAGCCTGCGCGACCGGCCGTGCGTCACCAAGGACGGCCAGCCGATCGCGCTCATGATCAACGCCGGGCTGATGGTCGATCTGCCGCACCTGGCGGAGGCCGGCGCGGCGGGCGTCGGCCTATTCCGCACCGAACTGCAGTTCATGGTGGCGGCCCAGTTCCCGCGCACGAGCGAACAGCTCTCGCTCTATCGCAGTGTGCTCGACGCGGCGGGCGGCAAGCCGGTGGTTTTTCGCACGCTCGACATTGGCGGCGACAAGGTGCTTCCCTATATGCGTAATCTGGAGGAGGAGAATCCCGCGCTGGGCTGGCGCGCGATCCGGCTCGGCCTCGACCGCCCCGGCCTCCTGCGCAGCCAAGTCCGCGCCATGCTGCGGGCCGCGGCGGGACGCGAACTGCGCATCATGTTTCCGCTGGTCGCCGCGGTGCAGGAGTTCGACGAAGCGAAGTCGCTGGTCGAACGCGAGCTCACCCATCTGCGCCGCCACGGCCATCGGCTGCCCGACCGCGTCGAGATCGGCAGCATGGTGGAGGTGCCGTCGCTGCTTTATCAGCTCGATGAATTGCTCGAGAGGGTCGATTTCCTATCGGTCGGGTCGAACGACCTGATCCAGTTTCTCTACGCGGCCGACCGCAGCAACCCGCGCGTCGCCAGCCGCTTTGATCCGTTGTCGCTCCCGGTGCTGCGTGCGCTGAAGATGATCGCCGACAAGGCGCACGCGCACGGCAAGCCGTTGACGCTGTGCGGGGAGATCGCCTCCAAGCCGCTCGGCGCGCTGGCGCTGATCGGCATCGGGTATCGCTCGCTGTCGCTTCTGCCGTCCGCGGTAGGTCCGGTCAAAGCGATGCTGCTCGAACTCGACGCCGCCAAGGCCGAGCGGCTGATCGTGCCATTGATCAAGCGTCCGCATGGCGGCGCCTCGATCCGCGCCAAGCTGACGGCCTTCGCCGAATCGGAAGGTTTGCCCCTGTAATCCTATGTTGCCGCAAACGAAACTAGATGCATTGGTCGCGCGACACGCGGCCGTAGAGGCCGACCTTTCGGGGAAGCTCGCGCCCGAGGCCTTTGTGCGGTTGTCGCGCGAGCTCGCCGAACTCGCGCCCATCATCGACAAGATCAAGGGGTATCGCGACGTGGTCGCGGAAATCGCCGATCTTCAATCGATCATCGACGACGCGACCGGTGACGCCGAGATGCGCGCCATCGCGCTCGATGAGAAGGCGGCGGCCGAGGAAAAACGCACTGCACTGGAAAACGACCTCCGGCTCGCCCTCATTCCCAAGGACGTGATGGACGAGCGCAATGTGATTCTCGAAATCCGCGCCGGAACCGGCGGAGACGAGGCCGCCCTTTTCGCCGGCGACCTGTGCCGCATGTATGAGCGCTTCGCCGCCAAGCAGGGATGGAAGACCGAAATCATCTCCGCAAGCGAAGGCACGATGGGCGGCTACAAGGAAATCGTCGCCGAGATTCGCGGCCGCGGCGCCTTCGCGCGGTTGAAGTTCGAGTCGGGCGTCCATCGCGTCCAAAGGGTGCCCGACACGGAAGGCTCAGGGCGCATTCACACCTCCACGGCGACGGTCGCCGTGCTGCCCGAGGTGCAAGAGGTCGACGTCGCGCTCGACGAAACCGATCTGCGCATCGACACCATGCGCGCGGGCGGCGCCGGCGGGCAGCATGTCAACAAGACGGAATCCGCGGTGCGGATCACGCATATCCCCTCGGGGATCGTCGTCGTCGTGCAGGACGAGCGCTCGCAGCATCGCAATCGCGCCAAGGCGCTCGGCCTTCTGCGCGCCAAGCTGTTCGACGCGGAACGGCAGAAACGCGACGCCGAGCGCGCCGCTCAACGGCGGGGGCAAGTCGGCACCGGCGATCGCTCGGAACGCATCCGCACCTATAATTTCCCGCAAGGACGGGTGAGCGATCATCGCATCAATCTGACGCTCTACAAGCTGCCGCAGGTGATGGAAGGGGAGGCGCTGGGCGAGTTCGTGGATGCGCTGGTGATGGAGCACAATGCGGAGCTGCTTGCGGCACAAGAGCGGTGAAGGCGTGGCGGCGAGCTTGCCTCGTCGCGACGTGAAGACGGTCGCTGCGATGCGGCGCGATCTCGCGCAGGCGTTCCGCGCCGCCAGGCTCGATGCGCCCGCGCTTGACGCGCGGTTGCTGATCGGTCACGCGCTTGGGCTCGATCATACGGCGCTTGCCGGCGCCGCCGACCGCGGGCTTACGCCTGCCGAGATTGCGCGCATCGCGGCGCTAGCGGCGCGGCGTCTCGCTCGCGAGCCGGTCGCGCGCATCCTCGGGACGAAGGAGTTCTGGGGGCTGCCGCTTGCGGTCACGCCGTCCGTTCTCGTGCCGCGCCCGGAGAGCGAAACCCTCGTCGAGGCGGCGCTTGCCGCCCTCGGCGATCGCGCGGCGCATATGCGGCCCTTGCGCATCGCCGATCTCGGCACCGGCTCGGGCGCGCTCGTGCTCGCGCTTCTGAGCGAGCTGCCGCATGCTTATGGCGTCGGCACAGACCGCGATGCATCCGCGCTTGCGACGGCGCGCGACAACGCCGAACGGCTTGGTCTCGGGGCGCGGGCCGGTTTTGTCGCGGGCGACTTCGGGACGGCGCTCGCGAGCGGCTTCGACCTGGTGATCGCCAATCCGCCATATGTGCGCACCCAGGACATTGAACGCCTTGCGCCCGAGGTGCGCGACTTCGATCCCCGTTGCGCGCTTGATGGCGGGCCTGACGGGCTCACCGCCTATCGCGCAATCGCCGCGGATATCCGTCGCCTCTTGGCGTCCCACGCGCCACTGGTGGTTGAAGCAGGCGAGGGACAAGCGCACGCCATCGCCGACCTGCTTCAACGCGTTGGACTTGCCGTCGAAACGGTGGCGCGCGATCTTGCTGGAACCGCTCGCGCTGTCGTCGCGCGGCGGCTGAATTAATAGGTAGTCGCCGGATGATTTCAGGGCCGGCGCCGGCAAAAAAAGTGCTTGATTATCCGAAAAGAGCGACTAGGTTCCGCTCACGGAATCGACCTGAGCGATGGGGGTTGAACGCCGCGAAACAAGCCTCGAATAACGCTTGGCGGGGCTGGGCGGCGAAGGTAGTTACCAACGTAGTCAAATTCGGTTGGTATACGCCACTCGGGATCGAGATGCTTCATCGGCTTGAACGTATGTTCCCGCTTTATGGGTCGGGAGCGACGCGCAGCACGAAAGGTTGGCAGCGCCAGGGCATAGCTGCAGGCGACAGCTAATTGCAAGTCGGGGCGGACGTCGACGCAGTTATGCGCGGCCTCCGCGGTTGTTTAGCTGTGCTTCCCGCGGCGGTGACGCGCCGTCGCGGACGTCGCGCGTGCGTTCGTGCGTCGATGAGAAGTTCCTGAGCAACGGGCGGATCAATCGCCCTCAGTAAGAGGTGGCCGAAAGCCAGAAACATGAGAAACGGTCAAAACAAGCGTATGCGCGGGCGTAACCGCAAAAGCCACAATCCCCTGACGCGGGTCTACGAGTCCAACGGACCGGATGTGAAGATCCGCGGAACCGCGTCGCACATCGCCGAAAAATACATGCAGCTCGCTCGCGACGCACAGGCCTCCGGCGACCCCGTGGGGGCGGAGAACTATTTCCAGCACGCCGAGCATTATCTCCGCGTGATCGCTGCGGCCCAGGAGCAGTTCCGGCCGAACCAGTCCTTCTTCCGGGCGGACGGCGGAACGGCGGATCCGCGCGACGATCAGTACGAAGAAGGCGAGGAAGATATCGGCGCGCCGATCGTGGGAGATGGCGAGCAGCCCGCCTTTGGCACGCGCGATCCGCAGCCGATCCTACCGCGCGACGCCCAATTCTATCCGCAGCGCGAACAGAACTACGGGCGTCAGCCCCCGGCGGGGTCGCCGTCGCCCAATGGACAGGACGACGCCATCGACCGGCTGCCTTCTTTCGTCACCGGCGCCGCGCCGGCGCCGCAACAGACGCAGGGTTACAACCCGAATGGCGGCTTTGACGGACAGCAGGGCTCGGGCGGCGACCGCTTCCCGCTGCATCGCCGCCGGCGACGGCATCGCGGCCCGCGCAGCGACGTCGCGCAGGCCGGATCAGGCGCGGCAAACGGCGACGATACGGCTCCCCAGCCCGGTCCGGGTTCGACCAACGATTGATCATCGCGCAAATCTTGCGCGCCCCCGGAGTCGTTACGGGCGGAGAGCGGCCGAAGCGTCGGCCTCGGCCGCGATTGAGGCTCGAGGCCGTAATTAGGCCTCGCCCGATTGCGCAGGCTGGCGGCGCAAGCGCAGCAGCCTGAACAGGAGCAGCGAGCGCGGCGTCACTTCGTATTCGTCACCGAACTTGAAACGCCCGGCGTCTTCCTCGTCCTCGGCTTCACTCAGATTGGTGTCGATCAGCCGCATCCAGCCGCGGCCGGCGGCGACTTGCGGCAGCGTAAATCGCACGAGGTTTTCGGCGGCGTTGACGATCAGCAGCACGGTCGTGTCGCTGCCGCGCTTGCGGATGCCGGTCGCCTGCGCGCGGCCGTCGAACAGCGCGCCCATGCATTTGGCGAACGGGTCGCTCCATTGCTCAGCGCCCATTTCCGAGCCGGACGGCGCGATCCAGGTCAAGTCGCGAACCCCGATCTCCTCGTTCCAATCGCGGGTGAAGAAGCGGGTGCGGCGGAGCACGGCATGGTCGCGGCGAAGCTCGGTCAGCCGGGCGACGAAAGCGCGTAGCTCCTCGCCTTCCGCGCCGAAATTCCAATCGACCCAGCTGATCTCGTTGTCCTGGCAATAAGCGTTGTTGTTGCCGCGCTGAGTCCGCCCGAACTCATCGCCGGCGGTAAGCATCGGCGTTCCCTGGCTCAACAGAAGCGTGCCCAGCAAGTTTTTCTTCTGCCGTTGGCGCAGGGCGCGAATCCCGGGGTCGTCGGTCGGTCCTTCAGCGCCGTGATTCCAACTATGATTGGAGCTGCTGCCGTCGCGATTGTCCTCGCCATTCGCTTCATTGTGCTTGTCGTTGTAGCTGACCACGTCATGGAGCGTGAAGCCGTCATGGGCGGTGACGAAATTCACGCTCGCCCACGGTTTACGGCCACGCCGGTTGAAGACGTCGCCCGAGGCCGTGAGGCGCTTGCCGAAATCCGCCATTTGGCCTTCGTCGCCTTTCCAGAACCTCCGCACCGTGTCGCGGAACTTGTCGTTCCACTCCGCCCAGCCGGGTGGAAAGCCGCCGACCTGATAGCCACCGGGCCCGCAATCCCAGGGCTCGGCGATCAATTTGATCGAGGACAGCACCGGATCTTGGCGGCACGAATCGAGAAAGCCGCCGCCTTCGTCGAATCCGTAAGGCTCACGCCCGAGAATGGTGCCGAGATCGAAGCGGAAGCCGTCGACGCCGCATTCCTCGACCCAATAGCGCAGGCTGTCGGTGACCATCTGGAGAACGAGCGGATGGGAGAGATTGAGTGTGTTGCCGGTGCCGGTGTCGTTGATGTAGTAGCGCTTCTGGTCGGGCAGCAGCCGGTAGTAAGACGCGTTGTCGATGCCTTTGAGGGAGAGCGTCGGGCCGCTCTCATTGCCCTCCGCAGTGTGGTTATAGACGACGTCGAG
>JBAPYK010000107.1:0-3963 GCA_049284695.1 Rhodoplanes sp. | reverse complement strand
GCATGCGGATGGTCGTCGTCTTGCCGGAGCCGTTGGGGCCGAGAAAGCCGTAGATCAAACCCCGCCTCACCTGCATGGTGAGATTGCGCACCACCTGCTTGCCGTCGAAGGACTTGGTCAGCCCCTCGACCGAAATGGCAATATCGCTCGCAGGCGCTCTCGGCGCCGTGCCGTAATCGGACACGGACGTGGCGCTCATTTTCCCGCCTCGCCTGCCTTGCCGGCGGTCTGGCTCGGCTCAGCCGATCCGCCCAGGAGCGTGACGTCGATCGGCTGGCCGACGCGCAGCTTCTCCGGATTGTCCGGCAAAGCTTCGATGAGGAACACGAGTTTCGACCGCTCTTCCAAGCTGTAGATCACCGGCGGCGTGTACTCGGCGGTGCGGGAAATGAAGCTCACCCGCGCGGTGATGTCGTCGGGGCAACCGTCGCAGCTCACCTTGACGCGCTCGCCATAGGCGATCTGCGGCAATACGGCTTGCGGCACGAAGAACCGCAGTTTCAGGTTTCCCGGCGGGAGAATCGACAGCACCGGCCGCCCGGCCGGCACCATTTCGCCCGGCCGGAAATAAACCTGCTGCACAGTGCCGGTGACCGGGCTTGCCAACTTGCGCCGTGTCAGCCGGGTCCGCGCGCTGTTGAGGCGCGCCTCTGCGGCGCGCAACGCGGATTCGGCGTCGTCGTAGGCTTTCTGGGTGCCGGTACGGTTCTGCAACAAGAGCTTCGCCCGATCGAAGGCTTGCTGCGCGTTTTCGACCAGCGCCTCGTTCATCCTGAGATCGGCGCGTTGCAGATCTTCGTCGACGGTGAATAGCGGCGCGCCCTTGTCGATATGTTCGCCCTCGCGCACGGACAGGTTCTCGACGCGCCCCGTTTCGTCCGGCGCGACGAAGATCAGGTTCGCTTCGACCCAGCCTTGGTAGGTCTTGGGCGCCTCGGCGCAGCCGAATAGCGCCAGCAAGGCCAAGACGGCAAGGCTGGCGCGCAACGCATTCATGGCGCGTCTCCGGGCCCGAAGAGCAGGTCGAGATGCGCGCGCATCAGACCGGCCATGTCGAGCGGCGCGAACCGGTCGAACAGGCTGCTCCAGATGATGGCGACGAGCCCGGGCGCGATCACGAGCTGCGGAAACTCCGCAAGGCGCCGATCGCGAAGCTCGCCGCGGGCGTTGGCCCGTTCGAGCAGCCCGCGCAATACCGCGCTCGCAGGCTCCACCACGTGGCGGTAATAGAATTCCGCCAAATGCGGAAACCGCGGACCTTCCGCCATGATCAGCCGCAGCACTTGGCGGCGCTTGGTGCCGTAAATCTCATCGACGAACAGCGCAAACAGACGCTCGAGAACGGCGCGGACCGGCCTGTCTTCGTCGGGCAGGCCCTGGAGCTGCGCGACGATCGGTCCGAGCATGGCGATCACGAGCTGCTGGAACAGCGCTTCCTTGTCCTTGAAGTGCAGGTAGATCGTGCCCTTCCCGACCCCGGCGCGGCGCGCGACGTCATCGATGCGGGTCGAGGCGAAGCCGCGCTCGGTGAATTCGTCGAGCGCCGCGGCGAGGATCGCTTCACGACGGGCCTGACTCTTCTCGGCGCGCTTGCGTCGCGACAGGCCATTGGAATCGGAAGACGCGGGCGCGGACGCGGGATCGAACGGGTCGTGCTTCCTGCGCGGGTCGGAAGCGGCGCCGCCCGCCTTGGCCGGGCCGGCTTCATCGGAAGAGGACCGCCCGGTTCGGCTAGGCGGATCGGACGTTGCCGACCCAATCTTGCGCGGGGGTTTCGCGATACTCATCGAAAAAAACCTGACTGACTAGTCAGTCAATAATTAGGACGAATTGTCCGAAAGCGCAAGGGGCATGGATTTAAGAGTTGGCGGATGTGGAGGTTTGACGAACAAATGCAACGCATTTTCTATATAAATATCAATGTTTTATAATTAAATACTAATAAATTAAATTAACTACCTGCGCGTCTGGGATCAGGCCTTCGTCCGCGGTTCTACGGCCGCTAGAGCATTTTCCGGCGAAGTGGGAACCGGTTCGCCGAAGAAAATGCGACTGCTCAAGAACAACAGAGCGAATTCCGATTCCAGTGGAACGGAATTCGCTCTAAGCGGCTACGAGGCTCAGACAGCGCCTCAACAAGATCGGCCATGCTATTGAGATTATGGATCGCGCGGAATTCATCCACATGCGGCAGCATGGTCCGGATGCCGTGCGCTTTTGGCTCGAAGCCCGCAAAGCGCAGGAGTGGGTTGAGCCACACCAGCCGACGGCAGGAGCGGTGCAGCCGGTCGATCTCGAAGGCGAGGCGGTCGTCGGCGTCGCGCTCCAGGCCGTCGGTGATCAACAACACCACGGCGCCCTGCCCCAATACCCGCCGGCCCCACAACCGATTGAATGCGGCGAGCGAGGTCGCGATGCGCGTGCCGCCCGCCCAGTCGGCGACGCTCGTCGAACAAGCGGCGAGCGCCTCGTCCGGGTCCTTGGTCTTCAGCGCGCGAGTGACATTGGTGAGCCGCGTGCCGAACAGAAACGAGTGCACGCGCTTGCGCGCATCGGTGACCGTGTGGAGGAAGTGCAGGAAGAGCCGGGTGTACTCCCCCATCGAGCCGGAAATATCGAGGAGCGCGACGATCGGCGGCATGCGCGTCGCCGGGCCGCGACGTTTCAGGTCGATGAGCACGCCGCCCCCCTGCAAGCTCGCCCGCAACGTGCGGCGCAGATCGATGCGATGGCCGCGGCGGTCGGGCGCGAGCCGACGGGTCTTGACCTGATGAAGCGACAGCGCCAGCCGCTTGATCGCTTCCTTGGCGGCGGCGATCTCAGCGGCGCTCATCTGCGCGAAGTCTTTCTTACGCAGCACCTCCTCATCGGACGCGGTCAGCCGCGCCGCGACCTCGCTTTCGCGTTGCTCGCTCCTGAGCCTGTTTTTGGCGTCGGCGAATAAGGCCTCCTGCACGCGCGCCGCGGCAGGCTTCGCCGCCGCTGCCGGCGCGCCGGGCGCTGCCGGCGACATCAGCGCCAGGAGCTGTTCGAGATAGCCGCGCCGCTGGAAGAAGATATGGAACGCCTGGTCGAACACGAGCGAATGTTCGTGGCGCTTCACAAAGACCGCGTGCAGCGTCCAGTAGAAATCCTCGCGCGTGGACAGGCCGGCGGCCTGGACCGCGTCGAGCGCATCGATCGCCGCGCCCGGCCCGACCGGCAGCCCCGCCCGCCGCAACGCGCGAGCGAAATAGACAATGTTGTCGGCGAGGCTTCCCGAAGCGTCTGCCATGTCAGATACTTCAGCCCGGCGCCGACTTTGCGGACCGCTCGTGTTCAGGACGGCGACGATCGAGGCTGCCGATGACTGGCAACGAATTTCTCGATCGCCTGAAGCGACTTGACCCGCGCAAGGAGTTGAAAAAAGGAACGCTATCGAGCATGTGTCGCAATCTCGGGATCAAACCTCAGGACCTCTATTAGGCGTGAATTAAAAGCATGTCCTCAATCACTTACCGCTGCCGCCTGGAGCCGGACGAGGACGGGGGTTATGTCGCGACATTTCCCGACCTTCCCTTCGGCGTGACGCAGGGAGAGACGGCGAGCGAAGCACTTGCAGAGGCTGCCGACTGTTTGGAGACAATCCTGGCGACCCTCGTCGAAATGGGGCGCGACATCCCCGAAAGTTCCAAGATTGAAGCGGGCGAGCATCTTGTGTCTCCCCGTGCGATCACGGCAGCCCAGGTCGCGCTCTATACCGCAATGCGCCGCGAAAAAGTATCGCACGAGGACTTGGCAAGACGCCTTGGCGTTCCCGTCGCGGAGGTGCGCAACCTGACCGACCTTGCAAACTATCCGCCTGTCGAGACAATCGAACGCGCGCTTGCGGCCTTGGGACACCGTCTGACCGTTGCCCTCGACGCGGCCGAGTGAAGCGCGCCCTCAAGCAGCGAATTCACTCGCCACCCGCCGCAGCGCATG
>JBAPYK010000106.1:0-3121 GCA_049284695.1 Rhodoplanes sp. | reverse complement strand
ATGCCAAGGAATGGGAAGAGAAGCCGGACAAATTACAATACTTCTCATCAAATCCCGGCCCCGGCGATTGAGGTGGACACCTGACGAAGGAGACTGCGTATGATTGATACGCTCGTTGCGAAAACGTGCACACCTTGCAGGGGCGGTGTCCCGCCTCTCACGCCGCAAGAGGCCGAATACCTTCATCTCCACGTTCCACAATGGGAAGTTCGCGACGAAGCCCGGCGCATCGAGCGGACCTTCCGATTTCGCAATTTTAGCGAAGCGTTTGCGCTTGTTCAGCAAGTGACCGAACTCGCCGAAGCTGAAGGTCATCATCCCGATGTCAGCTTTGGTTGGGGTTATGTTACGGTAGTGATGCAAACGAAAAAGGTCAAAGGGCTGCATGAAAACGATTTCATTATGGCGGCCAAGATCGATCGACTATTTGAAAGATCAGACAGCTAAGCGAACGTGAGCGGGCGTCGACGCCCCAGGACCGCTCAGCGGAGTTGCGTAAGGCGGTCGAGGCGTTCGGCGGCCGTATTGCAACAATTCTTCTTCGCATTCGGCGAATTCGATGGCGTCAGCGTCGTCGAGTTCCCTAACAACGAGAGCTACGCCGCGTGTGCGGCGACGCTCATCGGCGCCGGCGCAACACGACGCTGCAAACGACCGTATTGCTTACCCCGAGCGAGGGGCAGGCAGCTATGCTGCGGGCGAGTTCAGTGCGTCACCGGTATCAGTCGCCCATAGGCTATGGCAGCCACGGGTAAACTCAGCCTCGGTTTGGCGAAATCCGACGCGGAGTTGCGGTAGATTTCGGCTTGCGGCTCACTCGCGCCTCACAGACGTGACGAAAGAGGCCGGACCGGATCAAGGCCCCGGCGGGAGTGGACGCGGAACTCGCAGCTTTAACGCAGCATCCAGCCGGTTATCTTTCCGCTCCATGACGTCCCGATAGATGACAATAAGCGCATCGAAATAGCCCCGCTGGAAGTCACTATTCGGCGGGTCCGCGAGGATGCGGTCGATTTCACGCTCGATATGTTTTTCGACGTTTGTCATTGCCAACTCCTTTATTTTTCTATGAGAGCAGCGGCTTGGCGCGGCTCCATCGGCTCGCCGGATCAGGTCGCCTACCGACCGGCCCCGATCGGCTCGGGGGCGCCTCCAACGCGGCCAAGCCCATCGGATATCGTGCGGCGGCGGGCGAGCCTGATTCCCCCAAATATCCTCAATTCTCGCCGCCATGAACTCCCGCGCCCAGGCTCTAATGCACCGCAGCGAATACCGTCAGGCGTGTAGCTTCTGGTACTTAGCCAGCAACTCTTCCTTGGTCTCAACGTATTCGGGGTTCTGGACGATACATCCTGGTTCCGCCGGGCAGACGAGCCTACATTGCGGTTCGTCCTCGGCGCCGATGCATTCGCTGCACCTATCCGGGTTGATCATGTAGATCGGATTTCCCGCCGTGATCGCCTGGTTCGGACACACCGGCTCGCAGGCATCGCAAGCGGTGCAGTTCTCATTGATTAAGAGGGCCATCTTTGTTCTCCTTTCTCGCCTATCCGGCTTTCGGGAAGTCTGCCGGTACGTCGGCGGTCAACTGGCGCGTGAGGAGAGCGGCAGCGCCGCAAGTGGTATATGGCGACGCCGTTTCCGAGTGCCATGGTCTGCGCCGGAGGCAACTTGATGCGAGCGGCGCAGAGTCGCACTCGTTCGGTCTTTTGTTGCTGGACGCGTGCGGATCGCGTGCCACGATCCCCTCGCAGATTAAGGTGGATTAGACGGTCGCTGCTCATGCATTGCACGTAACGGAGCCTTTTGCGTTCGGCCTGCATCGCTTGAGCCTTTTGACTTGAGTAATTCCTTTACCGTCGCTAGACGGCCGAACTTGGCGATTGGTTCGCCGGCAGATGTTCGAGGGAGGATAGAATGGCGACCTATGTAATGCTCGCGCATTTCACCGAACGGGGCATCATGAACGTGAAGAACACAGCGCAGCGGGCAGAAGAGTTCAAGCTGATGGCGATTAGGCACGGCGCGGCCGTGAGGCAAACGTTCTGGACTCTCGGCCAATATGACGTGGTCGTAATTGTCGAAGCGCCGGACGAAATGACGATGACAGCGTTAGGCCTGAGCCTCGGCGCGCTCGGCTTTGTGCGCACGCAGATCCTCCGCGCATTCTCGGAAACGGAGATGCAGACCATCCTTCGCAAGATGGCCTGACCGGTCTCGTTCGCACGCATCAATGCTGCTCTAAGCGATGGTGGGCGACAGATGGCGTGGAGCAGCTCCTCCGTGGCGAACCGGTGAAAGACCTGAGCGAGCCGATCGGCAAAGCCGATGGACGTGAAGCCTGCCGGCGCCGTCCACGGGGGTTCGCAGTTCCCTCCGGCGAACCTTGCGATGAAAGGGCGGCGACGTTTACCGCATTCAACCATGTCATGGATCACTTAGCTTGCCATCTGGCCTTCGTCCTATCGTTAAAAAACGCACCCTCTGCCTCGTCGACGATATTCTCGTCGCGCCCGCGGAACCGCGGCGAATAATGGAAGGTTCGAAGCTGTTTGACGTTCGCAATACGAGCAAGAGTGCCCGCCTGCCTAGCAGTCAGATGATTTCTCGCTACCGCTTGCTCGATGTCTTCGTGGAGAAAAGGCGCTTCGATGAACAGTATGTCGGCATTCCGCGCGAGCGCTACAATGGCATCAACATTGGATCGCGTGTAGGCGACGTCTACCACGTACGCGATCTTTCGCCCTTTGGTGATTTTCATGATGTTGGAGACCAATTGCCCGAGTGGCAGCGTTTGCGGCTTGGTCGCTTCTTGATCTGCCCATAGAACTGGTATTGGCGCGGTGTCGGCGGCGCCGCGAAGAATCGCATCCTTGAAGTCCTTTAGCCACGGCCCGATTGACAGGCCCATGGCTTCGACGCGGCTCCTCAAGATGTTGATGCGTGCTCTTTCTTCGAGCGCGAAGGCAAGGACTGGGAGACCATGCTCAAGGACCGTTGCCCTGACCGTCAAATCAGGGTCTGAGACGAGAACGCCGTCATTGCAGGCGCAACTACCGAGTGATTCGCGGACAAAACAGTTCCTGCCGCAGAATCGGGCCGATGCCAACCGGCCGTCGAC
>JBAPYK010000105.1:0-2241 GCA_049284695.1 Rhodoplanes sp. | reverse complement strand
GTTGGAGAAAGCGATCACCGCCGCTCGCGTTGCCGTTCGCCAGCGTATTACCGAGAACGTGATGGTTCAATGAGGTTGAATCTTTGCCATCGCTTCGCGTGCGTACCCGGTACGCTGTCTAGTCGCCAGTTCTATGCAGCGGGCGCATTATCGCGCTGGCCGGCGACGGCGATCATGGCCTCACAGCCGGCCGCCGCTCTTGCCGCAGTCCCCGCGCGCAAGTGCGTATTTGGTCAAGCGGGCGCATAGGCGACGCCATGGGACACGGCCCGGCTACATTCAAGGAGACCGACCTCACCCGGGCGCTACGCGCCGCGCGGAAAGCCGGGGCCGACGTGGAGCGGGTAGAGGTCGGCCGGGACGGCCGGATCGTCCTGGTGCTGAAGAATGGCGACAAGGTGCTCACCGAGCGCAACGAGTGGGACGCATGGCGCGAATCAAGTTGAAATACGTCAACGCCTTCGCGAACCGCGGTCGTAAGGACAAACGCGTGCGCTACTATTTCCGGCGGCGCGGCGGCAAGGCGATGCCGCTTCCTGGCCTGCCCGGTTCTGAGGAATTCATGGCAGCCTATGCTGCGGCTCTTGCGGGCCTGCGCCATGTTGAGATCGGTGCCAGCCGGACGCTGCCCGGCACCATCAACGCGCTCGTGGTCAATTACTACGGTTCGGATGACTGGCGGAAGCTCGCGGCTGACACTAAGAAGAATCGCGGCCGCGTGATTGAACGCTTCCGTGCCGAGCACGGCAACAAGCGCGTCGCACTCCTGCGACGCGAGCATATCCTAGGAATGCTGGCGGCGATCGAGAGACCATCCGCCAAGCGGAACTGGCTAAAGGCAATTCGCGGCCTGCTGCGGGCCGCCGTGCCGACCATGCGCAGGAACGATCCGACGGAAGGCATCGCCGGCATCAAGATGTCCAAGACCAAGGGTCATCACACCTGGACTGATGAGGAGATCGCGCAATACCGCGCCTACTGGCCGCTGGGGACGCAACAGCGGCTGGTCATGGAATTCGCGCTCGAGACCGCCTCGCGGCGTGGCGAGGTCGTCCGGTTCGGCCCGCAGCACGTCAGGAACGGGCGCATCCGTATCGATCGCACCCACGGCAGCGAAGATGTTGATATGCCGATGTCGCCGGAGCTACAGGCAGCGTGCGACGCCATGCCCAAGGTGCATCTGACCTACATCATCACGGCCCATGGCAAGCCGCGCTCGAAATACGGGCTCGGCAATGATTTCGCTAAATGGGTCACCGAGGCCGGCCTGCCCGCACGCTGCCGTTTGCACGGGCTCAAGAAGGGCGGCATGCGCCGGCTCGCTGAGGCCGGCGGCACAGCTCACGAGCTGATGGCATTCTCCGGCCACAAGACGCTCACCGAAGTGCAGCGCTACACGATGGACGCGGATCGGAAGAGGCTCGCCGATGCCGCCATGGCGAAGCTGCGGGATCAGAGCAAGAACGCCGATTACACAAACACGGCGCCCCGTTTACACAAACAGGCCGCTAAGGTTTTGAAAGTAAAGGACTGAGCGAATGACGTGGCGCTCCCTAGGGGACTCGAACCCCTGTTTTCGCCGTGAGAGGGCGACGTCCTGGGCCGCTAGACGAAGGGAGCGAACGCGATCCGAGATAACCCTGATCGCCGACCCGTGCAAGCGGCCCTCCCAGGGATAGGCGATCGGCCCGCAATCGGCTGCACATCGTCTTCCGCGGAACTCGCCGCCGACGAGAATCGCACACGCCGGCCGGCGCTACTCGCCATCGTCGTGCATGTCGTAGAAGGCCGACCAGCCGGCGAGATGCGCCGCATACCACGCCGCGGTGACGGCCGGCGGGAATATCTGGCCGCGCAGCAGTTGCCACACCGCCACCAAGCCAAGGCCGAGGGTCATGGCGAGACGCGGGTCGATCGGCAGCTCCGGCCAATCCTCGGCTTCCTCGGCGGCCTCAGCCAACGCGAACAGCCCGGCCTGCTCCGCCGCCGCGCCGATCCGCGCAATGGGCGGACCGTGCGAAATCACGATGCTGCCGGTGAACGGCCGAACATCGACATGATAAATTCCCGGAAGCGCCGACAGGCCGGTCGCGATCGCGGCGAAAAACACCGTGTCGCCGCGCCGCTCGGCGATGCGCAAGCGCGCCCGGCCGGGCATGGAATGAACGAGTTCGGCGACCGGGAGATCGTCAGCCATGGCGCGAACGGACCACGGGCGAGCGCTTCACCGCGGCGCGCCGT
>JBAPYK010000104.1:0-11184 GCA_049284695.1 Rhodoplanes sp. | reverse complement strand
CGGCCTTCAAGGCGTATTCTGTTACATGGCCTTTGCCCCGGCGCACGGCATCGGTGTTTTCGTCGCAATCAATCAATTCAATCTGGGCGCGGCGCTCAACATGGCGGAGGTCGTAAACGGACTGATCAGCGACCTGGCGCTGCGCTAGCGGCGGAGCGGCCCCGATCGGTCCGGTGCAGGCCCGACGAATGACATCCTCAACACCAGACGCCAGGGGTTTCACTAAGAAAAACGTAGCGTGGAGAGATGCCGCACGCTCTCTTCACCGAACGGCGACGGCTGTCGGTGCGACTAAGGACGGGCAGCACGGAGTCCAAGCCTTGATTTTGGTGGAGCATCTCATGATCGATCAGGACAGGATCGCGCCGATACCCGCGCCGGCGCGCGGGAGTAAACCGTGGGTGCTAGCGATCATGGGCGCCCTCGCCTTTGCCGTTCAGCCGAGCGAGCTTGCCGCGGCAGCCGAGCAGGCGTTGAAACCGGGAGATTCCTTTAAGGAATGCGCCGAGAACTGCCCTGAGATGGTGGTCGTCCCCGCGGGCCAATTTGTCATGGGATCATCCGCCAACGAAAAGGGGCGCTTTCGTAATGAAGGCCCACAGCACACGGTCACGATCCCTAGACCATTCGCCATTTCAAAATTCGAGGTGACATTTGGCGAATGGGATGCCTGCGTCGCCGAGGGCGACTGTGCGCCAGTCGCCGACGATAGTGGCTGGGGACGCGGTCGCCGGCCGGTGATCAATGTCACTTGGCACGACGCCCGGCGTTACGCGGCCTGGCTTTCCAAAATGACCGGCAAGCCCTATCGATTGCTGTCCGAGGCGGAGTGGGAATACGCGGCGCGCGCGGGAAGCAATAAACGCTATTCGTGGGGGGATGAGATCGGCGAGGGCAACGCCAACTGCCGCGTCTGCGGCAGCGAGTGGGACGCCAAGCAAACGGCCCCGGTCGGCTCGTTTGCCGCCAACCAGTTCGGCCTTTACGATATGCTCGGCAATGTCTGGGAGTGGGTCGAGGACTGCTTTCACGGCAACTTCGAGGGAGCGCCGGCGGACGGCTCGGCGTGGATTGTCAACGATTGTCCTCGCCGGGTTATCCGCGGCGGTTCCTGGCACTACGCTCCCGAGGGCCTCCGCTCCGCCAGCCGGCTCAGGGGCACCCCCACTTTTCAGTTCAACGATTTGGGCTTTCGTGTCGCAAGAACGATTGCGCCTTGAATTCGCGTAGCACTGAGGCGACGGGGCCAAGTTATCATTACGCTCGTGGGGCGAGCCCGGAGCAAGCGTGCTCATCAACAGCGATTTTCGCCGGGTGTTGCTCGCAGATTACAGCCAGAGCGCCGACTCACGATTATAGCTTGAGGTTCGACGGGGAGAGTCGCGCAATGAGTCTGCGAGGGGCCTCACCCTGGCGCCGTTTTGCGGTCGCCGGGCTATTAGCAGCGTTGACCATAACCGGGTTCGGCTGGGATACGGCGGAAGCCCGTCCTCCGCGCAAGGCTCATCGCGTCGCAAAGGTGCACAAACGGGTCATTCATGGCCCGAATTATCATCCGCCGTACGCGGCGATCGTGGTCGACGACAATTCCGGTCAGGTGTTGCACGCCGAGAATATTGACGAGCCGCGCCATCCGGCGTCGCTGACCAAGATCATGACGCTGTATATGCTGTTCGAGCACCTTGAAGCCGGCAGGCTCAGGCTCGATACACCGCTGCCAATCTCCGCTTTCGCCGCCCAGCAGCCCCCGACGAAACTCGGCCTCAAAGTCAACAAGACGCTTCTGGTCGAGGACGCGATCAAGGGGCTTGTGACCAAATCGGCAAACGATGCCGCGGTGGTGGTCAGCGAAGCGATCGCCGGCAGCGAAGCGGAATTCGCAAAACTCATGACCCAGAAAGCGCGGGCGCTGGGCATGATCAGCACGACCTACATCAATGCCTCCGGGCTGCCGGCTGAGGAGCAAATAACGACGGCGCGCGATCAGGCTCTCCTCGGCCGCGCGATCCATGATCGCTTTCCCGGATACTATCGCTATTTCTCGACGCCGAGCTTCCGTTATCGCGGCATCGAGATGCGCAATCACAACGCCCTGCTTGGACAGGTCGTTGGCGTCGACGGCATCAAGACCGGTTACACGGAAAAGTCCGGCTACAATCTGGTGGCGTCAGTCCGCCGCGACGACAAGCACATCGTGGCGGTCGTGCTGGGCGGAACCTCGAATGCGAAGCGCGATGCCCGCATGCGCGAACTGATCGAGCAATGCATTCCGGTGGCGGCGACGCAGAAGACCGCGCCTTCGATCCTCGAAACGGCCGGACGCAACGCCGCCTATATCAACACCATGTGGCCCACAGGCCTTTTTGGAACGATAAACGTGCACCCGTAGCATCTCGCCGCAGGCGACGCCGAGGTTCGGTGCGAAAATCCGCAAAGCCTGATCAGCGGCCCCACAGTTCCTTGCTGGCGAGACCGGCGCCCTCGGCGAGGCTTTCGAGCTTTGCCCACATCACCTGGGGATGAACCCGCTGGATGTCCTGCGCCTGGGCAAATCCGCAGTCGGTGCCCGCGATCACGTTCTCGCGCCCGACGAGTCCGGCGAAGGTGATGATGCGGTTGGCGATCAGCTGGGGGTGCTCCACCGTCGTCGTGTGATGGGTGACGACGCCCGGGATCAGGATCTTGCCGGCCGGCAGCTTCACCTTCCGCCACACCGTCCATTCGTGCTCATGGCGCACATTGGCCGCTTCGATCGAATAGGCGCCAGCCCGCACCTTCAGGATCAAGTCAACGATGTCCTCGAGCGGGGCATCGGCGACATGCGGCACATGCCAGCTTCCGAAGCAGACGTGATAGCGGACGCGGTCTTCCGGTATGTCCTGCAAGGCGTGATTGAGCGCCGCGATGCGCAGCTCCGCCCATTCGCGGTAGCGCTGCGGGCTCTGCTCGACGAGGTGATCGTACATGTTTGCGAGCACGGCATCGTCGACCTGGAGAACGACGCCGGCGTTGTGGATCTCGAGATATTCCTCCCGCATCGCGCTCGCGATGGCGAACACATAATCGCGCTCGTCCGTATAGTACTCGTTGACGGCGTCGTAGCCGACGCTGGCCGGCGCCACGGCCGTAAAGAACACGTCCTCCACGCCCACTGTCGCGGCGGCGGCCTTGAGGTTATCGAGATCGCGGCGGACGCTGGCATGACCTTGATAGGTAATGGGCCCGATGCAGGCATGTCCGGGCGTCCCCACCGCCCCGCGCGGGAACTCCGCGGCCATGAATTCGGCAAACCGGATGCGGTCGCGCCCCAGCCAGACGGCCGGGTAGAGCTTGTCCGGCCGTGGCTCGAATCCGGTCAGCCGCTCCAGGCTGTAGTTCGCCCATCCCGACTTGCCGAACTCGCCGTCGTTGACCACGTCGATTCCCGCTTTCGCCTGTCGGGCGACGACGTCCGCTACTGCGTGCTTTAGCTCCTGCTCGCGCGCTTCGCGGTGGGCGGGATCGCTATCCTTCAATGCCTCCAGTAACGCCTTGGGACGGATCAGGCTGCCCACATGGGTTGTCAGAATGCGATGCTCGCTTTGCTTCATTCCGCGTTGATCCAGTTCAAGAGGCGCGGCCGGGTTGGTGGGCAAGGCGCATCCGTCGTGGGGAAATGACCATGGCGCCCGTTCAGCAAATGCCGAAGTCGTTTGGCAAAATTAGCATGGCCGCCGGAGGATGCGCAGGCGAAATCCTTATCACCCAAGGGGCGTTTCCACCCCGAGTCCCAGAAGCTGGTAATAATGGCGAGACGATCCCGCCGGATTACTACTTGCCGCGCGTCCGTGTTGCAGGAAGGCGGGAACGGCGCAAATATCCACGCCAAGCCGGGAGCCATCCGGAAATTGCGGACGATCGGGAGGCGTCAATGCGGATGATGAGCGCCATCGCGGCGGCCTTGTTTGCCATGGTGTGCATGGGAACATCTGCAAGCTTGGCCCAGGATGTTGTCAAAATCGGCCTGGTCGTTCCGTTGACGGGACCCTTCACCTCGACCGGCAAGCAGCTGGTCGCCGGGGCGCGGCTCTATATGCAGCTGCACGGAGATACCGTGGCGGGCAAGAAAATTGAACTTGCCGTCAAGGACGACGCCGGCAGCGCGGACCTCACCAAACGGCTCGCGCAAGAGCTGGTCGTCAACGATAAGGTGAATATCTTGGCTGGATTTGGGCTTACGCCCGGCGCGCTTGCCACCGCACCGATCGCGACCGAAGCTAAGGTGCCGCAAATCGTCATGATGGCGGCGACTTCGATCATTACCGAGCGCTCGCCCTACATCGTGCGCACGAGTTTTTCGGTTCCCCAGACGGTCGAGCCGCTGGCGGCCTGGGCCGCGAAAAACGGGATAAAAAGGGTGGTGACGGTCGTCTCCGACTATGCGCCCGGAATCGATGTCGAGACGGCGTTCAAGCGGCGCTTCGAAGCGGACGGCGGCAAGGTCGTCGAATCCTTGCGCGTGCCCCTCGCCAATCCCGACTTTGCGCCGTTTCTTCAGCGCGTGTCTGAAGCAAAGCCCGATGCGATCCTCGGATTCGTCCCGGCCGGCGTCGGCCCGATTTTCATGCGGCAATTCGTCGAACGCGGGCTGGATAAATCCGGCATCAGGTTCATCGCCGAAGGCAGCCTGACCGAGGACGACATCGTCAACCAGATCGGCGACGCCGCGCTCGGCATCATCACGTCGCATCACTACTCGGCAGCGCATGACAGCCCGGAAAACAAGGCCTTCGTCGCCGCATTCAAGAAAGCCAATAACGGCATGCGTCCGAACCTGATGGCGATGCAGGCCTATGACGCCATGCACTTGATCTATGCGGCGCTGAAGAAGACGAATGGCTCGACCAACGGCGATGCGCTCGTCGACGCGATGAAGGGCATGAGCTGGATCAGTCCGCGCGGACCGGTGACCGTCGATCCGGAAACGCGGGAGATGATCCAGAACATATACATCCGCAAGGTCGGGCGGGTGGACGGCGAACTATATAACCTCGAGTTCGAGACCATTCCCGATTTCAAGGACCCCTCGAAGCTGAAGAAGTAACGTTTCTGGACGGTCCAGGTGATGTCGTCCGCAGTGCGCCGCGGGGAATTCACGCTTTATCGCCGGCTTAGGGTTGCGATCTGCTCTTGCTGCAATAGCGCCGCGATATCCTCGATTTCGAAGTCCGCGGGCGGATACTGCGCGACGGCGCCCTTATCCCTTGCGTAATGGCCCTGCCGCACGAACACCGTCGTGAGCCGTTCCCGCCATGTCTTCTTCATCTCTGCGAGAACGCGAATCTTGTCGTCGACCATGACATAACGGCCCGCCGGGTACCTCTCCGCGATGTCGTCGAGCATGTTCTCTTTGTGGATGTAAATCAGCACGTGGCCGTCGACGGCCTTCCATAGCCCCGACTGCCGCACCTTGCGCGGCTGAAATACCGCATCGCCGTCACTGACGATGACGGTTGGACCGAACGTCCGAAGCCGTCCGATGACGTCGAGGGCGCGCGGATATAGGCAGTCGCTGAACTTGTAGTCGATCAGGAACGAAGAGACGTCGAGAATGCGTGGGTCGCGAAGACGCCCGATTCGGTACCGCTGCAAAGCGCCAAAGTAATCCGCATAGCCGAGTTCGGCGCGGACCTCCTCGAATATGTTCCAGAAGTCGTCGCCGGAGTTGGGTCCGAACGTGCCGTCAAGATAGCGCTTGATATCCCGCTCGATACGATCGTTGTCGAGAAGCGTGTTGTCGACGTCGAGCAGGAATGCGACGGGGCCGTCGTTGCTCATCATTTCCTCTTCCGCGCTCCATTCATAAGACACCCAAGCTTCGACCGGCGCGCGCTTTGACAGACAACCCAGCCGCAATGCGATCTAACCCGCGAGCAGCAAATAGTACGACGGGTGAACGTACGACGGGAGCCCACCGTCGCACACATTTGAGGCGATTATCTCTCCGGCGTCCGGATGTTCAAACGCTCGATCTGGTTTGACGACGTCAATTGCGATGTTGCCTGGGAGTGATCGGGATGAACATCGCCGACGGGCCACGGCGTTCGGCTTGGCGAGGTATACCGGCTAGTGAGTGTACTTCATCGAAAGCATGCGATTCGATTAAGACGGGACGTCTCGGCGTCGTTGACGACCCATCTTGTCCGGAGTCGAACATGATCCAACCCCTGAAAATTCGCGAGCTGCGCGTCCGCGCCGTCAGGGTTCCCATGGCCGAGCCGCACCGGACCGCAAGCGGCGTCATTACCGAGTCGCCTCTCGTTCTGACAGACGTTGTGACGGACCAGGACATCATCGGGCACAGTTACGTCTTCTGCTATTCCGCATTGGCCCTCAAGCCAACGGCGCTGCTCGTCAAAGGCTTGGAGCCGCTCATCGCCGGTCATCCGCTCGCCCCACTCGAGATCGAGCAGCTGCTGGCGCGGCGGTTCCGGTTGCTCGGCCCGCAGGGCCTGACTGGCATTGCAATGGCCGCGATCGATATGGCGCTGTGGGATGCGCTCGCGCGCGCTCAGGGGCTGCCCTTGGCGCGGTTACTTGGCGGCACGCTCAAGCCCATACCGGCCTACGGTGCGACCGGCTACGACGGTGTTGACGGCTCCGCGCGCGTCGCCGCTCAATGGGCGGAGCGTGGGATCAAAGGCGTCAAGGCGAAGATCGGCTACCCCGACATGCACGAAGACTTAGCGGTAGTGCGCGCGATGCGCCGAGCGGTCGGCGACGAAGTGTCGTTGATGGTCGACTATAACCAGTCGCTGACGCCTACCGACGCCATTGAGCGCCTCCATCGTCTCGACGGGGAAGGCTTGACCTGGATCGAGGAGCCCACGCTCGCGGACGATTTAGCGGGCCACGCCCGCATCGCACGGGAGGTCGACACCCCGATCCAGTGCGGCGAGAACTGGTGGGGGCCGCGCGACATGCGCAAGGCGATCGAGGCCGGCGCGAGCGATTACATGATGCCCGACGTTATGAAGATCGGCGGGGTCACCGGCTGGCTCCGCGCGGCCGCGCTCGGCGAGGCGCATGGCATCCGGCTCTCGAACCATCTTTTCATCGAGATCAGCACTCATTTGCTGTGCGTTACGCCAACCGCCCATTGGCTGGAATATGCGGAGTGGTTCAATCCCATCATCGAGACTCCGCTGCGTATCGCGGATGGATGCGCCGTGCCCGACGAGCGGCCGGGCTCCGGAATCGAGTGGAACGAGCCGGCGGTCGCTCGGTATCTGGTGGAATGACGGGTGCGTGCCGCCCAATAAAAACACCGGCGCAGCTTCATCGACCGGCCGCCGCGGGGAAGGCTTTGCCGCCCATAACGGTTCCCAACACCTTGATGTCTCGCAACTCGTCCGGTGAAGCGACATCAAGCGGATTGCGATCGAGCGCGGTGAAATCGGCGAGCTTGCCCGATACGATCGAGCCTTTCTTGTCGTCCTGTCCAAGCAGGTACGCCGCTCCGAGCGTCACCGCATGCAGCGCTTGCGGAACGGTGATGCGCTCCTCCTCGCCGAGGATACGGCCAGACATGGTTTTTCGCGCCGTCGCCGTCCACATCGCGAATAGCGGGTTGACCGGCGTAACCGAGGCGTCCGAATGCATGCTGTAGGGAATCCCCATGCGCTGCGCGCTTCCCGCAGGGTCCATGCGTTCCGCCCGATCCGGTCCAAGGAACGTCGAGTAGTGCAAGTCGCCCCAGTAATAGATGTGATTCGTGAACAGGTTTGTGGCGACGCCGAGTTGTTTCATTTCTTCGAGCTGTTCTTGAGTCACAAGCTGATTGTGCTCGATCCGGTGCCGGGTCGCGAGTCGCGGATATTGCCGCTGCGCTTCTGACAGCGCTTTCAGCGCCATGTCGGTCGCCCCATTGCCGTTCGCGTGGATCACGGCCTGGAAGCCGCGCTTGTGCACCTCAATCACCCATTTGTTCAAATCTTCCTGCGAAATGTTGGCGAGGCCGTTGGCGAAGGTCTTGTAGTAATAGGGCCAAAGAAACAGTCCGGTGTAGCCTTGGAGCGATCCGTCGGCGACGAACTTGACGCCGCCGAAGCTCAGACGATCGGTATCGGATTTGTGCATTTCGGTCAGGTAATCGAGCCCGCCCTTCGCCGCGATTTCACCGCTTTCAAATATCTGGATCAGCGGGTTCATGACGATCCGTATTGGATAGTTGGGATCGGCGGCGACGGTCTGATAGGCTTTGTAACCTCCCGGAATGGTGCCGAAGGAAAGGTCGGCGAACGTCGTCACTCCGGTTCGATGCGCGAGCTTGGCGGCGTCCCACGTGGCTTTCAGGAGAGTCTTGGCGTCGAGGGGCGGCAGCTTCGCGACAAAGGCCAGCGCCGCCTTGACCTCCTCGATCTCGCCGGTTGGCTTGCCGTCCTTTTTGACGATCCCGACGATATCGGTGTTGTCATTTATGCCGGCGATCTCGAACGCTTTGCTGTTCCCATAATAAATGTGCATCGAGAGGTTTTCGATAAAGAACGGATGGCCTTTTGAAATCGGATCGAGGTCGGCGCGGGTCAGCGGCGAGTTGTTGTAGAATTCCGGCTGATAACCCCAGGCGATCAGCCAGCGTCCATCGGCCGGCATTTTGGCGGCGGCGTCGCGGAGGCGATCGAGGACCGCCTGTTTGGTCTCCAATCCCTTGACCGGGGTTCCATCGGGCGCGATCCGGTCGAAGCGGCCGATATATACGCCCTGCCAAAGCACGCCGGTGATTTGCGGATGCATGTGCGCTTCGATGAAGCCGGGAACGATCACCGCATTTTCAAATCGCCGGTCGATCTCCACCTCTTGGTTGGTGACCCAGCCGCGGACTTCGTCCAGCGTGCCGACGCCGAGAATCTTGCCGTTCATCACCGCCACGGCCTGCGCGGTGGGCGTGCCGGGATCGAGGGTGACGATCGTCTTGGCCGTGTAGATCGTAATCTTCTGTGGAGACGATTCCGCCGGGGCCGCAGGGCTCGCGGGAACCAGCACGTCGATGCCGTGCGGTTCGCGGACAAGCTCGTTGTGAGCGCTCGTCGCGATCGGCGCACCCATGAATGCTGCGATAAGGAGAATTCTGGCGATCATCTGCATCAGTTGCCCCGCGAGCCCGGCGATTCGGATGGTTTCCGAAGCAGCGCGAATGTTGCGCGTTTCCCGCCGCCTCGCAAGACAGGTGCCGAGATCGTGCGCGTGCGTGATGTGTTGCTCAGGACTCCGCGAAAACTAGCGATGCCAACAAACGCGCAGGGATTCCATCAGGACGTATGGAGCGTTAGAGTTTGTGCTTGAGCAATGATCGGCGCAGGCTGATGCCGCGGTAAGGGAAAATTGCCAAGCCACTGATCGCTCATCTACAGAGCGGGCGACCAATCAGACGTGCGAACGGAGGAGCCGCCGTGGGCAGTTCGAGCGAGACCGATGTGAAGATCGCGGGCGGGGCGCAGCCTGCGCAAGACGCGCCTCCCAGATTTCCGTATTGGCATGTGTGGACCGACGACGGCGGCATGACGCGTCAGACCCGCTGCGAACTCACGGCATTCCACTTGCATCGCATGGCCGCCGATGCGGCGCCGCAGTGGAACGATCTACTGGTCACCTCTGAGGCGACCGTGCTGGTCGCCAACATGCCGGTCGGTTGGATCGGCGACTGGCACGAAAATCCGAAACCACAATGGATCATCCCGCTGTCGGGCCGCTGGTTCGTCGAGACCACCGATGGCATGCGCGTGGAGATGGGGCCGGGAGAGCTCTCGTTTGGGGGCGACCAGAATGCGAAGCCTGACGCCCACGGTCGCATCGGCCATCGCTCAGGGACGGTTGGCGATGCGCCGGCCGTGGTGATGATCGTACAGCTCAATGACAAGAAATGGGTCGCCGCCCGCCCGGGCGCGTTCAAGTGAATGCGGCGCGCGGGCTCGAAAAAAATAGGAATGGAAAACGCGAGGGCTTTCAATGGACGGGTTTGAAATCATCGATAAGCGCTTCGTCCGCTTCGTCCTCCCGAACGCACCGTTGGAAAAACTTGCTGACGGATTTCGCTGGCTGGAAGGTCCGGTGTGGTTCGGCGACATGGAATGTCTGTTCGTGAGCGATATCCCGAATGACCGGATCATGCGCTGGACCGAGCGCGGCGGCGTGGAAGTCTTTCGCCAACCCGCCGGTTTTCCCAACGGCCAGACGCGCGACCGCGAGGGCCGTCTGATCACCTGTTCGCATCATGACCGGTGTGTCTTTCGCACCGAACTCGACGGCAAAGTGACGGTGCTCGCCGACCGCTTCGAGGGCAAGCGCCTGAACTCGCCCAACGACGTTGTGGTGAAATCCGATGGGACGGTCTGGTTCTCCGATCCTCCCTACGGCATTCAGAGCGACTATGAGGGGGGCAAGCAGAAGCAGGAGTTGCCTCCCCGGGTCTACCGGCTGGACCCGCGCACCGGCGCGCTGTCGATCGTGTCCGACGAGTTCGATGGGCCGAACGGGCTGTGCTTTTCGCCCGACGAGCGGCGCATTTATATCGTCAACACCGGCATCCTGTTCGCCGATAATCCGGTGCGGCATATCCGCATGTTCGACATCGATGAGAACGGCGGCCTGAAGAACGGCCGGGTGTTTCATGCGGTGAGCCCCGGCAACGCCGACGGCATTCGCTGCGACGATGAGGGAAACCTGTGGAGCAGCGCCGGCGACGGCGTGCACTGCATCGATCCGTCGGGCGCGCTGCTCGGCAAGATCAAGGTGCCCTACGCGGTCTCCAACATCACCTTTGGCGGGCGCGATCGCTGCCGCCTGTTCATCTGCGCCTCGCAGACGTTATACGCGATCTACACCAATCAGCGCGGGGCGCAGCGTCCCTGACGCAGACGAGCTGAGCGCCCGCGCACGCGCCGCGTCGCCGAACAAGTCGCCCGCCGCCGTGCGGCTTGTTATGGCTTCACCGGCAGGACGTGGATCGCCTTGATCACGAGTTCGACGGTGTCGCCAACCTTGAGGTCGAGATCCTCGGCGGATTCCGTCGTCAGCACTGACGCCATCGTCGTAGGCTGCGCGACCTCGAACTTCACCAGCGACATCACATCGCCTTTCTTGATGGACGTGACCTTGGCGACGATCTTGTTGCGCGCTCCATATTTCATGGCGGTCTCCTTTGCG
>JBAPYK010000103.1:0-1531 GCA_049284695.1 Rhodoplanes sp. | reverse complement strand
CGCCACGTGCTGCCGCATGTGACGAAGGACTTGCGCGCCTATGTGCCGGACCGGGCCGAGGTCTATCTGCAGAACGCGAAGGCGGGCTACAGCCCGCACGATTACATCACATTGCTTGGCGATTCCTACGCGCAAGGCGCTGGCGACTGGCTGTGGTCGGTCGGCTACCGGAACGACCGGCCCTACCACTCCGCCAATGTCATTCACGATGTTTCCGGCAAGGATGTCATTACCCTGGGCAGGGGCGGGGCGGGAAGCCCCGAAGCGATCGTGCTGCGCGTCTCCCGCGTGCTCGGCGAAGCCGATTGCTATATCTTTCCGCCGCTCGAACAGCCGCGCCAGTTCTTCATCTATTTCTACGAAGGCAACGACATCTACGACAACAGCCGGGCGGTGCGGCGCGCGCTGAGGGCAGGGGGCCCAAACCTGCAGGCCAGCCTCGATTGGGTTCTCGAACACGACTACGGCGCGCAAGGGCGATGCTACGCACAGCTCAGCGAAATGATGGGCAGTATGGCGTCGTACCTTGCAGTCGACACCATGACGAAGGTCCGCCAATACGTAACGCAATTGCTTGTCAAGACGGCCGCCGCGGAACACCAGGTCGCCCCAAGCACATCGAGCGCCGCGAACGGCAAGGGCGCGCCCGCACCCAACAGCGTGCTGATCGCCGGCGCTCCCGTCAGCACGCCCGAACTGCAAATTCCGCCCGTCAATCTGACCGATCGCCAGCTCGACGACGGGGTCGCGGTCTTTGACCGCTCCTTGGCGTGGCTACGCCGCCACTTCCCCAATACGCCGACGACCGTCGTCTATATTCCCTCACCGGCCGCCTCGTATCGTCACGCAGGCGCAAGCGTGAACGCCAAAGACTTCACGCATCGCTTTCTTCCCGATGCGAACGGCAGCGGCACGACTGCGCAAGGGCCGTCCTTCCCGGTTTCCGCGGTTTATGCGTCCAGCCAGCGACTGTGCCAAAGAATCCGTGACGCTTCGCTGAAGGAGGGCGTGTCGTTCATCGACCTGCGCCCGGCCTTTCGCCAAGCGGGCGCGCGCCAAGCCGTTCACGGCCCGACCGACTGGAACCATCCCAACGAGGCCGGCTATCGGCTATTGGGGGCAATCGTCGCCAAGCATCTCCACGATCATCCCACCGACGCCTGCGACGATTCCTGGCCGTCCTGATCGCGGTTGGACTCACGTCCAACGCGCCGCGTTCAGCCGCGCGCCGAGCGACGCGGCGGAAGGGCGCCGGCGCGGGCCTGCACTTCGGACGGGACCCGGTAGTCGCGCATCACCGCTCTCGCATCGCGCAGACCGCACGCATCGCGCTGGACAAGGAATAGCCACAGTGCGTGTCCCGCGTGCTCGACGAGCGCAGCACGCGCGATGCGGCGCTCCTCCGAGCGGGCCGCTTCGGGATGATCGGCGTCAAAGCTTGCAAGGGCTGCGAGCGCCTGTTCGAGCCCGCGCCCCAGTCGCCCGAGCGCGGCCGCCTTCTCCTGAGCGATTTCGTAGTCGAGCGGCCCGG
>JBAPYK010000102.1:0-3823 GCA_049284695.1 Rhodoplanes sp. | reverse complement strand
GATCACACCTTCGTTGCCGACCTTTTTCATCGCATCGGCAAGGAAACGGCCGATTTCGGCATCGCCATTGGCCGAGATGGTGCCGACCTGGGCGATCTCCTCGTTCGAACTGACCTTCTTGGAATTTCTTTGCAGATCGGCAACCACTGCCTCAACCGCCAGATCGACCCCGCGCTTGAGATCCATCGGGTTCATGCCGGCCGCGACGCCCTTGGAGCCTTCTCTTACGATCGCATGGGCCAATATGGTCGCGGTCGTAGTGCCGTCGCCGGCCTGGTCGGACGTCTTCGTCGCAACCTCGCGCACCATCTGGGCCCCCATGTTCTCGAACTTGTCGTCTAGTTCGATCTCCTTGGCGACGGTGACGCCGTCCTTGGTGATGCGTGGCGAGCCCCACGACTTGTCGAGCACGACATTGCGGCCTTTCGGACCCAGCGTGACGCGAACCGCATGGGCGAGGGTGTCGACTCCGCGCAGCATCCTGTCGCGCGCGTCGACCGAAAATCGTACTTGTTTCGCAGCCATTCTTTTGTTCCTTCATTGGTTTATGGACATGGTCGACGTGTGCCCCAACGGAAGCGGCAGGCCACGCAAGACCAGAGAAGCGATGAACCGATTTTTCTGAGCGTCAGGCCGCCTTTCGGCCAGCCTCGGTCTCAGTGAGCACGCCCATGACGTCGCTCTCCTTCATGATCAGATACTCGACGCCATCGATCTTGACCTCGGTACCGGACCATTTGCCGAAGAGCACTCGATCGCCGGCCTTCAGGTCGATGGGAATGAGCTTTCCCGCCTCGTCGCGCCCGCCCGGGCCCACGGCGACGACCTCGCCCTGCTGGGGCTTTTCCTTCGCAGTGTCCGGGATGATGATCCCACCCGAGGTCTTTTCCTCGGCCTCGATGCGCTTGAGCACAACACGATCGTGGAGTGGACGGAATTTCATAGGAACCTCCTAACCTCATTGGTTTTTATGGGGTTTTGGCCGCCAAAAACGTGGAGGCGCTAGACATTCTTTAGCACTCGAAGGGGCAGACTGCCAAGGCCTCCTTTGGCGGGCCGAAGAGTTCCTGAGGGGCGCCGCTTTGGGGTTCTGTGAATAGGCACGGAGTCCGCCGGTAATGAATATGATCCGTTCTTTGAGCAGACGCGAATAGATGTCATAGGCCCGCCTTGGGGCAAAGAAACAGACAAAGCATTGGTCTGTGTGTAGTTCCGTTCCGAATCCGGTGCGCTTTGAACGCACTGCGGCCTAGCGCCCGGCGTGCCTCGGGGGTATTGGACAGGCCCCACCTTCGGGTGGGCGACATCACGGTGCCGCGCACGGTGTTCGGCCGGGTGTCTGTCTGCTCGGCGACGCCGCCTTCGTGGTTCGCCCTCACACGGCGGGCACAGCGGCCGAGGCCGCGAGACGCGACGGTGCTGGCGACCGCGCTCAAGCGCGCCCGACAGAACGTCGATGCCGGCTTGGCTAGCTTTGAGGAGATGCAGCTCGAGTACGGGCCGCATCTCGTCCGCTATGGCATAGCGTTAGGCCAACGCTGGGCCGCCAAGGCGCGCTGACCAAGCGAGAGAAGACGAGAAGGGACCACCATGCAGGAGAGAGTCGTCCAGCACATTTACTGTAGCGCGATCATCAGCAAGAAGATGTGCGATGCGCTGACCAGCTATGTGTTTTCAATCAGCGCCGCCAAGCGTGGCATCGACGAGTTTGTGGTCTACCTCGTCACGGGCGGGGGGCACCCGGGCTCCGGCATGGAGCTCTACACCTTCTTCAAGGCGCGGCCCGAGCGCACGACGATCTACAACATGTCGAGCGTCGACTCCGCGGGAGTGTTGTTCTTCTTAGGATTTGAGAACCGGTTCGGCGTGCCTGCCTCCAGCTTTATGGTGCACCAGACCAAGTTCTCGAAGGCGATGCTGCCCGAGTGGTACAGCTATTCCGACCTCAAGCGGTCGGAGTTGGAGCTGCTCGCGGTTGACCAGAAGACTCACCGTGTGATCGCGGCCGAGACCGCGCCGAAGGCCCAAGTTCCGCTCTCGGTAGAGGAGGTCGAGGCGGCGGCCGCGCGCACGACCGTTTACTTCGCGGAGGATGCCCGCCGGCACGGCTTCATCGAAGCGATCACCATCCCCACAATGCCGAAGCAGGACGTGTTCTACCTGACCGACCAGTACCTTGCAGGGCTTCCGGGCTGAAGCGTTCGTGGACGGTCGGCGCCGGACGATGCTAAGCGAGGTGCAAGCGGGTGGACCAACACGGCTGGCGGCGCAGCAGGAACGAGCAGGGACGCGCCATGCGGGCACGGGGCGACATCTATCCTTGGACAAGGATGCCCCGTTCCTTGGACAAGGATACCCCCTTCGGTCGAGCGGTGGTCCCTCCCTCGCGCGCGAAGTCGCCCGGCGGGGCGGGTTCGGTCACAGCGGGTGAGCTGGTTGCGGCCTCGACAAACATCGTGCGCGTCGAAGTTGGTATAGCTCCCGACATCAGAGGAGAGCGGCTGTGGCAAAAGGCGTGGAGATCGAAATAGCGCCCCTCGACGAGGAACACGTGCGAGCAAAGATCACTTGGTCCGAGCAAGATGTCGGTGGCGGAAAACTCGTTGTAGAGGTCACCGTCAAAAATATGAAGACCCACCCAAAAACCGACGAACAACTTAGATCAGATGCGAAGGCGCTTGCCGTACGATTCACACGAGCCTTTGCCGACACGATTGAGAATTAGCACCGGCATGCGCAGGTCGACCCGCCTGTTCGAACGCATCCGTCCTTACCAAGATGCTCGGCTCGGTCGAGCGGTCCAGCGATATAGGGCCACGGTCGCGGTGCTGATTGTGTCAGGGCTGGATCATTTACGCGCGGATATGATGTTCGGGAACGATAGCCTCACGAGATGGGGCGGCCCGGCTCCAGAGGCGAAGCGAGCCAGGCCGTGCTTTGCTCTACTTGGCCATCCGCCACGCGAATAGCACCACAGCGGCACCGGCCGCCGCCGCAATGACCGAGGACACCAGCCCGCCGCCGAGTGCAAGCAGTGCGATGTGATAGCCGACGAACGCGCCGGCAACACCGACCAGCGCACTCGTGACGATGCCGCGGGTCGATCCGGAAAACTGGCGGGCGAGCCAGGATGGCCCAGCCAGCCGGTCGAAGAGCACGCCGGCGATGATGCCGATTACGAGAACCAGAAGGAAAGTCACGACCGGGTCGGTTGCAAGCATGGATCAGGCCCCTCCGCATGGCGAAAGCAAATCATCGTAGCCGCCTCGCCTCCCTACGACAATCCGGCAATCGGTATCGCCTTGGGCTCTCCCCGCGCCCGAGTGTGTCAACACATCCACTTCCGTCCGCAGACCTTACGACTTGAGCAATTCTGAACAGCTTTTGACTTGGCATCGGCGTAGCGTCAATATCGCGCGGGGTCGCGAGGCGCTCGAATGATCACGAGATCATCTCTACTGGTGGTCGCGATGCTGCCGGCCACTGTACTGGCGCCGACGAGCGTAGCCGATCTAAAATCGAACGAGTGCGGTCTTGCATCGGTCTATGCGTCCGTGAGCGAAGAGACTGCGAGCGGAGAAGACACTCTTGCCGCAGATTTCACCGCCGCACATCGGTCGCTTCCATTCGGAACGCTGGTTACCGTCGACAATCAGGAAAACGGGCGCTCGGCGATGGTGCGCATTACTGATCGTGGTCCTTTCGTCGACGGAAGAATAATTGACGTATCACAGATTACCGCACGCCACCTCGGCTTTTCCGGTTTGACGCAGGTCTGTCTCAACATCCTGCCGATACCTGAAAGTCAGTAGCAAAGAACTGA
>JBAPYK010000101.1:0-8398 GCA_049284695.1 Rhodoplanes sp. | reverse complement strand
CTGCGCGGGCGCAAAGGCTAGAATGGAGCCAAGCTTGCCACAGCGTGAGCAGTTGCACGTGACAGTGTTATCGAGATCGGCCGTCACCTCGTAACGCACCGCGCCGCATTGGCATCCGCCCGTATAGTGTTTGCTTGTCATTGCTCTGTTTCCGCTTTCACTACGCAACTGGCTCCAGCGATGCCGGACTACAGCTTCGCCATCACCGCCTGGCGGAATCCATACACGGTGCGATTGCCGGCGAGCGCGACCAGCGTCACCTCGCGGGTCTGCCCTGGCTCGAAGCGCACCGCCGTTCCCGCCGGAATATCGAGCCGCATGCCGCGCGCCTTGTCACGGTCGAACTTGAGCGCCGGGTTGGTCTCAAAAAAATGATAATGCGAGCCGACTTGAATCGGCCGATCGCCGGCATTGGACACGGTGAGGCGCATGGTCTCGCGACCGGCATTCAGCTCGATCTCGCCGTCCTTGATGAAGAATTCGCCGGGGATCATCGCGTAAGCTCTTTCCTACTATCGGGCATGTCGGCACCTACTTCCCCCTCCCGCGTCGCTGCGGAGGGGCTGCATCATCGTATCGGATCGTGGATGGTGACGAGTTTGGTGCCGTCGGGAAACGTGCCTTCCACCTGGATATCGTGGATCATCTCGGGAATTCCCTCCATCACCTGGTCGCGGGTAAGCACATGCGCGCCGTCGCGCATCAGTTCGGCGACCGTCTTGCCGTCGCGCGCGCCCTCCAGAACAAAGTCGGAGATCAGCGCCACCGCTTCGGGGTGATTGAGCTTGACCCCGCGTTCGAGCCGCCGCCGCGCGACCATCGCAGCCATGGCGACCAGCAGCTTGTCTTTTTCCCGTGGCGTCAGGTTCATGGTCCCCTCACTGCAGCCAGAGCCGCGGCACCTTTGCATTAAGCGCCGCCAATACAGTGATCAGATCGTGACGCGGCATCGCGCCGTCGCGCGCGCAGAAACGCACGAGCGCGATGCCGTTCCAGGCCGAAATGCCGACCTCGCCGGCGAATCGTTCCGCGAGCGCCCGCACCGCATCAACCATTACGTCATCGCACGGAGCGATCAGCACTGTCGCAATGGCATTGTTTCCCGCAGCGACCGCCAGCCGGTCGAGCGTCTCGGCAATACGGCCGTCAAGCCGCACGCTGTCGGCGAAAACAAGTTTTCCGGCACGACGCACGCGCCAGCGGTCAGTGAAACTGCCTTCATTCATCGACTCGCCCATGGCGGTGCGGCCGAACACCATCGCCTCCACCATGATCAACGAACCGCTGGCGGCGAGCGCGATATCGATGCTGCGCTTGAGGCGCGAGCGGTCGAACAAGATGGTTTCTTGCGGCAACCACGAAAGACGCGCGTTGTCGCCGACTGCGAGCGTGACCGTCATTTCGGCGTCGGCGCCGGTCGAGCGGTAAATCTTTTCCGCCGCCGCGGTGCAGACGATCAGGTTTGCGTTGGGCGCGACGGATAGGTCGATCGAGAAACGGTCGCCACCGGTCATGCCGCCAGCCGTATTGACGATCACCGCCTCCAACGCGCCGGCAGCGCGATGCGGAAACCTCACCCGCAGCGAACCTTCTTCATGCACGCGCGCGCGACGCGTGCGTCCGCCAACGGCGTCGACGGCGAGCGCGATGTGGCCCGTCGCGCGGTTCGCGGCGAAAATAGCGCTCCGCGCGGCGTTCGATGGCAGATGTCCCTTGGCGCTCATGAAGGCGAAGTGCCCATCGAATTCAAATCGCCAGTGCGCGCTTCAGCGCGGCCTCGTCCATGTTCTCCCTATCGCACGAATAAATGATGGACCCGCGATCCATCACCACCAGATGATCGCCGAGTTCCTGCGCGAAATCGAGATACTGCTCAACCAAGATGATCGCCATGTCCTTCAGCGATCGCAGATAGGCGATGGCGCGGCCAATGTCCTTGATAATCGAAGGTTGGATGCCTTCCGTTGGCTCGTCAAGCAGCAACAACCGCGGCCGCATCACCAGCGCGCGGCCGATCGCCAGTTGTTGCTGCTGACCGCCGGACAAATCGCCCCCGCGCCGCCTCAGCATGGTGCGCAGCACCGGAAACAGCGTGAACACATCGGTCGGGATTTTGCGCTGATCGCGTCGCAATGGGGCGAAGCCGGTTTCCAGATTCTCCTCTACCGTCAGCAGCGGAAAGATCTCGCGCCCTTGCGGGACATAGGCGATGTGCCGGCAGGCGCGCTCGACGGTCGAAAGTTTGGTGATATCGGAGCCATCGAAGGCGATCGACCCGGCGCTGACCGGATGCTGGCCCATCAAGGCGCGCAGCAGGCTGGTTTTGCCGACGCCATTGCGGCCGAGCACGCAGGTCACTTTGCCCGGCTCGGCGGTCAGCGAGACCTTGCGAAGCGCCTGCGCCGCGCCGTAGTGCAAATCGATGGCGTCAACTTCGAGCATTGTTTCATTGCTTTCCGTAACCTCACCCTTCGAGACGCCCGCTGCGCGGGCTCCTCAGGATGAGGTAGAATAAATTACCTCCGATCCTCATCCTGAGGAGAGAGCAAAGCTCGCGTCTCGAAGGATGAGGAAGAAACGCGTCAGCGCCCAAGATACACCTCAACCACCCGGTCATTCTGCGAGACCTGATCGATCGAGCCTTCGGCCAGCACCGAGCCTTCGTGCAGGCAGGTGACGTGCACGCCGAGATCGCGCACGAAGGCCATATCATGCTCGACCACGATCACCGTGCGGTCGCGATTGATCTCCTTGAGCAGTTCGGCGGTCTGCCGCGTCTCGGCGTCGGTCATGCCGGCGACCGGTTCGTCGACGAGCAACAGCTTCGGTTCCTGCGCGAGCAGCATGCCGATCTCGAGCCACTGTTTCTGCCCGTGCGAGAGGCTGCCCGCGACACGGTCGCGCAGGTTTTTCAGGCGAATGGTGTCGAGAATCTCGTCGATGCGCTTTTGCTGCGCCGGCGAGGACCGCCACAGCAATGTCGCACGCACGCGCCGGTCGTCCTTGAGCGCGAGGAGCAGGTTGTCCTCGACCGTGTGCATGTCGAACACCGTCGGCTTTTGGAACTTGCGGCCGATGCCAAGCTCGGCAATCTCGGTCTCGTCGAGCTTGGAGAGGTCGTACCTGCCTTGCTCGAAGAAGACTTCGCCCGAGTCGGGCCGCGTCTTGCCGGTGACCACGTCCATCATGGTGGTCTTGCCCGCGCCGTTCGGCCCGATCACGGCGCGCATTTCGCCCGGCTCGATCACCAGCGAGAGATTGCTGAGGGCCTTGAATCCGTCGAACGAAACGGTGATGCCGTCGAGATAAAGCAGCGCGGAGGTGGTATGCGGCTCGAGCATGCATTTACTCCGCCGCGTGCGGCGCGACCGCTTGCGCGGGTTGTGGCGTCTCCGGCGACTTACGCGCTTTTGCATCGCGACCACGATCGCGCCATTGCGCAAAGGCGCCGATGATGCCCTTCGGCAGGAACAGCGTCACGCCGACGAACAGGCCACCGAGCACGAACAGCCAGTAGGGCGCGAGCATGCCGGAGGTGAAATAGGTCTTGGTATAATTGACGAGCACCGCGCCGAGCGCCGCGCCCACCAGCGTGCCGCGCCCGCCCACGGCGACCCAGATCACGGCTTCGATGGAATTGCCGGGCGCGAACTCGCTCGGATTGATGATGCCGACCTGCGGCACATAGAGCGCGCCCGCAATCCCGGCCATGCAAGCGGACAGCGTGAACACGAACAGCTTGTAGGCCTCCACGCGATAGCCGAGAAATCGCGTGCGCGCCTCCGCGTCGCGGATCGCCACGAGCACTTTGCCGAATTTCGAGGTGACGATGGCGCGGCAGACGAGGAACATGGCCGCGAGCGCAAAGCAGGAAATCACCAGCAGCGCGTTTCGCGTTGTGTCCGCCTGCACGTTGAAGCCGAGGATGTCCTTGAAGTCGGTGAGCCCGTTGTTGCCGCCAAAACCGAAATTGTTGCGGAAGAAGGCGAGCATCAGCGCGAACGTCATCGCCTGGGTGATGATCGAGAAATATACGCCGCTGACCCGGCTGCGGAACGCGAACCAGCCGAACACGAACGCGAGCAGTCCCGGCCCCAGCGCCACCATCAGCGCCGCATAGGGAAACCAGTTAAAGCCGTACCAGTAGAACGGCAGCTCCTTCCAATTCAGGAACACCATGAAGTCGGGCAGGATCGGGTCGGCATAGACGCCGCGGGTGCCGATCTGGCGCATCAGATACATGCCCATGGCGTAGCCGCCGAGAGCGAAGAACGCGCCGTGGCCGAGCGAGAGAATGCCGGCATAGCCCCAGATGAGGTCGATCGAGAGCGCCAGCATGGCGTAGCAGACATATTTGCCGAACAACGCGACGAGATAGGTCGGGACATGCAGGCCCGAACCCGGCGGGACCAGCAGGTTAAGCGCGGGAATAGCGATGGCGAACGCGCCGAGCAGGACGAGAAAGACGAGCGCAGCGCGATCGAGAAGGCGCGTGAGCGGAAAGGCGGTCATGCTTCTACCGCGCGGCCCTTGAGCGCAAACATGCCGCGCGGGCGCTTCTGGATGAACAGGATGATCAGCACGAGGATCGCGATCTTGGCGAGCACGGCGCCGGCGTAAGGCTCGAGGAACTTGTTGGCGATGCCGAGCGTGAAGGCGCCGACCAACGTGCCCCATAGGTTCCCGACGCCGCCGAACACCACCACCATAAAGCTGTCGATGATGTAGCCCTGGCCGAGATTGGGACTGACATTGTCGATCTGCGACAGCGCGACGCCCGCGATGCCGGCAATGCCGGAGCCGAGGCCGAAGGTGAGCGCGTCGATGCGCGCGGTGCGAATGCCCATCGCCGCCGCCATCGTGCGGTTCTGCGTCACCGCGCGCATTTCCAGGCCCAGCCGCGTGAAGCGCAGCATGGCGAGCAGGGCTGCGAACACGACGAGCGTGAAGCAGATGATCCACAGCCGGTTATAGGTGATGGTGATGCCGCCGAGGTCGAAGGCGCCGCTCATCCAGGAGGGATTGCCGACCTCCTTGTTGGTCGGGCCGAACGTGGCGCGCACCGCCTGCTGCAAGATCAGCGACAGGCCCCAGGTGGCGAGCAGCGTTTCCAGCGGCCGGCCGTAAAGGAATTGGATCACCGTTCGCTCGATCAGAATGCCGACCGCGCCGGACACCAAAAACGCGAGGGGAATGGCGGCGGCGAGCGAGAGATCGAACAGGCCCGGATAATTCTGGCGGATGACCTCCTGCACGACGAAGGTGGTGTAGGCGCCGAGCATCACCATCTCGCCATGCGCCATGTTGATCACGCCCATCACGCCGAAGGTGATGGCAAGGCCGATGGCGGCGAGCAGCAGCACCGAGCCGAGCGAAAGGCCGTACCAGGCGTTCTGCGCCGCGTTCCACAGCGCGAGATCGTTCTGAATCCGCTCACTCGCGGCGCGCGCGGCTTTGTGCACCTCGATCGGCACATTCGCCGGCAAGCCTTGCAACAAGGCGAGCGCGTCCTGATCGCCACGTTCGCGCGCAACGGCAATCGCGGCGATCTTGTCGGCTTCGCTTGCATCGTTTGAATTCAGGACGATCGCGGCGCGGGCCTCCTGCATCGCCTTCTTGACCCGCGGGTTCGTTTCGGCGGCGAGCGCCTTGTCGAGCGCCGGCAACGAGCCCGCATCGCGCGACTTGAACACCGCCTGCGCCGCGTCGAACCGACGGTTCGCATCGGGCGCCATCAGCGTGAGGCTTCCCAAGGCCGCATCGATGAGATTGCGCAGCCGGTTGTTGATCCTCACCGTTTCGAGGTCGTTGGGAGGCGCACCGGAAACCGGGTTCGTGGTGGCCGCATCGAGCAACTCGCGGTCGCGCGTCTTGATGAAGACCTTCTTGTCCTTCGCGCTGAATATCAGGCGCGACTCGCGCAAAGCTTCGAGCAGCGGCGCCGCGAGCGGGCTGCCGGTCGTGGCCACCGCCTCGACCGCCTCGGCGGTGTCGCTGAAAGAGTCCGTGGTGAAGCCTGCGAGCGCGTCTTCGAAAGAGCCGGCCCGCGCCGCCGCCGCGCCGAGAACGAGCAAACCGAGGACGAGCGTGAGCGCGATCAGGCGCCCGCAAACTGCACGCATCTCGAATATTCCCGGCGTTGCAACGCGCAATGGAAGAGAGGCGGCGACGACGGCCGCCTCGCTTCTGGGGTCGTCAGTCGAACGGCTTTACGCCTCCTTATCCCCCGCACTTCTTGGTGACGGTATTGTAGTTGCCGCATTTGAGCTCGACCCAGTCGGCCTCGAGATCCTTGGAGCCGGGAAGGTAATCGGACCAAGCGTCGCCGGGCACCAAATCTTTCGTTTTCCACACGACGTCGAACTGGCCGTCGCCGCGGATTTCGCCGATATAGACCGGCTTGGTGATGTGATGGTTCGCGAGCATTTTCGAGGTCCCGCCGGTCAGGTTCGGCGCCTCGATGCCGGGCAGCGCCGCGACGACCTTGTCGGGATCGGTCGACTTCGCCTTCTCGACCGCTTTCACCCACATGTTGAAGCCGATGAAATGCGCCTCCATCGGATCGTTGGTGGTGCGCTTCTGGTTCTTGATGAACTCGTGCCAACTCTTGATGAACTGAGCGTTCACCGGCGCCTTGATCGATTGGAAGTAGTTCCATGCCGCGAGGTGGCCGACCAGCGGCTTGGTGTCGAGCCCGGCGAGTTCTTCCTCGCCCACCGAGAACGCCACCACGGGAATGTCGGTTGCCTTGACGCCCTGGTTGGCAAGCTCCTTATAGAACGGCACGTTGGCGTCGCCGTTGATTGTGGACACCACCGCCGTCTTCTTGCCCTCCGAGCCAAACTTCTTGATCTTGGAGACCTCGGTCTGCCAGTCGGAGAAGCCGAACGGCGTGTAGTTGATCATGATGTCTTCATCCTTGACGCCTTTCTGCTTGAGATAGGCCTCGAGGATTTTGTTGGTCGTGCGCGGATAGACGTAATCGGTGCCTTCCAGCACCCAGCGCTTCACTTCGCCGCCGTCCTTGCTCATGAGATAGTCGACGGCGGGGATCGCCTGCTGGTTCGGCGCGGCGCCGGTGTAAAACACGTTGCGCTCGCTCTCCTCGCCTTCGTACTGCACCGGGTAGAACAGGATCGAGTCGAGTTCCTTGAACACCGGCAGCACGGATTTCCGCGACACCGACGTCCAGCAGCCGAACACGACCGCCACCTTGTCCTTGGAGATCAGCTCGCGCGCCTTCTCGGCGAACAGCGGCCAATTCGACGCGGGGTCGACCACCACCGCTTCGAGCTTCTTGCCGAGCACGCCGCCTTTCTTGTTCTGCTCATCGATCAACATGAGCATCACGTCTTTCAGCGTCGTCTCGCTGATCGCCATGGTGCCCGAGAGCGAATGAAGAATGCCGACTTTGATGGTCTCCTGAGCCGTCGCCGGACTTGCCGACGCAAAGCCTAATGCGAGACTCACGGCGGCGGCGGCAAGCCAACGCCGAGCATGCGGCCGCTGCGCGACCGCTCCGAGCTGTTTGTGCATCGTGCTACCTTTGTTTGACGCCCACGATGGGGCCGGGCCGGTTCCCGTTGCGTCGCAACTGCAATCCGCATGCCATTGATGCGGCGGCATCAACATTGGCGTTGTTGCGAAAATTTATCGGATGGGGTCCGCGGATGCTGCCGGCGGGTTGCCGCGTGCATTCCTGCACACTTTTTAGGCGGCCGATGTGCTGTCCTTGTGCAAGGAATACTAATCGAGATATGCGGTTGATGCTCTTTACAACATGCCCCCGCAATCGCGGCAGTACGACCGCGCATGGCGCCGTCGCGCGCATACAGGCGCCAGGCATCCGGCCAGCGGATCACGCGGGCGCCAGTCCGCCGCCGGCGGATGCTGATGCGCTTTGGCGGGTCAGAAGACCGCGCCGGCTTGGCCGCTTGTTTTTCTTAACCCGAGGGGAGGGGCCAACCCCGGCTGCAGAATGGTCGGAGCGCCGAGATTTGAACTCGGGACCCCCAGTCCCCCAGACTGGTGCGCTAACCGGGCTGCGCTACGCTCCGAACCGGCGGAACTATAAGCATTCCCCCGCTCGGAGGGAACCGGCTCGCCCGGAAAATCCAACAGGACAACCGTCGCGCCTCACGATGCTTCGTCGGGCCTTCACGATGCTTCGTCGGGCTTCGTGACGCTTGGTCTGGGCTTCATGGGGCTTGGTCGGACCCTCACGAGGCTTGGTCGGGGCCGGGCGCGGCTTGGTCGGGGCCGCGCGAGGCCTGGTTGGGCCGGGACATCCATCTGACGAGCGGCATGGCGATGACGAGCCAGCCGAGCCCGGCGACCACATAGAAGACCGCCCCGGCGAGATCGCTGTTCGTTCCGAATGCGACCGGCGCGAGCGCGA
>JBAPYK010000100.1:0-2411 GCA_049284695.1 Rhodoplanes sp. | reverse complement strand
TGGCTCGATCCCGCCTTTACGGCGTTCAACCTCAAAGAGGAACTCACCAAGATCCAAGTTCCCATGCTGATCATGCGCGGCGACGATGATCACTACGGCACCCATCGGCAGGTGACGATCGCCCAAGTGCTGTGTCGGTGTCCCGTCGAGGCGCTGCTCATGGCGAACTGCGGACACGTTCCGCATCGGGAAAAACTCGAGCAGACGCTGGACGTAGTTGCGCACTTCGTCGAACGGGTGCTGCCCAAGGGCATGCCGCAACAGAGCGATCGAACGTGAAATAAGCGTCTCGGTTCGCGCGTCTGTGCTTGCAGAATGCGGGAACGCTCGGTGCGCGTCGCGGATCTTACACGCGGACAGTCGCTCGGCTACCGTAACTGTCGTCAGACATGCCATTGGGATCGGCTGCTGTTGGAGCAGCAGCCGATCCAGCTCAAGCGAACTATGGCTCTATCGCTCAGTAGTATGGAAGAGGACCGTTGTCGGTGTTGCTCATCCCGATTCTCCATGACCCTCCAGCCTCGGCATTAGCTAGTTTAGCTTGGCGTTTTTTCCAGGGGGGTGATGCACTTCACAGGCCGACGACAGGGAGGAGGCCATGCGTATGCTCGCGCTCGGCGCGGCGCCGTCGAGCGCACAGATCGCGCCGGCGATTTGCCAATGGCGCCGGCTTAGTGTCCGCCTGCCGCGGCGTATGCGCCCGCGCCCCAGACATAGATGCAGGAAAACAGAAATATCCAAACCACGTCGACGAAGTGCCAATACCACGCCGCAAATTCAAAGCCGAGGTGATGCTCCGGCGTGAATTGGCCCGCGAATGCGCGCACCAAGCAGACGATCAGGAAGATCGTCCCAATGATCACATGGAAGCCGTGGAAGCCGGTCGCCATAAAGAAGGTCGCGCCATAGATGTTGCCGGAGAAGCCAAATGCTGCGTGGGAGTACTCGTAGGCCTGCACCGAGGTGAACATCAATCCGAGCACGACGGTGCAGATAAGGCCCCATTTGAGGCCCTGCCGATCGTTCTCCAGCAAGGCGTGATGCGCCCAGGTGACGGTAGTGCCCGAAGTTAGCAGGATCAGCGTGTTGAGGAGCGGCAGGTGCCAGGGGTCGAACGTCTCGATGCCCTTGGGCGGCCAAACACCGCCGATGAAATCCGTTCGGACGATCTGCTGAGCCTCATGAGGGAACAACGCCACATTGAAATAGGCCCAGAACCACGCGACAAAAAACATCACCTCCGAGGCGATGAACAGGATCATTCCGTAGCGGTGCGAGAGCTGTACGACGCGGGTGTGGAAGCCGCCGTATTCCGCTTCACGGATGACGTCGCGCCACCAGCCGATCATCGTGTAGAGGATGCCGAGCATGCCAATTCCGAATACGATCGGCGCGGCGGAGAAATAGCTGTGCATCCAAAAGATGGCTCCCACCGCCATGATGAATGCGGAGAGCGAACCGACGACGGGCCATGGGCTCGGATCGACCAGGTGATAATCGTGTTTTTTAGTCGTTGCCTGGGCCATCTTGCTCGTCTCCGTCGTCAGTCAATGTCGCGCGCGCGAATGCTGCGTACGCGCGTATCTCAGATGCGCCCGGGCGAGGGTGCGCGGGCATTGGTCGCCACGCCCTGTTGCGGCGTCGGCGCGGGATAGAAGGTGTAGGACAGGGTAATCGTGTTGAGGTCGTCCTGATCGGCGTCGCGGGCAAGCGCCGGATCGACGTAAAAGACGACCGCCATTTCGCGCCGCTCACCCGGCTTCAGGCGCTGTTCGGTAAAGCAGAAGCAATTGATCTTGGTGAAATAGCCGCCGGTCTGCGGCGGCGCCACGTTGTATGACGCCAGGCCCGCGGTCTCGCGCGCCGACTGATTGACGACCGTGTAGTAGATCGTCACCACCTCGCCGAGTCGCACGTCGACTGACCGGACCTCCGGCTCAAACCGCCATGGCAGACCGCGACCGACATTGGCGTCGAAGCGCACCGTGATCTTGCGGTCGAGCACCTGGCCCGGCGCAGCGCTTGCGACCTGCGGGGTGCCGCCGAAGCCGGTCACCCGGCAGAACAAGTTGTACAGCGGCACCGCCGCATAGGCCCCGCCGACCATAAGTCCGACAAACGCACCGCATGCGAGCGCCACCGCGAGGTCACGCCGCTGCGGTCTTTCCGGAGCGACCGAGCGTTGGCCCCGCCCGATCTTGTCGGGTCTCGTATCGCGGGCACTTTGATCCATGGCGGAACGTTTCACATTGACCACATCAGTGCCCCGACCCGACCTTGACCATGGTGACCGCGTAAAACAGCAGAACAAGCGCGCCAAGCGCGAGCGCTATTGCGATCGAGCGCGCGCGCCGTCGTCGCTTTTGCTCCTCGGTGAGCACGATCCCGTTGCTGTTGTCGTCATTGTTTCC
>JBAPYK010000099.1:0-2867 GCA_049284695.1 Rhodoplanes sp. | reverse complement strand
CTGCAGCAGGCACTTGTTGGCGACCGCCAGGAACGGATTCTGGATGATGTTGCCGGCCTCGGTCTTCACCACCGGACCGCGGCGCTTGACCTCGGCCTCGGCGTCCAGCCAGCGGCACCAGACGACGCCGTGGCGGGCAAGCGCTCCGGCATCGAGTTCGGTCATCACCCCGTGGCGGGCGAGCATCTGCGCCATCGCCGTGAACCGGTCCCGCGCCCGCTCGTCGAGATGCGCCGGGGGCTCCGGGATCGTGACGGCAGGCCTGGGCTCGGCCTTGTTGAGCCGATGCGGTCGGGCCGTGCCCTTGACCAGCTTCAGATGGGTGGGCAGCGGCTTGCGCCGCGCCATGACGCGTCTCCCGGCGGCCTGCGCGGTGACCAAAAAAGAAGAACATTCATCGAGTTGACGCTTGCATTCGGGGCCGGACAGAGCGTGTATGAGCGCACCCCCTGGACCGAGGAAACCAACAGGCGGCAGCACCCGGACGGCCTGCGAGGCCGGCGGGGCTTAGGCGCGTAGAAGCGCCCGGAGCGTCCGCGGCGCATGCTCAGCGGGAGCCGCCGCCATGACCAAAATCTCCGACACCCAACGCGCCATCCTGATCGCCGCCGCACGGCGCGAGGACGGGGCGATCCGTTCCGCCCGCGTCAAGGGCGGGGCCGCCGCCAAGACGATCCAGTCCCTGATCAAGGCTGGGCTGATCACCGACAAGCCCTTCACCATCACCGCCGACGGACGCGCCGCCATCGGCGCGAGGGCCGCCGGCACGCTTCGGACCGACACCAAGCAAGCCCAGGTGGTCGCGATGCTGCGCGGCGCCGATGGGGCCACGGTCGACGAGATCGCCGCCGCCACCGGCTGGCAGCGCCACACCGTGCGCGGCGCGATCGCCGGCGCGCTCAAGAAGAAGCTCAGCCTCGACGTGATCTCGGAGAAGATCGAAGGTCGCGGCCGCGTGTATCGGATCGCGGCCTGATCAAGCCGCCGGGGGGCGTTGCGCCTTGTTTCCGGTGAACGCCTCCCACCTCTCGACGACGACATCGCAATAGGCCGGGTCGATCTCGATCGCCCAACAGACCCGGCCGATCGGCTCTGCGGCGATTAACGTCGTGCCCGAGCCGCAGAACGGCTCGTACACCGCATCCCCGCGCTCGCTGTTGTTGACGATCGGCCGCCGCATCGCCTCGACCGGCTTCTGTGTGCCATGCGCGGTGGCGGCGTCCTCCATTCCAATCGGCGCGATCGACCACAGGGTGGATTGATCGCGCGCGCCCTGCCAGTGGCTGCGGGTGCCCCTGCGCACCGCGTACCAGCAGGGTTCGTGCTGCCAATGATAATCCCCCCGCCCAAGCGCAAAGCGGTTCTTCGACCAGACGATCTGTGCGCGGATGTCGAAGCCGCAGGCGATCAGGCTATCCGCCACCATGGTGGCGTGGACGGCGGCATGCCAGACATAGGCGACCTCGCCGGGGAACAGCGACCACGCCTCGCGCCAGTCGGCGCGGTCGTCGTTCGCGACCTTGCCGGTCCGCTTCGTCGCCGACACCCCAGCCTCGTTGCGCCAGTTCGGATCGTAGTCCACGCCGTAGGGCGGATCGGTCACCATCAGGTGCGGTCGCGCGCCGTCGAGGAGGCGGGCCACGTCCTCGGCCTTGGTCGCGTCGCCGCAGAGCAGACGGTGGGACCCGAGCAGGATCAGGTCGCCCGGCTTGGTGACCGGCGTGGCGGGCGGCTCGGGCGCCGCGTCCTCATCGGTCAGTCCCGTCGCCGGCCCATCATCCAGCAAGCTCCGCAACTCGCCGGCATCGAAGCCGGTGAGCGCCAGGTCGTAGTCGATGCCCTTCAGGTCCTGGAGTTCCAGCGCCAACAACTCATCGTCCCATTCCGCCCAAGCCGCCGAACGATTGGCCAGCAGTCGGAACGCCTTGATTTGGGTCGCACCCATGCGCGCCTGGATCGTGCCGAACGGGTGCTCGACCGTCTCGCGTCGCTGGCGCATGGCCTGCGGATTGGCATCGAGCCGTCCCTGCACCGCTTCAAAAACGTGCTCCTGCTCCCAACGCGAGATGCGGCGTTCGGAACCTGTCGTGCATTTCGATTTAATCGGGCAATCCGGACACGCATTCGTCCAGTATCGGCGCAGTTTCTTTCCGTCCTCTTCTTGCGTCGGTAGACCAGTTGTTGGCCCGCCGGGCAGCGATAGGTATCATCCTGCGGCAGATACACGAAGTCCTGCTTGCCAAGACGGCCTTCGGACTTGGCGCCCGATGTCATTGGTTTCGCAGCGTCACCGTAATGCCAGCCTCTTCGCACTTCAGGATCTCCGGGCTATTGTAGTAGCCGCGGTCGGCAACAGCTTCGAGCTTGCGACCTGCACATTCTAGCCGACGACGCCCGAGCCGCGCCCGCTCGTTGCCATCGAACGACTGTCGGGATCGGTCACCGAGATTTGCTCGTCCGGCGAGGCAAGCATCTGCTTTTCGTAGGCATCGAGCTTGCTCATCTCATCTTTGAGTTTTGCAAGCTTCTCCTTGAGATGCTCCGTTTTGAGGGCCAGCGCCGCCGATGGCGGTTGATAATCGCCTTTGTGAAATTACGGTCTCGATTATTGACCGCCTTGAACTTGCTGCCGTCAATGGCAACGCTCGCCGTCGCATCTTCCGGCAGAGCTCAACAAAGCGCACACAAACCTTCTTCAAGGCCGTCCCGCTATCCTTGCGGAAAATCGGCGATTGTCTTGTGTGAGCCTTCAGTCGTCGGAAGCCTCTGGCCGCTTCCTGCATGGCGGCCGCGGTCCAGCGCATCGCCATCGAGGCCGAGCGCCATCGCTTCACGTTCCGGCATACGCGCCGCACCGTGCTCATGAC
>JBAPYK010000098.1:0-7034 GCA_049284695.1 Rhodoplanes sp. | reverse complement strand
CTCAGTACGGTTGAGCCTAGCCTTCCGGCGGGGCGGTCTGCAAGGCGAGCGCATGCAGCTGACCGCCCATTTCCGCCTTGAGCGCCTCGTAGACAAGCTGGTGCTGCTGCACCCGCGACTTGCCCTTGAAGGCGGCGGAAATGACGGTTGCGGCATAGTGGTCGCCATCGCCGGCAAGATCGTGGATGGTGACCTCCGCATCCGGGATGTGCCGCCGGATCAGTCGTTCGATGTCATCCGCGCTCATCGGCATGGCCGCCTCCGCGCCGCCCTCGCCTTCATCCGGTCGCCCCTGACATATAGGTCGGAAACCACCGTTCGAAACGCTCCGTCAAGCCCTTTATGAGGAGCGGCCGCTCGCCGGGCAAGATCAGCGCCGCGCCGCCGGTGACGCCGATGTGGGTTGCAGGCGCCCCGGCCGCCGCCGCGCGGGCAAGGACGGCGTCGGCGGCGCTCGCCGCCACCACGACGACATAGCGGGCCTGATCTTCGCCGAACCAGTAGGCATGCGCCGGCACTTCAGCGGGCGGCGGTTCGAGCACCGCGCCGATCCCACCGGAAGCGAACGCCATCTCGGCCAGCGCAACCACAAGGCCGCCGTCGGACACGTCGTGCACCGCCTTCGCGACTTTTTCGCGGATCAGGCCGCGGACGAAGTCGCCGTTGCGTTTCTCCGCATCGAGATCGACCGGCGGCGGCGCCCCCTCCTCCCGGCCGCAGACATCGCGGAGGTAGAGCGATTGGCCGAGCCAGCCTTGGGTCTCCCCGATCAGCAGGATCGCCTCGCCCTCGGATTTGAAGGCGACCGTCGCCCCGGCTGTGAAGTCGTCGAGCAGCCCGACGCCGCCAATGGTCGGGGTGGGCAGGATCGCGCGGCCGAAGGTCTCGTTGTAGAGCGAGACATTGCCGGACACGACGGGGAAATCGAGCGCCCGACAGGCCTCGGCGATGCCGCGAATGCAGCCGACCAGCTGGCCCATGATCTCCGGCTTCTCGGGATTGCCGAAATTGAGATTATCGGTCAGCGCCAGCGGCTTGGCCCCGACAGCGGAGAGATTGCGCCAAGCCTCGGCCACGGCCTGCTTGCCGCCCTCGAAGGGATCGGCCTCGCAATATCGCGGCGTCACGTCGGTGGTGAGCGCGAGCGCCTTCGGCCCGTCGAGGATACGCACGACGGCGGCGTCGCCGCCCGGCCGCTGCGCGGTGCTGCCGAGGATGATGTGGTCGTATTGCTCCCACACCCAGCGCTTGGAGCAGAGGTCCGGCGAGCCGATCAATTTTTCCAGGGCGTCGGCGGCCGACATCGGCGCGGCGACCGATCGAGGATCGATGACGGGCTGCTTCGGCGTGTCCACATAGGGCCGCTGGTAGACCGGGGCTTCGTCGCCCAATTCCTTGATCGGGAGATCGGCCATGACGTCGCCGCCCTGACGCACATGGAAGCGCTTCCCCGGCGTCGTCTCTCCCACCACCGCAAAGTCGAGCCCCCACTTGCGGAAGATCGCCTCGGCCTCGGCCTCCTTGTCCGGCTTGAGCACCATGAGCATGCGCTCCTGGCTCTCGGAGAGCATCATTTCATAGGCGCTCATGCCGGTTTCGCGGCACGGCACTTTGTCGAGGTCGAGCGCGATGCCGAGATCGCCCTTCGCCCCCATCTCGACCGCCGAGCACGTGAGTCCGGCCGCGCCCATGTCCTGGATCGCGATCACGCAGCCCTTGGCCATGATTTCGAGACAGGCTTCCAACAGCAGCTTCTCGGCGAAGGGATCGCCCACCTGCACGGTCGGGCGCTTTTCCTCGGCGTCGGCGCCGAACTCGGCCGAGGCCATGGTCGCGCCGTGAATTCCGTCGCGCCCGGTCTTCGAGCCGAGATAGACGATCGGCATGCCCACGCCCGAGGCCGCCGCGTAGAAGATCTTGTCCTTCTCCGCGAGGCCGACCGCCATCGCATTGACGAGGATGTTCCCGTCATAGCGGCTGTGGAAACGCACCGAGCCGCCCACCGTGGGAACGCCGAAGGAATTGCCGTAGCCGCCGATGCCCGCCACCACCCCCGCGACCAGCCGGCGAGTCTTCGGGTGCGCGGGATCGCCGAAAGAGAGCGCGTTGAGACACGCGATCGGGCGCGCGCCCATGGTGAAAACGTCGCGCAAAATGCCGCCCACGCCGGTTGCCGCCCCCTGATAGGGCTCGATGTAGCTCGGGTGGTTGTGGCTCTCCATCTTGAACACCGCCGCGAGCCCGTCGCCGATGTCGATGACGCCGGCGTTCTCGCCCGGCCCCTGGATCACGCAAGGGCCGGTGGTCGGCAGCGTCTTCAGGTGCACTTTGGAGGACTTGTACGAGCAATGCTCGTTCCACATGGCCGAGAAAATGCCGAGCTCGGTCACGCTCGGCTCGCGTCCGATCAATGCGAGGAGACGCTCATATTCCTCCGGCTTGAGGCCGTGCTCGGCCACGAGCTCCGGAGTAATTTTCGGTTCGTTGGGAATCACGCGCGGGCTTCCATGGCAACGCATTGCCATCGCTTGCAGCCGCCGCCGCGTCAACGATGAATTATAGGCACCGCGTCGGGCGTACACACCGGCCGGCCCCCTCCTCCAAGCCGCACGGCCTCAATTCAGCCGGCGCGGTCGGTCCTCGCCGCTCTCTGTGGCTCGCGGCGGCGTTTCCGATGTCTGCGATGCGCTCGGCGGGCTTATTTCGGCCTCACGCCGCTCGCCGGCAGCGCTTGCCGCCGCTGCGTCAGCCTTGGCGTGGCGACGATAGGACCACCATCCAACCGGAAGAGAGCCAAGATAAAAAAGTGTCCCAATCGTCATGACTTCCCAGGGAAAGCTGATAAGCAGCGCGAAGAAAAGCACGACGAACACGAACACCGGCAACACCATGTCTGGCGGGACGCGCGTTCCGAACTTCTTGCCCGAAAAGACCGGTAGCTTCGAGATCATCAGAAACGCGATGACCAGCGTGTAGACCACGCCGAGCGCAGGCAGGATTTTGGGCATGCCCAGGAAATGGGCATAGACCGGCAGAAAGACCGCGATCGCCCCGCCCGGCGCCGGAATCCCGACGAAGAAATTCGACGTCCAGGCGGGCCGGGTCGGGTCCTCGATCATGACGTTGAAGCGCGCGAGCCGAAGGCCAACGCAGATCGCAAAGACGATCGCGGCGATCCAGCCGACCGCCTTCACCTCATGCAGGACCCAAAACCACAGGATGAGGGCCGGAGCGACGCCGAAATTCACAAAATCGGCGAGGCTGTCGAGTTCCGCGCCGAAGCGTGAGGTGCCCTTGAGGATGCGCGCGAGCCGCCCATCAATTCCGTCGAGAATGGCGGCGAATATGATGGCCGCGAGCGCGAGGTCGTAACGGCCCTCCGCCGCAATACGGATCGCCGTGAGCCCGGCGCACAGCGCGAGGAGCGTGATGACATTCGGCGCGAGCGTGCGAACGGGGATCGGCCGAAAACCGCGGCGGCGCGGTTGTTCCGGCTGGTCGGGATCGAAAGGCGGAAACAGCGACATGGCGAAGATATAGCGCGCCGTCGCGCATCCGGCTACGCCGGCGGCGTGTTCTCCTCGATGGTCCCGTTCGGGCTCATCGCATCAACCGCGCTGGGCAGGTAGCCGGCTATCAGCACGAGAAGCTTCTCGGTCGGAATGCCGGTGACGGCGACAATTTGATCGACCACGCTCTCGCCGAGGGCGCTGCGAAGCTGCTCGGGCGAGACAGGCAGGTTAGGACCAGGCCCGAGCCAGGACTCGACCTCCCGCTCGAGCCCCCCCTGCCGCAACCTCGCGATCAGGCCGGCGGCGTCGCCAATCTCGGTCTTGGCCAGATACTGCGAGACAAGACCGGGCATGGCCGCGGTGTCCACGGTCTTCGCCAGCCCCTTGACCATCCCGGACACAACCTTGTCGAACATACCCATCGCTGCTCCTCGGCGCCAGATTGCGCGCGCGCTACGGCTGCGAAGGTGGCCGCTTTCCGTGTCACGCGCAACAGGCGGGCGCTCATGTTTCGCTCACGTTCCCATAGCCTTTTCGGCGGCGACCGGACACAAGATTCGCCTCCGCGTCCCATCGCGTGGCTTACGGCACGAATATGAGCGATCATAGTTGCCGCAGCGTGCGACTCGCCTGCCCCGCAGGTTGAGTTCTCCTTGCAATTACAAACGCTCTTCGCAGGTACCCCATAGTGACCGAGGCGACCCTCTCAAGAAGGCTCGTGTTTGGCGCGGGAGTGATCCTGACCCTGCTGCTGATCTGGCAGCTCGTGGACTTGTTGCTCCTGGTTTTTGCATCTGTCCTGGTTGCGATCTTCTTCCGCAGCTTGGCGGATGCCATCGCCAAGCGAACCAGAATATCGCACGCCTGGGCGCTCGCTATTGCGACCGTGCTGGTCGCCGTTCTCTTCGTTTTGATCACGACGCTGTTCGGCACGACGATCCGTCAGAACGTGAACACGCTGATGGAGGAACTCCCCGCCGCTTGGCAGGCGATCCGCGGGCGGATCGGAGAGGTGCGCTGGCTTGTGGACGCCCTTGACCGCGCCGGCCAGGCGCTTCTGACGAGCAACATGATGAGCCGCATCGGCGGTGCGCTTGGGGCGGTGATGGGCGTATTTACAAACATTTTCCTGGTGCTGTTTGCCGGGCTCTATATTGCGGCGCAGCCCAAGCTTTATCGCGACGGCTTCCTCAAACTCGTCCCGCCGCGGGACCGCGCCCGCATCGACGCAACCCTCGTGCGGTGCGGCGTGTTTCTGCGTAACTGGCTGCTCGGCCAGCTCATCGCGATGGTGGTGGTGGGCACGCTCACTTGGGCGGGCCTCGAGCTTCTCAATGTCCCCTCCGCGCTCGCGCTCGGTCTGTTTGCGGGATTGGCGGAATTCGTCCCCATCCTGGGGCCGATCGCCGCTGCAATCCCCGCGCTGATCATCGCGTTTTCGCAGGACTCGCGTCTCGCGCTCTGGGTGCTCGCGTTGTTCGTGGTCATTCAGCAGCTTGAGGGCAATATCTTGCAGCCGATCATTCAGCGCAGAATGGTCGCCCTGCCCCCGGCGGTCACTCTGTTCGCCGTGCTTGCCTTCGCCATCCTGTTCGGCGCGATGGGCGCGTTGCTTGCCGCGCCGCTTGCCGTCGTCACGCTCGTTCTGGTGCAGGACCTCTACATCGCGCCACTCGAAGAGGCGGCGGCTGCACAGAACAGCGATTCAAGTTGACCGAACCCTCAATCGACATTCTCGGCGTCGCGGAACATGACCTTGTGCCGCGTCTTTGCCACCCACTCATCGATTTCGGCTTCGGTCATGTAATGGGCGCGATCGAACCGGTTCCAGTTCGTGATCTCGTCGAGTTCCTTCTTCCAACGTTTGTAGGGCGGCTTCGCCGGCCGGCCGAAGCACATGATGTCGAGCACCGATAGCTCGTCGGGGATGCCGAGCAGCGGTTTCATCGCCTCCTGCGCCGCTTGCTGCCCGATGGCCGTGACCCACCACACGCCATAGCCCAGCGCCGCCGCGGCGAGATGCGCGGACATGGTGGCGGCGGCGACGCTTTGAAGAAGAATCCGCTCGGCATTTTCTTTGTACATCCGGTCGAGATCGGAGCCGTCATTGAGCACGGGGAACGCGCGGGCCCAACGAAAATCGCTGGCGATCACGATCATCCCCGGAGCGGTCGCAAGTCCCCGATAGTCGGGGGTGGGAAATTTCATCTTCAGGCGTGCGCGGCGGACCTGTTCTTCGCGGAAATACTCCATGATCTTCGTCTTCAGGTTCTGATCGGTGATGACGATGAAATGCCACGGCTGGGCGTTCGCCCCCGAGGGCGAATGGCGCGCCGCCTCGAGGATCATCGCGTAATGTTCGTGCGGGACAACGCTTGTCGGATCGAAGGCGCGCGATGTCATGCGGCTGCGGATCACATCCATAAGGGCGTCATAACGGCTTCGGTCCGCTTCGACGGCGGCCGGCGCTGCGGTCTCGCTCATCTCGTTGCCCTCCCGTTGTCTGGAATATTGCGAGCGGCGCCGGTCCCCGCTCCGTCCGCAGCGGCGGGCGCGCCGTCGCGCTGAAGGAGTTCCGGCGACCCGCGCGAATTGCGCAGCACCATGCAGGCCGCGCCCTTGGCGGAGAGATCGGCGCAGAGCCTGTTCGCCTCCGCGCGCGAGTCGACGCCGACGCGCACCTGATAAAAGCCGCCGGTCCCCCGGCTGCGCAGGAGCGTGCGGATGATCATCGGATCGCGACTTTCCAGCAAGCCGCGGTACTGGCGCTCGATCCGCGCATAGGCCGCGAGCACGCGCGTCCGGGAGAACCCGGCGCTGAGTTGGACGCCCCAGGGGCGCAGGGTGCCTTCCTGCACACGCCGCTCCAATTCGCCGATGAAGAAGGTCGGCTGCTCCTTCAAGAGCGCTGCGAGCTGGCGACACGACGTCGGCTTGGCAATCCCGTCCTTTCCGCCCTCGCGCCCCAATGCCGCCCACTCGTCGACCGAGCGGCCGGTGATGGCGCGCACGTAATGCCGCGTCTCGGCGGGCATGCCGCCGCGTCCGCTGAGAAAGCCTCGCACCCGCCCCGGCCCGGCATTATAGGCGGCGGCGGCAAGCCCGAGATTGCCGAACTCGCCGCGCAGTTCACTCAGGAATTCCGCAGCCTTAGGCAAGGCCGCCACCGGATTGAAGGGGTCGAGCAAGCCGCGCTCATCGGCGGTGTAAGGCATAAATTGCGCGATCCCCTGCGCACGATGCCCGCTTCGGGTCACCGGTCCGACCGCATCGGTCCGAAATCGGCTCTCCTGCCAGATGACGCGCGCGAAAAACTCGAGGGGCAGTCCATTCGCCTCCGCGGCCGATTCGAGGATCAAGCAAATCGAATCCATCGCGCCGCTGATCTTAGGCGTCGCCGGCTTGGCCTGCGGCTTTGGCGCGGGCGCCGCGTCATCGCGCTTGCCATTGAGGTCGGAGCCGGGCGGCGGCTGGGGCGGCTCATCGGCGGCGGGCTTTGCCGCAGCCGGCGCCGTTGGCGAG
>JBAPYK010000097.1:0-16238 GCA_049284695.1 Rhodoplanes sp. | reverse complement strand
TAGTCCCCCAGAAAATCCCTCCAAAAAACAAGAAAAGGCACGGACGTGCGAACGACCGTCTCCAGCCCGGCCGCGCCTGCTTCCACAGATTTACCGGCGCGGGAACCAAAGAACAAGACCCACGTTTGTAGGCTTCCGGCGGGACGTCATCCTCTACCCCTTCGACCTGCTCGGATTGAACGGCAAGGTCGACGATCACTTCCGCTTGATGATCGCAAGGCTAGGCTCGCTGATTCCTCGCGCCATCGCGGGCGCGCTTGGAGCAAACGCGGGATGTGCGTGTAACGGGGCCGCGGCGGCTTGAGGAAAACTGCCCGCCGCAGAAAATAACAGAAATCAATTTGCGCCAGACCGCCACGATCCGATTCAATCGACAAAAGTTATATTAGGTAATCACGGCCCAAGACATAGCTAATTGCGCCTTGCCACGCGGCCTAGCGCTTTCTTTTAATAATAATGTCAAATTAAGTAGGCGCCGTCGCAGCGCATTCGTGCGAATGCAGTTGAACCTTTTTATTTGATAGCGTTCCGTCATTCGCTTGTCATTGATCCGCTCTTGAATGCGCCGCCAAGAAGCCAGCTACGGATCGCCCGGAGCGTCTCTATCGCGCCGGTGGGTCTGCCAACCATCGTCGTAAACAACGCCCAGTAATCGATGCGTCAACGCGGAGACCACCCGTCTCTCGCGACAAGATGCTTTTGCGCCAGCGGAGGCTTGCACGATGTCGAACACTTATTTCGATCTTTCAGCCGGAGATTTCATCCAAAATTGGTCGGACCTCGGTCTCATCACCACCGACGATGACTGGAGCGGCGTTCCCAGCATCATCGGCTACCGTGGCGACAACCTCACGGCGGCAAACGACGTCGATCCGCAGACCGTGCTTGCGAGCGACACGCCCGGCGTCGTGGACGTCAATGCCGACGAAACCAATCCCGTTGCGTTTACCAGCGGGGGTGTGGCCGAGCTTCAACTCGCCGATCCGACGATCGCGCTGCAGGGCTCCGGCACGGCCGATGCGCCCTATCTGCTGCTCCATATGAACGCGACGGGCCGGCAGAATTTGACGCTGAGTTTCGACGCGCGCGAGCTCGACGCCGACAATGCCGCGCAACAGATCGCCGTCCAATACCGGATCGGCGAGAGCGGCGAATTCATCAACCTGCCGAGCGGCTATATCCCCGACGCGTCGAATGGATCGGCGCTTGTGACGTTGCGGACCGTATCGCTGCCATCCTCGGTTAACAACGAAGCCCAGGTCCAGATCCGCATCATCACCACCAATGCGACCGGCAGTGACTCGCTGATCGGGATAGACAATATCAGCGTCACCAGCGACCAGGCTCCGCAGACCGTGCGCTTCGCCAGCGACTCGCTCGTGGTGGCGCAGAGCGAAGGCGACGCCGGCTCGACCGCGTTCACGTTCACGGTCGAGCGCATCGGAACGACGGACGGCGACGTTGACTTCACCGTGGAACTGAATTCGACCGCGGCGGACTCCGCCGACTTCGCCGGCAGCCCCGCCCTTCCATTGGTGATCAACGGCACGATCCTCGCCACCGAGGCGAACGCCACCGTGACCGTCAACGTGAACGGCGACACCGATATCGAGGCGAACGAGAACTTCACCGTTACGATCACTCAGGTTTCGAACGCGTCGGCCCCCGTCGCAATCGACGCCAATCAGGACGAGGCCATCGGCCGCATCCTCGCCGATGACTTTGCGGGAACTGATATTGGCGGCATCGCGGTCTTGCCGGAAGCGGCGTCCCTGCAGGGTGCTGCGAGCGTGCCGGTTGCGACCAACGGAATCGAGCTGGTGCGGCTCGGCTCTTATGCGGCGGCGGGCGGCAATGCCGAGGTCGTCTCATTCGATCCCGCCACGGACAATCTCTACATCCTCAACACCACCGCCAATAAGATCGAGATTGTGCACATTGCGGCGAGCGGAGCGCTCAGCAAGACGGGCGAAATCGATCTTTCCGCCCTGCTTGAATTCGGCGGCGCCAATTCGGTCGCGATCAAGAACGGCATCGTTGCGGTCGCCTACGGCAATGTCACGGCGGACGACAACGGCTATGTCGCGCTGTTCGATGCCGCCGGTGCGCTGCAAGGCGCGCCGATCGCGGTCGGCGTCCTGCCGGACATGGTCACGTTTACCCCGGACGGCACCAAGATTCTGGTCGCCAACGAGGCGGAAGCCCTTTCGGACACCAACAACCCGAACGGCACGATCAGCATCATCGATGTGTCCGGCGGGGTGGCGACCGCGTCGGTCCAAAGCACGATCGATTTTACCGCGCTCAACGGCAGCGAGACGGCGCTCGACAACAACCTCGGCCTCGCCTTGTTCAACGGTCAAGCGGCCGCCGCCGACATCGAACCGGAATACATCGCCGTTTCACCCGACGGCACCCGCGCTTATGTGACGCTGCAGGAGGTCAATGCCGTCGCGGTCATCGATTTGACCGATCCGGCCGCGACCAGCCCGCTTGCAATCCTTCCGCTCGGCTCGATCGACCGCTCGCTCGCCGGCAATCAGTTGGATCCCTCGGACCAGGACGGCATCGACATCGGCAATTGGCCGGTTCATTCGCTGCTGCAGCCGGATGCGATCGCGACCTTCACCGTAAATGGCGAAACCTACTTCATCACCGCGAACGAGGGTGACGCCCGCGTCGGCGACGTACTGAAGGACGAGGAGGTCAAGCTCGGCAGCGGCGGTTACAATCTCGACGACACTGTCTTCCCGAACGAAGCCACGCTGAAGCAGAATGCCAATCTCGGCCGCCTGAACGTCATCAACCACGAGGGCGACACCGACGGCGACGGCGACATCGACGTCATCACCACCTATGGCGGCCGCGGCATTTCGATCTTCAAGCAGAACGCCGACGGCTCGATCGAAAAGGTGCGCGAGACCGGCGGCGAGTTCGAGCGCATTCTCGCGCAACAGCCGAACGCGAACCTCTTCTTTAACGGTGAGAATACGTTCGGTTCGTTCGACTCACGATCCGACAACAAGGGGCCGGAACCGGAGGGCGTCGATACCGGCGTGATCAACGGCCGCACCTACGCCTTTGTGGTGCTGGAGCGCGCCGGCGGCGTGATGATCTACGATGTGACCGATCCGGCCAATGCGTTTTTTGTCGGCTATAAGACCCCGCTGCCGCCATCCCTGCAACCGTCGCCAGACAATTCGCCCGAGACGGTCAAGTTCATTAGCGCCGCGGACAGTCCGACCGGCACTCCCCTCGTCGTCACGGCGAACGAAGTCGGCAACGCCACCACGGTGTACGCCGCCGTAACGCCGATCTATCAGATCCAAGGAACCGGGCATCTCTCGGCCTTCGACGGGCAGAGCGTCTCGACCACCGGCGTCGTGACCGCCGTCGACAGCAACGGATTCTATCTCCAGGACCCGAACGGCGACGGCAATGCCGCGACCTCCGACGGCATTTTCGTATTTACCAGCGTCGCCCCGGCCGTGGCGGTCGGTCAAAGCGTGATGGTGAGCGGCACGGTCGACGAATTCGTGCCGAACGGGGCCGCGCCGGGATTCCTGCCGGTGACCGAGATCGTGGCGCAAAACGCCAACATCCAGGTTCTCGGGCTTGGCGAGACGATCAGCCCGGTCGAAATCGGCGGGGCCGGCAATCTCGCGCCCCCGACCAGCGACATCAGTGACGGCGCGGCGTTTTTTGAGGCGCTCGAAGGCATGCTGGTGAAGGTGAACAACCCGGTTGTCGTCTCGCCCAGAAACTCCAACGGTGAAATCTTCACCGTGGTCGATACCGATGACAACCCCGCCAACGGCGTGAATGCGACCGGTCTCAATTCCCGCGGCGTGCTGCAGCTCACCCCCGGCACGCCGATCCCGGACGACCCGGCTACCACCGGTTCGGACGCGCTGCGGACCACCAACACCGCCGGCGGCGATTTCAATCCCGAGCGCATTCAGATCGATGACGACAGCGGCATCCTCGCCGGCTTCGTATCGCCCGCGGTCAATCCGGGGGCGCGCCTCGAAAGCGTCACCGGCGTGGTCAGCTACAACTTCGCCAATTACGAGGTGATCGCCACGCAAGCCTATGGCGTCGCGCAGGCGAGCGCCCTCGCAAAAGAGACGACGGCGCTGAGCGGGTCCGCCACCAAGCTCACCGTCGCAAGCTATAACGCCGAAAACCTCGATCACCTCGACCCGGCGTCGCGTTTCACCACCATCGCCGACGAGGTCAAGAACCGGCTGAACTCGCCCGATATCATCGCGCTGCAAGAAATCCAGGACAATGACGGCCCGACCAACTCTGCGGTCACCGCCGCGGACCTGACCCTGCAGGATCTCGTCAACGCCATCAACGCGATCGCAGCGCCCGGCGTACATTACTCGTACATCGACAACCCGTTCATCGGCGACGATACCAATGGCGGCGAGCCGGGCGGCAATATCCGCACCGCTTTCCTCTATCGCGACGATCGCGTCGATTTCGTCGAGAACTCGCTGCGCACGATCGGCCCGAACGGCGAACCGATCGACACGCTCGCGGGCGCCGCCGACCAACAGACCAACGTCGAGAACCCATTCTTCGGCTCGCGCCTGCCGCTGGTCGCCACCTTCAAGTTCAATGACAACGACGTCACCGTCATCAACAACCATTTCTCCTCGAAAGGCGGCAGCGGCGCGCTGATCGGCTCCGAGGAGCCGCCACTCAATGCAAGCGAAGTCCAGCGCGCCGCGCAGGCGCAGGCCGTCAACAACTATGTCGACGCGCAGCTTGCGAGCAAGGCGAACGCCAACATCATCGTCGCTGGCGACCTCAACGAGTTCCCATCGGAAGAGCCGATGCAGGTGATCAAAGGCGTCGCGACGATCACGAACTATGACGTGCCGGCGAGCAGCAACCCGTTCGACGCGACGGCGACATTGACCACGGGCGGCACGGCGGTCCTGAACGACCTGCAGGACACGCTGCCGGCCGACGAGCAATACGATTACGTGTTCGACGGCAACGCCCAGACCCTCGACCACATGCTGGTCACGGGAAATCTGTCAGCCGGCGCGCAGTTCGACGTGGTGCGCATCAACGCCGAATTCTTCGATCAGACCAGCGACCACGATCCCCTTATCGCGAGCTTCGAGCTCTCGGCACCATCGTTCGCGACCGGGGCCTCGACCTGGACCGCGCCTTATCTCGTGCCGTCCCAGACGACGGTGTCCTTCACGTCCATCCTGACGGCCGGCGACGGCCTCGGCACGCGGCCCGACGGCGTTCCCAATCATATGGTCGGGATTCCCGACGGGCTCGGCGCGTTCGACAACGGTGACGGCACCTTCACCGTGCTGATGAACCATGAGCTGCAGCCTGCGCTCGGCATCGTTCGCGAGCATGGGTCGACCGGCGCATTCATCGACAAGCTGGTCATCGACAAGACGACGCTGGCGGTCGTGAGCGCGGAAGACCTTGTGAAGGACGTGTTCCTCTACGACCAGGGCAGCGGCGCATACGTGGAGGGCACCACCCAATTCAATCGCCTCTGCTCCGCGGATCTTCCGGCAATCTCCGCCTTCTACAATGCGGTGAGCGGCATGGGCACGCAGGACCGCATCTTCATGAATGGCGAGGAGTCCGGGCCGGAGGGCCGGGCCTTCGCCCATATCGTCACCGGCGCCGAGGCCGGCGACTCCTACGAATTGCCGTGGCTCGGCAATTTCTCCTGGGAAAACGCCGTCGCCAATCCGTTCAGCGGCGACAAGACGGTCGTCGTCGGGCTGGACGACGCGACCCCCGGGCAAGTCTACATCTATATCGGCGACAAGCAGAACACCGGAACCGCGGTCGAGCGCGCCGGCCTCACCAACGGTGATCTCTACGGCATCCAGGTCTCCACCTTCGCTGACGAGACGAACGGCACGGCAGTCCCGACGGGCGGTGTTGCGTTCTCGCTCGTGTCCCTCGGCGACGTGTCCGCCAAGACGGGCGCACTGATTCAGACGGACAGCGAAGCGGCCGGCATCACGGAGTTCCTGCGGCCGGAGGACGGCGCCTGGGACCCGACCAACCCGGGCACCTTCTACTTCGTCACCACCAACGGCATCACCTCGCCGTCGCGCTTGTGGTCGCTGGAATTCAGCGATCCGAACGACATGACCGCGGGCGGGACCATCAAGATGCTCCTCGACGGCACCGAGGGGCAGGTGATGATGGACAACATGACCGTGGCCGCCAATGGCCACATCATTATTCAGGAAGACCCAGGCAACAATTCGCGTCTCGCGCGGGTGTGGGACTACAATCCCGCCACCGACAAGCTCACCCAGCTCGCTCAGCACGATCCGGCGCTATTCAGCGCCACCGGCGCGCAAGACGAGGAGTCGTCGGGCATTATCGACGTATCGAGCATTCTCGGCGACGAGACGCGCGATGCCTACCTGTTCGACGTCCAGGCGCACTCGGCCCCGTTCAAGCCGGCCGGCGAACTCGGGGTCGAGACGGTCGAGGGCGGCCAGCTCGCGGTCATGTATGTCGACAAGGCGCCGGCGACCTACAAGCTGCAGATCCTGCACGCCTCTGATTTCGAGGCCGGGCTCGCGGCGATCGATGATGCGCCGCGCTTCGCTGCGATCGTGGATCGACTCGAAGACCTGGAGACCAATTCGATCACCCTCGCCTCGGGCGACAACTACATTCCGAGCCCGTTCTTCAACGCGAGCAGCGATCCGGCGCTTGCCGCTTTCTTCGTGCCGAGCATCGGTCGTGCCGACATCCGCATCCTGAACACCATCGGGGTCGAGGCTTCAGTTATCGGCAACCACGAGTTCGACGCCGGGCCGCGCGAGGTGCAGAATCTCATCCGTCCCGTTGCCGGTGGATCCGCTGGCGCTGCCTACGAAGGCACCCTCTTCCCGTACCTTGCAGCCAATCTCGACTTCGCCTTGGAGCCGGACCTGCGCGGCAATGCCGGCACGATTGTCACGGAAGCGACCTTCGGCACGCCCAACGGAACCATCGTCCCAGCCGCGGCGGGCGGCCTGCGCCTTGGCCAATCCGCGATCCTCGAGGAGAACGGTGAGCTGATCGGCGTGGTCGGCGTCACCACGCCGGTGTTTCAGGACATCACCACGTCCGGCGGCGTGCGCGTCGTCGGCCCGCGCACGCTCGATGCCACCGACGGCGATGACTCCGATTTCGAGGCGCTGGCCGCCGTGGTGCAGGCCCAGATAGACGCGCTCACCGCGCAGGGCATCGACAAGATCGTGATCGTGTCGCAGCTGCAGGAGCTCGAGAACGAGCAGCACTTGATCTCTTTCCTGCACGACGTGGACGTCGTGATCGCCGGCGGCTCAAATACGCTGCTCACCGACAACACCGACATTCTGCGGACTGGAGATGTTAGCGAGGGAGAGTACGGGGAGATCTTCACCAACGCCGGGGGGGATCCAACCGTCCTCGTCAACACTGACGGCAGCTACAAATACGTCGGCCGCTTGGTGGTTGAGTTCGACGAAAACGGCATCATTATCCCCGCGAGCCTCGACCCCAACATCAACGGGGCCTATGCGACCGACGACGCCGGCTTAGCGCGCGTCTACCAGAGCACCGGTGTCGACCCATTCGCCGAGGGGTCCAAGGGCGACACCGTCCGCGATCTCACGACGGTGATCGACGGCGTCATCAGCGTAAAGGACGGCGTTCAGTTCGGCCGCACCGACGTCTATCTTGAGGGCCGGCGCGGCGAGGTCCGCTCGCAGGAGACCAATCTCGGCAATCTCTCGGCCGACGCCAACCTGTTCTACGTTAAACAGACTGATGCGACGGTCACCATTTCCATCAAGAACGGCGGCGGCATCCGCGACTCAATCGGCTCCATCGGCTCCGGCGGCGTAGAGCTCCCGCCCGCGGCCAATCCCGAGGCCGGCAAGGAAGCGGGCGAGGTCAGCCAGCTCGACATCGAGAACTCGCTACGCTTCAACAATGCGCTGAGCCTGGTCACGCTCACTCCACAACAACTGCTTGAAGCGCTCGAGAACGGCGTGTCGAACCCAGGCGGCATCTTCGCCCAGGTGGGAGGGCTCAAGTTTAGCTACGACCCAACTCGCCCCGTGGGTGATCGTGTCCAGTCGGTAGCCCTGGTCAACGAAGACGGTGGGGTGGCTGCCATCGTCGTCCAGAACGGTGAGGTGGTGGCGAACGCGCCGCAGGCCATCCGCATGGTGACGCTGAGCTTCCTGATTGGCGGACCCGACCCGAATAACCCTGGCGGATTCCTCCGGCCCGACGGCTTCCGCTTTGCCGAATACATCGCCGCCGATCCGGCGTTCGCCAACCGGGTCGACCTCGATGGCGACGCGTCTGGATCGGACGACGTCGGCAGCCGGACCGGGGCGGCCACCTTCACCGACAACGGCCGCGAGCAGGACGCGCTCGCTGAGTATCTGGCGGCCAATTTCTCGACCACGCCCTACGCGGAGGCTGACACGGCGCCCGCGCAGGACGGGCGCATCCAGAACCTCGTTGCGCGCGGTGGTGTCGACACCGTGTTCGACTCCGCCCCCATCATCGGCGATGACGGCGACAACGTGATCCCGGGCACGCCCGGCAACGACACGATTGATGCCGGCGACGGCGACGACGAGGTTCACGGCGGCGACGGCAACGACTCGATCAAGGGCGGTTCCGGCGACGACGACCTGTTCGGCGGTAACGGCAACGACACCTTCATTGCCGGCACCACGCCCGATGGCTTGGCGCTGCTGTCATTGTCGGGCAAGTCCTTCGGCCGGCCGCGGCCGGATGACGACGGCAAGGACCTTTATGACGGCGAAGCCGGCATCGACACGCTCGATCTCAGCGCACTGACAAAGGGCGTCGAGATCGATCTGAAGGACGGAACGACAAGATTCGGGTCCGACACCATTAAAAGCATCGAGAACCTCATCGGCACCGAGAAGAACGACGACATTTCTGGTAACTCGCAGGCGAACGAGCTGCATGGCGGCGCCGGCAACGATGACATCGATGGCGAAGGCGGCGACGATATGGTGTTCGGCGAAGCCGGCTTGGACAACCTCAAGGGCGGATCGGGCAACGATCTGCTCGACGGCGGAGCGGACAACGACAAGCTTGAAGGCGAGCTGGGCAACGATCAGCTGTTCGGCCAGGCCGGCAAGGACGACCTGAAGGGCGGGTCGGGCAACGATCTGCTCGACGGCGGAACGGACAGCGACAAGCTTGACGGCGGGTCGGGTAACGACGAGCTGCTTGGCCAGGCAGGCAAGGACGCCTTGAAGGGCGGTTCGGGCAACGACACGCTCGACGGCGGGGAAGGTGATGACGTCCTGTCGGGCGGATCGGGCCGCGACCAGTTCGTGTTCTCGAACGATTTCGGCCACGATGTCGTCACCGATTTCGGCCGGGGCGACCAGATCGTCTTCAACGACGGCGCGTTCGCCGATTTCGACGACGTACGCGCCGCCAGCGAACAGGTCGGCTCCGACGTGGTGATCACGCTCGATGCGGATCACATCGTGACCCTGGAACACGTGTCTCTGAACCACCTGCAGGCGAGCGACTTCTGGCTGGTGTAGCTACTCGCACCGGCTGTTGCCGCAGCACGGAACTGGCAACGACGCCATGAGCGGCGGGCTGGGCGACGACGCCTATGTCGTCGACAGCCTGGGCGATGCAGTTTACGAAAAATCCCGACGAGGGCGCCGACTTTGTTCTGGTGACCGTCAGCGGCTACACGCTTTCCGCCAACGTCGAGATTGGGGCGGTGATCACCACGACCGGGCTGACGCTCACCGGCAACGGGCTCGACAACACGCTGTTCGGCAACATCGGCGACGACGTTCTGATCGGCGGCGGCGGCAACGACGCCTTCGGCGCCGGCGCCGGCAACGACGTGATTGACGGCGGGACGGGCAACGACGCCATGAGCGGCGGGGTTGGCGACGACACCTTCGTTTTCAGGCTCGGCGACGGCTTCGATCATGTCATGGATTTCACCGCCGGCGACAGCAGCGGTGACGTGATTGAACTCACCGGATACGGGGTGGCCAATTTTGCGCAGCTCCAAACCGTCATGACCCAGGATGGCGGTGACGTGATGATCGCGTTCGACAGCGACAACCAAATCACGCTTCACGACGTCACGCTCGGCCAGCTCAACCAGAATGATTTCCTGCTAGCTTAGGCGAGAGCGCAGAAAATCAATGGTCTCTGATGAGTTCTGACTCTGGGAATGCGCTGGTGTGGAAATTCCTGATGGAGCGCCTCCAGCGCGGACGCGGCGTGATCGCCGCGTTCGAGATGCGCCGATAATGCGCTCGTCGCCAATCCAGCGATGACGCGCGTACTCTGCGGCGAGCGATTCATACCGCGCTGGACGCGGATCAGTACAGAGGCGGAATCTCGGTGAGGCGGAACGGGCCGAGCAGCACTGCGCCATCGGAAAAACGCAACGGAAGGATCACCGCGCTCTTGCCATCGAGTTCGGTGCGTTTCCCGAGCGCATCGATCGCCCCCTTGGCGGCGGGCCCGGGGGCATTGCCGCGCAAGACGCCGCCAAGGCCGGGCATGAGCCGGTCGAGCCCCGGCGCCAGCCGCTCGAGCGTGCCCTGAGGCACGAGCTGCGAGACCATCCGATCAATCCCGAGAATAGGGATGAGCTTCTCGAAATTGACGATGGTGACCTGCAGCTCGCCATTGAGCGCGCCACGCGGCGTCAGCCCCAGTGATCCGCTGCCGGTCGCGACGACGTCACCCTGTGTGACGCGCGCTCGGGCAATGTCGAGCCGGCCGTTGGCGGCCTGCAGCGCGCGCAACGTTTCGGGCCAGGACCTCGGCGTCAGATTCTTCAACCCGCGCAAGACGGCGACAATGTCGGCATCGAACGGCGTTGCGGCTAGTTCGCCCAGGCGTGACGCCGACGCTTGGCTGAGACTCAAGGCGAGATCGAGCACGGGATTGTCGCGAGCGCTGCCGGAGGCGATCCGCCCATGCAGTTCGACGCGCCCAGCGTTCGCCAGCATCGTCTGCGCGCCCCGATCAAGGCCCGCCACCGTCAATTGGTCGATCACGATGGCCGCGCGCTCCGGCTCGATCGGCATTCCGCGCAGGCTCGCCTGGGCCAGCGACCACGACAGTGAAAGCGCGGGCGGCTTGTCGGCCTCGCCAATCGTCAAGGGACCGACAAGTTCGCCGACCAGCAATGTCGGCTGCCATATTTGGGCGACGGTGACGAAGTCTTTCGCCGCAAGCGCCATTGGCGGAGCGCCGCCGTCGAACCGTGCGCTCGGATCGACGCATCGCAGTTCGAACCGGAAGGGAAAACCGCCGATGCTTTGCTTGCCGCAGCGGAAGGTTCGCCCGAGCGACGCCTCGCGCGCCTGCCAATTCGCAAGCGCGGTTTCGGTTATCGACAAGGCGTAGAACCAGAAGCCGCTCCAGGCGAGCGCAATGAGCACAAAGATCGCAAGCGGCAAAGCGACGACCCAAGGCCGCCGCCGTCGGCGTTCGGAAGGGAGTGTACGGTCTTGCTGCGTCACGCCTTTTCCTTTCGCACTTGCCGCGGGGCGATAGGGCTGTTAGGCGAACCTTGTGGCGGCCCGGTGTCAACCGTCCGGCGCGAAGAATTATTTGATAAGAGGCGAAAATTGCGGCTCGATCTTGCCGTTGTGGACCCCGCCAGCCTCCGCATCCGCGAATGAGCGCATCGTTCGACCACGCCGACGAGGACCTCTGGGTGTTCAGTTACGGCTCGCTGATGTGGCGGCCGGGGTTCACCTATGAAGAACGCGTGCCGGCTCGGTTGGTTGGCCTGCATCGCGCGCTGTGCGTCTATTCTTTCATCCATCGCGGCACCCCGGAGAAGCCGGGCCTGGTGCTCGGCCTCGACCGCGGCGGCACCTGCCGCGGCATCGCCTATCTCGTCGATAAAGCACAGCGGGCGGAAGCGCTTGCCTATCTGCGCATGCGCGAGCAGGTCACCCATGTCTACCGGGAGAGCATGCGGCCGGTGACGCTCACCGCGCCGCATGACCACGCGCTTGAGGGGCTGCCCGGCGGGCGGAACGCAGTAGACCCGCGGGTCACGGCGCTCGTCTACGTCGTCGACCGGAGCCACCCCCAATATGCCGGGCGGCTCGACCTCCACGAACAGCTGCACCTCGTTCGGCAAGGGCACGGACAGTCCGGCGCAAACCGCGATTATGTGCTCGCGACCATCAAGGAGATCGAAGAGCAAGGCTGCTTCGACGCCAAGCTGCATCGTCTTGCCGCGTTGCTGAAAGGCGTGCACGAGACGCATGCCGCCGAGTGATTGGATGATTGGAGCGTGGTCGCTCTAGCTAACGCGCGTGATCCGCGGAAGGTCTCGGCGGCGCGGCAGCGGAAGCATTGGCTGCCGCCGAGACGGAAGGCGGGGGATTTTCGTCGTGTTCGCGGGCCTCTTGCGCGACCAGCGTCGCGGTCGCCGTCTCGATGTCGTCCTTGAGGCGTCGGAAAAAGACGCGCCGGTTAAGCCCGGGCGGAATCGGCTCGAGTATTTTGACGCGGATCGTGCCGGGATAGCGGAGAAAACCGCGGCGTCCCCAGAACAGTCCGGAGTTGAGCGCAATCGGCAGGCACGGGACTTGCCCTTCGCGGTAGAGGAAGACGATGCCGAGTTTGTAATCCGGCTCGGCCCCAGGCGAACGGCGCGTGCCTTCGGGAAAAATGACCACTTGCCGCCCCTCGGCAAGCGCGGCGCGGAACGAACTCATCATAGGCGATAACGCGCCCTTTCCGGCGGCGCGATCGACCGCGATCATTCCGCCCTTGCGCGCAAACCATCCGAACAAGGGAACCCACATCAGCTCGCGTTTGAGAATGAAAGTCGGATCGTCGAACAGCGAGATCAGCGCAAAGGTCTCCCAGGCCGACTGGTGCTTCACGGCGACGAGCAGCGGGCCGGGTGGGATTTTTTCCAGCCCCCGCCACTCGACGTCGGTTCCGCAGATCACGCGCAACAGCCAGAGATTCCCGCGGCCCCACGCCTTGACGACCTCAATGATTGCGCGACGCGGCATCACCAGAGTGGGCAACGCGGCGATCAGCCAGACGATGAAGTTGAGATAGAAGGCGATATTGAACAGGGCAGAGCGAAGGACGACCGCGCCGGTGATGCGATGCACGGCTTAGCTGCGCGTTCCGGCGCGCGGCGGCAGGCCGGCCGACTCCATCGCCGGCTCAAAGCGGATGCGCGCTACCGTGACAATGTATTTCACATATTCGGACAATAGGAGCCTGGCGTTGGACGCGTTCGACCACCATGGCTTGGCCCGCCTAGCGGTCACCACGGGGAAGGGAATCAGCTTCACGTCGGGTAGCCGGTGGCCGAGTTCGGCCATAGCGCGCGGCATGTGATAGCTCGACGTAACCACGACCAGCGAACGGAAGCCACGGTCCAAGCTCCAGCGACGCGTCTCCACCGCATTCCCGATCGTATTGCGCGCGGCGTGGTCGAGATCGATGCAGCAGATGAACAGCCGTTCATAATCAGGGGCGAGGCGCGCAAGTTCGCCGGAATGGGTGGTCCTGTTCACGCCGGTGATCAAGAGCCGTCGCCCGTGTCCGGACGCCAGAAGCTCAACCGCATCGATCACGCGCGACGCTCCCCCGGTTAGTGCGACGATGGCGTCGGCCTTGGCGGTCAGAACCACTTCCTGGCGCGGCACCCGCCAGGCGAACCACAAAAAACCGAGAAAGAAGCTGACGATGGCGAGGCCGCCGATCGTGACCAATGCGGTCAGCAGCAGCCGACGCCACGAACGAGCGGGGGGCGCCGGCGGATGCCCCTCGTGTGAGCCTTCGCCTGCGCCGTCTTGCGCCAGTTCTCGTTCACCGATCGTCATCGGAAGCACGGCCCTAGCGAAAGCATATCTCCAAATTTGACGGCGCAAAGGCCAATTTAATGCATGTCGAATTTTCGCTTCCTGCGGTCAAGTCGAATTCGCCTCAGCCCACAGTGCGCAACGTCGTCCGCACCACCTGGCGTGAGGCGAAAGCGGTCACCGCGGCGACGACGAGGATCTGGAGAAGCACGATAAAGTAGCCGCCGACGCCGAGCGACAGGCCGCCGAACATTGCGGCGGCCTCCTCGCCGGCGGTCTGACCGAACACGCTGCGCCCCAATATGCCGAGCAGAATGAATAGGGCGATCGCCGCACCGCCGCCAATCGCTCCGCCCTTGAGCCCGAGCAGGAGGAAATGGCGCTGAAACTCGCCGGCGATGTAGCTGTCCTTCGCCCCGATCAAATGCAGCACCTCGACGGTCGAACGATTGGTCGCCATGGCGCCCTGGGTGGCGAAGCTCACCGACAGCACGGTTGCGGCGAGCACCAGGCTGAAGATCGCCAATCCGATTGCAATCGCGGTGTCGGCCATGGCCCGCAGCCGGTCGGAGAAGCTACGGTGATCGTCGAGGCTCGCGCCGGGAACTTCGGCCGCAAGCGCCGCGCGCAAGGCGGCGAAATCCGGAGGGCGGTTGGGCGCGATGCGCACGACGATCAGCCGGGGCACCGGCAGGCTTTCCAGGATTGCGCCGCTTCCGAGCCAGGGCTCCAGCAAGCGTGACGACTCCTCCTTGCTGTAGGGCAGCACTGCGGCGACGCCCGGCGCGGCCCGCGCGATCTCGACCGCCCGTTGCACGCTCGCGTCGAGGTCTTTGCCGGCAGTGAGCCGCACCTGGATGGTCACCTCGCGGCTGACATCGGACTGCCATTCCGCCGCCGCCGCGACGACCAGCATGACCGCGCCCAAGGTGAGCGAAGCGAGAAAGGTCATGATCGCGATGACGGAGACGAGCGCACGGCCGGAAATCGAGTGCTTTGGAACGATCGCGGCTTCGCGCGCCTTCTCCCGCGGCAGCCATTGCCGCCATTGCCCCAGCCAGCGCATAGCCATGTCCGTATATCGCTTTAGTTCAATCATAGACGTGGACCCGTCCTTCGTGGATCACCAGGCGGCGCGCATCATACTGGTCCATGAGGCCGATATCATGGGTTGCGATGACGACCGAGGTGCCCGATTTGTTGAGTTCGATGAACAGCCGCAGCAGCCGCTTCGCCAGGTTCGGGTCGACATTGCCGGTCGGTTCGTCGGCGAGGAGGAGCTGCGGCCGCGCGATCACGGCGCGGGCGATGGCGGCGCGCTGTTTCTCGCCGCCCGAAAGCACCGGCGGCAGCGCCGCCATCCGGTCGCCGAGGCCGACCCAGTGCAACAGCTCCTCGACCTCGTAACGATACGAAGCCTCCTCGCGGCCGAGCACGCGCAGCGGCAGAGCGACGTTCTCGTAGGTGGTCAGGTGATCGAGCAGGCGGAAGTCCTGGAACACGACGCCGATGCGCCGGCGCAGGATCGCGAGCGAATCCTTGTCGAGGGTGGCGACGTCATGATCGAATAGCGTGATCAGGCCCCGCGTCGGCCGCAATGACAGGAACAACAGGCGCAGAAGCGAGGTTTTGCCCGCCCCGGACGGGCCGGTGAGAAACTGAAAAGAATGAGGCTCGATGTGGAAGGTCAGGTCGCGGAGCACCTCCGGACCCACGCCATACCGTAGTCCTACGTTCTCGAAACGCACCACGCCGTGCTCCGCTTTGCCTGTTCGATTCGCCCCTCGCACGCCTTACGCGCACGACCAGCGTTCCGCACTTCTATAGGAAGCCGGCGGACAAGGCGCGAGTTACGAACCTCCGCCCAACGGAGATTTGCCGGGAAACTTGGGCGGCGCGGCGACCAAGACTTCCCTAACGCGGTTTACGGCGCGTTAACGAACGCGCTCCCCTTCGCTTCCGTGTCGCGCCGGCGCTGATTGGTCGGGGAGTAGCCGATTTTATGAGCGGCCGAGCGCGAAATTAAAGATTTCCCCGTCGCGGACATCGCAGTCGTTGCACCGATGCTCGCCGACGCGATACACGCAATTTGCTGGCGATTGCAATCTCAGATTGCCATCCGCCCTGCCCGATCTTGTTCAGATGCCTGTCGCGCCGCGGCGCCAGTCAGGGGGCGACGCGACTATTCGCCCTCGCCATTGGTCTCGAAACCGTGCGCCGCGAGCGCATTGCGACAGGCGGGCGATAGACGGCCGCGGTTGTCAAGAAGACAGGCAAGCGCCTGGCCTCTTCCGACCGGGACCCCGGAACAAAGCCGATCGTAGTCGGCGCGGCACAAGCGCAACGCAGCCGTGAGCGCCAAGC
>JBAPYK010000096.1:0-22340 GCA_049284695.1 Rhodoplanes sp. | reverse complement strand
ACGGAACAGGCGAAGTAGCTGTTCATCAAGTTCGTCGATGCGCGGTTCAGGGCGGCGGCCGTTCGCACGAAATCGCCCATCGCCGCTAGAAAGCTGAGGGGCGTCATTGGCGGCATACGAAGGGGTGAGGTTGGATGGTGCGGGTTTGCTTTCGCGCATTCGTTAGCGGCGGCACGCGTGATGGTCGATGGAGGATCGAGCGGCGTGACCTCGGGAACTACTTTTGAAGCGGGCGGCTCCATGGTTGCGCTTTCGGCGACCGCCGGCTGCTTCGGCTCGTCCGTCGCGGGTTCGGCCAGCGTCGATGGTTCCGACTCGAAGGTTGGCGCGTCGGCGGCGCTTGCATAGCGTCCAGCCTCCAGCGTTGAAGGCTCATCGTCTAACGTTGCCGTGGGCTTCGCCTCGCTGCCGGCCGCCTCGACAAGCGTCGGGTCAGAGTGCTCCGCCGTAGTGGGCGGCTCGGGCGACCTTAGCAGCTCCGGCCGAATCGATGCGGAAATAGGCTGGTCGTTGGCGTCCGTGCTCTGTTCACTCCCATTAGCATCGTCGAACTCGGTCGTCGGCTCCGAACGGACCGAAGACAGGGGAGGGTGCATGACGGCCGCGGGTTCGATAGGAGCTTGAGCGCTATCCGAAACAGGTGAGCGAAGCTCGCTCGGTGCGCGGTTGCCGACGGCCTCTGTCGGACGGTCGGCCTTCTTCGCAGTGTTTTGCCGGGCCCGCACCTGATCGCGCAGCCGCCGGGTCGCGCGGCGGAACGTGTCGCTGATGGCGAAGGTCAAGTCGGTATACCGCGGATCAATTTGCGGCGGCGGACCAATCTTAATTTCGGGCGCCTCGGCAGCGGCAAGGCGGATTGTGAGCTCGAATCGGCCGCTGCGGTGCGGGCTCGCTCCTTTGACCGTCACGCCGCAGGCGCGTACGGGTCCGAGGCGTTGTTCCAACTTACCGATCTGCTCTTCGATCGCGGCGCGGATTTCTGGCCTGTCAGCCATCGCTTCGAAAGCGATCTTAGGGCGCGTTTGCATCGAGGTCTCTCCGTGATTGTTGAGGCATTGCCTTTTTGCAATGACTGCAAAGAGGTCCGACACCCCTTTCGCGCCAAGCGCGCGTCCGGCTGCGTCATGCCCAGCCTTCTATCCGGCTCCGGTTAATGATTTTGGTTGCAACGCCGGAACTCTTAGGCGTCCGCGGGAGCCATGTCGCCTGATGATCCGGTTCGGGTCAGCCGCGGAACTCAAAACATTCCTATGATCAGTCTGGTAGCGAACCGGACTGCCCGGTCGTCCGCTTTGACGATCTGCCGAAAAAATTATCGCCGTCGACGCAGACCTGCCGCGTCAGATTTCGGCGCGGTTCACGCCGCCGCGCCTTCGCGGATTTCTTTGAGCCGCCGCTCCTGATCGCCAAGAGGTGTAGACCCGACGGTGCGGTGGTCGACTGGCCCAGATGCCATCAAAGCGACCCGCTCTTATCGGTTCCGGTCCGGTGGATTTGCTCACCGATCGCCTCGATCGAGTTCCCCGCCTCGATGCGGCGGCGAATGTCCTTGAGGCGCATAAGCTGCTGAACGATCGTCGGCATCATGTCGAGCTTTTCCATCACGTGCCAGACATAGACGAAGATCGCGAAGATGGTCCCGACGTCGGCATTCGGCATAAAGGTGACACGCAGCAGCACCAGGAGGAACACCAGGATCGACAGCGCCTCGATTGCCGTCCAGTTGAAGGCATCGGCGTCGGAGAGCTTGACGCGCCAGGCGCGCACTTCGGCGAAATGGCGGGCGACGGCCCCCTCCTGCGCCGTCTCGATCACCTGGACCTCGTGCTCAAGCTGATTGTTGAGCCCCTCATTGAGCATCAGCGAGCGCCGCATATAGCTGCGGTTGAGGATGGCGACCGGGATGAACTGCGACGCGACGACCGCGCCGATGATGAGATCGTAGAAGAACAGGATAGCGGCGGAGCCGACGATGCTCACCAGCGTGTTGAGGACGACCGGCATGTCCTTCTCGAAAAAGGTCACGAACTCGCGCGACATCGCCGAGCGCGCCGCCACCTTGGTGGGTTCGATTCCGGACTGGCGTTGGCGCATCACCGTATCGATCACGATGGCGTTGTAGACCTTGGTGTACAAGCGCGTGTCGTAGAGCTGCCGGCCGCAGCCGATCGCGGTGTGCAGCAACCAGGCGATCATCACCGGGGCGATCATCCGATAATCGTGCGCTAGCAGCCCGTTGATCGCGATCCCCGTGGCCCACGGATAGGAAAGTTGCAGCAGATCTTCGGTGACGGTTAGCGCATAGGTGACCGCGATGCGCCAGCGAAACGGCCGTATCGCCTCGATTACGGACCTCGCTCGGGAGCCGTCAGGCATTGGGGAAGCCGGTCGTAGGAAGAGCCGCTCGTAGAAAGAAGATTCGCCGCGCGCGAAAGACGACGCTTCGGCGAGGCTCAGGCCGCCGCGCCTTCGCGGATTTCTTTGAGCCGCCGCTCCTGATCGACATAGGCCTGCGCCGCGGCGTTCTGGAACAATTCGCGCGAGCCGGTCTCGTCATCGGTCACCGGCGTGATCGCGAGGTCGCGATATTCATAGCGCCTCGGGTCGCGCTTGATCTTCAGGTAAATCCGGCGCAGGCGCAGATAGGTGTAGATCCAACGGATGTTCTTTGCCGCGGTCTCGGCAAAGAATTTCGGATAGAACGACCAGACCGGCTCGCGCGGCAGCGTCGGGCGGCGATCGCGGCGGTATTTCATCCGCAGGAACCCGCTTTCCAGCGGATGCACGTTCTCGATCTCGATCGAGCACTTGAACCAAGTAATGGCGAACAAGGTCGCGCCGAAGCCGTGCAAAGCCGCGGCCCGTTTCATCACGGTCGTGACATGCTCGGTCGAGTAGAAGCTCTCCCATGCCAGCTGATAGGCATGGGTCCATTCCTCCCGCGACATGCGCGGATGTGCGGTCGTGATGTGGAACAAGTCGTACTTGTTGAGGTCGGGATCCATCCACACGCCGGCGCGGTACAGCTTCTGGTGATCCTCCGAGCCCGGCAGCGGCGTCAGATAAAAGAATTCCAGGATGTCGATCGGCAATTCGCGCTTGATGATCTCGATCTCGCGGCTGACCGACTCGGCCGTATCCCCGGGAAAGCCGATGATATAGCCCGCATAAGTCAAAATGCTCGCGTTCTGCCAGGCGAGCAGCATCGCGCGATATTCGGTGATCTTGTTCTGCTTTTTCTTCGCCCCAGCGAGGTTGTCCGGATTGATGTTTTCAAGCCCGATGAACACGCGTTTCACGCCCGCCCGCCGGCATTTGTCGATGAATCCCGGCGTGCGGTGACAGAGCGTGTCCACTTGGATGATGAAGCTGAAATCCATGCGCTCGACTTCGCGCAGGTAAATCAGCCGGTCGAGGATCGACTCCCAATCCTTGTTGCGGGCGAAATTGTCGTCGGTGATGAAGAAGCGCGAGAGGCCTTGGGCGATATTCTCGCGCACGATCGTCTCGACATCGTCAGGCGTGCGCCGCCGTGACACGCGTCCTTGTACGTTGATGATGGTGCAGAACGAGCACTGATAGGGGCACCCGCGACCGGCGTCGAAGCTCGTGATCGCGCCTGCGGTGCGGGTGACGCGCTCGCGTCCGAGAAACGGGATCGCCGCCCCGGAGATGCCGGGCAGATCGTCCATGAAATTGTAAAGCGGCTTGAGCGTACCCGCACAGGCGTCGCGCAGCACCTCTTCGAGTCGTCCTTCGGCCTCGCCGGCGAAGATCGAAATGCCGAGCGCCTGCGCCTCGCGCAGGGCGTCGTCGTCGCCCCCGATCATCGAGATGACGCCCGACATATGGAAACCGCCGATGCCGACCTGGACGCCCATGGCGCGCAACGGCCGGGCGATGTCGAGCGCGCGCGGGGTCTGGTTCGATTGCACGCCGACCAGCATGACCATGCCGGCGTCGGCCGCCTTCACCAGGCGCGCCAATCGCTCAGGGCGAATGCGCGTGTTGCTTTCGTCCAGGGCGTGAATGTCGAAATCGAGGTCGTCGCCAAGCACGCGCCGGTCCGCCAGGTCGCGGGCGAGTCCATAAAGACAAGCGAGCGAATTCGATGGGATCGCCGAGCGAAACCACTGAATCACATAGCCGTCGTCGTCGTAATGCGTCGGCTTCACCAGCACGAGACAAAAGCGCTTGCGGCGGCCTGCGCTCGACAAGGCGGACGTCGAGATGGACATTCCTGTCCCTCCGTTCTGTCCGCGACATAGCACGTGAGCGCCGATTTGGAAAACAGCCGTTTCCAGCCCGGGCGCGCGCATTATCCGCTTCCAGGCGTTTGCAAATCGCCCGCCACGGCAGCGCGGGCAGCCAATACCATCAATAATTGCGCATGATCGGCGATCATTTGCTTTTCGCGAAGCTGGTTCCTTGCGGGCGAAATCTGTAATGTCGAAGATGACCCCCGAGCCAAATCCGACAGCCCGTTGACCCGAGGACTCATCCGATGCCGATTTCCCCCCTTGCCGGCAAGCTCGCTCCACCGGAGCTGCTGGTCGATCTTGCTCGCCTTGAACGCGCCTATTACGAGCGCGAGCCCGATGTCGACGACCCCACCCAGCGCGTGTCCTTCGGAACGAGCGGCCACCGCGGCTCGTCTCTCACCGGCTCCTTCAACGAGGCTCATATCCTCGCAATTACTCAGGCGATCTGCGAATACCGGGCCGGCGAGAACATCGACGGACCATTGCTACTGGGCAAGGACACGCATGCGCTGTCGGGCCCCGCCCAACGCACCGCATTGGAGGTGCTTGCTGCCAACGGGGTGACGACCGTGATCCAACGCGGCGACGGATTCACGCCGACGCCGGTGATCTCCCATGCAATCCTCGTCCACAATCGCGGCCGCAAGGATCATCTTGCCGACGGTATTGTGGTGACGCCGTCGCACAATCCGCCGGAGGATGGCGGCTTCAAATACAATCCGCCGCACGGCGGTCCGGCCGACACCGACGTCACCAAATGGATCGAGAACCGCGCCAACGCCTTGCTGCGCGAGGGCAATGCCGGCGTGCTGCGCATGCCTTACGAGAGCGCGCGCAAGGCGGCGACGACGCATGAACAGGATTTCGTACAGCCCTATGTCGACGATCTCGCGAGTGTCGTCGACATGGAGGCGATCCGCGCCGCGGGGTTGAAGCTCGCGGTGGACCCGCTCGGCGGCGCCGCGCTCCAGTATTGGGCGCCGATCAACGCCCGCTACGGGCTCGATATCGATGTCGTGAACAAGGCGGTGGACCCGCGCTTTGCGTTCATGACGGTCGATCACGACGGCAAGATCCGAATGGATTGCTCGAGCCCCTATGCGATGGCGAGCCTGGTCCGGCTCAAGGATGCCTACCAGGTTGCGTTCGGCAACGACACGGATTCGGATCGGCACGGCATCGTCACGCCCTCGGCCGGCCTGCTGAATCCGAACCACTACCTCGCCGTCGCCATCCGCTATCTTCTCACCCACCGGCCGCATTGGCCGGCCAATGCGGCGGTCGGCAAGACGCTGGTGAGCAGCAGCATGATCGACCGTGTCGTCGCCAAGCTCGGGCGCAAGCTCTCGGAGGTGCCCGTGGGCTTCAAGTGGTTCGTCTCCGGGCTGATCGACGGCTCGTTCTGCTTCGGCGGGGAAGAAAGCGCCGGCGCGAGCTTCCTGCGCCAGGACGGCACGGTGTGGACGACCGACAAGGACGGCGTGATCATGGACCTTCTCGCCGCCGAGATCACCGCGCGCACCGGTAAAGACCCCGGCGAGCATTACCGCGATCTCACCGCTGAATTCGGCGCTCCGCTCTATACCCGCATCGACGCGGCGGCGACGCCTGAGCAGAAGGCGCGCCTGGCGAAACTCTCGCCCGCCGCGGTGGCGGCGCGCGAATTGGCGGGCGATCCGATCACGGCGAAGCTCACCAACGCTCCGGGCAACGACGCGCCGATCGGCGGCCTCAAGGTCGTGACCGCGAGCGGCTGGTTTGCCGCGCGGCCCTCGGGGACGGAGAACATCTATAAGGTCTATGCCGAGAGCTTCCGCGACGAGAAGCACCTGCAGGCGATCGTATCGGAAGCGCAAGCGATCGTGAGCCAGGCGCTCGGCGGGGAGGAACGCAAGCCGGTGGCGGCAAGCGCCTGACACCGCCGTGGTTCGCGGCTGGATCAGCTACCCGCTATGGGGCGGTCCCTCCCATAGCGGCGCGCCCTCCGGCCAGGCGAAAAGGTGGCTCGCGCAGCGCCGGCAATCCGAGCTGCCGAAGCCTGGGACTGGCGCAGGGAGGTGCGACAGCTTTGCCGCTAACGCGCATTCCTCTCGGCCTGGAAAAACCCAGGCGCCGATGACGGCGCCGCGCTCGGTCAGATGATCGACGTGCCAGCGGACCGGCTTGCCGTGCCGCAAATGCCTTGCGACACGCGCCCTTAGCCCGCCGGGTCCCTTGGCCGAGCCGCAATAGAGGTAACGGCCGGGAGCGAGCGCCTGAGGCTTCCCGCGGCCGATCGTCACCGCAACGGGCTCGGCGAGGTCGATCACCAGGATATAGCCGCCGGCGCGGGCAGGGATGTCCCCGGCCGTGCGGAACAGCCGGGGACGTTTGTGGCCTTGCGGTCGCGCGATCGGCATGGCCGTAAAGCAGACAGGTTCAGGTCCAGGGCACAAACAGGCGCATCAAAACGCCGTGTGGCGCACCGGGGTCGAGACCCGCGGTCGACCACCTAAGTCAATGGATAGACAAGCATAATAACTTGGCGCGGCGCTACGATCCGATCATTCACATTTTCGAACCGAGGGCTTATAGGTCGCGACTATGGGCCGAGGAGTGGTTTCGAGCCGCTGTGCCAAGGGCCATATCTGCCGATAAGTGGGGCGCGGGAAGTGTGTAAGGCGCTGGGGCAGTCCCAGTGCTCGGCACATGCTGACGTCTGCGGCGGTTCGGGCTCGATGCCGAGCCATATACCTTTCACGCTTCGCCGCAAGGGAGCAATGGAATGCGACCGAACGCATCCGACCGTAGCGCTGGGCAATCCGGACCCTGGAACCCGATGCCGCGGTTCGCCAGAACCCTGGCGTTCGCCTTCGGGCTTGGCGTGTGGCTCGGGCTTGCGCCGGCCGCCGCGCAAGGGTTCGACATCGCGGCTGCGCAGCAGCGATTTCAGGCTCTCTACGCGGGCGGCAAGTATCAGGCAGCGTTGGCGGAAGCCCAAAAGAACGAAGCGGCGGCAAAGCGCGGCGGCGTCAACACCTTGCCCTATGTCCTCGCGCTCAACGACCTCGGGCGCGCGAACCAGGCGCTCGGGCGCTACAACGAGGCCGCGCGGGCGTTCAAGCAGGTCGTAGACACGCTAAAGAAGAACGTCCCGCCGACCGATCCCAAACTGATTCAGTCGAACGCAAACCTCGCCAAGGTCTATCTCCTGCTCGGCCGCTATGACGACGCGGAGAAGATGTTCAAGGAAGCGCGGGATGCGACGGCGCGGCAATCCGCGCCTGGCCGGGCGCTGGCGACGCTCACGATGAACATGGGCGATGTCTACCGATTTCAGGCGCGCTACGATGAAGCCGAGGAACAATACAACAAGGCGTTGGAGATGGCCGAGCAGACCGCCGGCCCGAACAGCGTCGAAGCCGCCGACACGCTCAACAATCTGACGAAAATCTACGAGGACCAGGGCCGCTTCGCCGAAGCCGAGGCGGCGCTCCGCCGCGCGCGCGCGATCAACGAGAAGGTCCGCGGCCCGAACCACCCGGATGTCGCCTTCAACATCAACAACCTTGCCCATCTTTACGAACGGCTCGGCCGTTACGCCGAAGCCGACCGGTTGTATCAGCAGGCGATCGAGATGTGGCAGAAGGCGCTCGGTCCGAACCACCCGGATGTCGCAACCGCGCTGAACAATCTCGCGCTCGTCTATGTCGGCGAGGAACGCTACGAAGAAGCTGAGCAGCTCTACAAACGCGCGCTCGCCATCCGGGAAGGGTTATTCGGCCCGAGCTCCACCCAGGCGGCGACCGTGGTCAACAACCTCGCCGCTCTTTACGAATTTCAGGACCGCTACGGCGATGTCGAGGAGTACGCCAAGCGCGCGCTGGGCGTCGTCGAAAAGACTCTCGGGCCGGACAATCCCGACACGGCCAAGGTGGTGCGCAAGCTGGGCGTCGCTTATGAGGGTCAGGGTCGGTTTGCCGACGCGGATAAGCAGTTCAAGCGCGCGCTTGCGATATTCGACAAGTCGTTTGGCCCGGATCACCGGTTTGTCGCGACCGCGCTGGTGTCGCAGGCGCGGCTGTTCGAGCGCGAACGCCGCTACGACGAAGCCGACGCGGCGCTAAAGCGCGCGCTTGCGATCAACGAAAAGGCGCGCGGAACGAACCACCCGGAGGTGGCGCGCGTGCTTTACCGCCTCGCTTTGCTCAACGCTGCCCGCAACGATCCCGGCAATGCCCTCTCTTATTCCCGCAAGGCGAGCGCCGCCGTCCTCGCGCATGCAGAAGCCGATGCATCGGCAAGTCCGGGCTCGGGCGGCCTGGTCGAACAGCGTGGGCGTTACTTCATGAACCATGTGGCGAGCGTCGCCGCGGCGACGCGGGCGGGTCTCGGATCGGAGCCGGCGCTGAGTCAGGAAGCGCTGGAGATGGCTCAGTGGGCGAACCAATCGGCGGCCGCCGCAGCCATCCAGCAAATGGGCGTACGCTCCGCCGCCGGCAACGACGCGCTTGCCGCGCTGGTGCGCGAAAACCAAGACCTCACGGCCCTTTGGCGGGCGCATGACCGGGCTTTGACCGAAGCGTTATCGAAGCCGAGCACGCCGGAGACCGCGGTCGCCATCGCCAATATCCGTACGCGGATGGCCAATACCGAGCGCAGGCTCAACGAAAATTCCGTGCGGCTGCGGACCCAATTCAGCGACTACGTGGCGCTGACCCGGCCGACTCCAATGAAGGCGGAGGAGGTCCAGCGGCTTCTCGGCGCCGACGAGGCGCTGGTGTTTCTGCTGCCCGGAGAGAACGAGAGCTACGTCTTCGCGCTCACGCGGGAAGGCTACGCCTGGAAGACAATTCCCCTTGGCGTTGACGCGCTTGCCGGCAAGGTCGTCGATCTGCGGCGCGGGCTTTTTATCGACGCCTCGAACGATCCGGCGCGAAAGGCCGAAAAGTTCGATCCGACAGCGGCATACGACCTTTATGCCGCCCTCATCGGTCCGGTCGAAGGGCTGATCAAGGACAAGCGCCATCTGCTCATCGTTCCGTCAGGGCCGTTGACCGCGCTGCCGTTCCACTTGCTCGTGACCGAGCCGCCCTCCGCAGCGGCGGGGAGCGAGCCAGATGCCGACCGCTATCGTAAAGCGGCGTGGCTCATCCGGCGCCATGCGGTCACCGTGCTGCCTTCCGTCGCCAGCCTGCGCGCGCTGCGGACGCAGACGCGGGGTGAACAGGGCGGAAAGCCGCTTCTCGGATTCGGCGATCCGGTCTTCGGGCCCGAGCAATCGTCTGACGGCGAAGGACGCCGCGGCGGGAGCCGCAGCCTCGTCACCCGCGCCTATTCCGAATTCTGGCGCGGCGCCAATGTCGACCGTCAGAAGCTTGGCGAGTCGCTGCCGCGGCTCGAAGAGACCGCCGACGAGCTGAAATCGGTTGCGAAAACGCTCAGCGCGCCGATGGGCGACATCAGGTTGCGGGAGAAGGCGCGGGAGAGCGCCGTCAAGCACGCGCCGCTCGCCGATTACCGCATTGTCTACTTCGCTACCCACGGCCTGGTCGCCGGCGACGTCAAAGGATTGGCAGAGCCGTCGCTCGCGCTCAGCCTCCCCGCGCAGCTGACGGAGGAGGACGATGGCCTGCTGACCGCAAGCGAGATCGCGCGGCTGAAGTTGAATGCCGACTGGGTCGTGCTCTCCGCCTGCAACACGATTGCTGGTGAGAAGCCGGGCGCCGAAGCCCTGTCCGGTTTGGCGCGCGCCTTCTTCTATGCCGGCGCTCGCGCGTTGTTGGTTTCGCATTGGGCGGTGGAGTCGAACGCGGCGACGCGATTGACGACGCAAACGTTCGACATTCTCGCCCGCAACCCCGAGCTCGGCCGGGCCGAGGCGTTGCGGCGGGCGATGCTGGGCTATCTGGACGACACATCGGATCCGCGCAATGCCGATCCCGCCTTTTGGGGCCCGTTCTCCATCGTCGGCGAGGGCGCCCAGCGGTGAGCGCGGTCGATTAAGTGTGGATTTCGCCGCTCGGGCCGAGTTTCAGAGCAACGTAAAATATCGGGGCCAGCGCATCGCGCCGGCCCCGACTTCTTGTTGGACTGAAGAATTGCGGACGCCGTTGTCCTGCAGAACGAAGCGTTAGGCTGCGTGGGCGTGTTCCACCGCTTCGGCCGTCCGCTTCGTCGCTTCCTCCGCCATCTGCATCGATTTTTCCGCGATCCGGCGGGCGCACTGGAGGAAGCTCTCGAGATTGTCGCGCAACAATTCGCTCTGGACTGCTGTGAAGTCCTGCGGGCTGCGGCAGCGCAACAGCGCATCGAACCGGGTGAAATTCTGTTCCATGCGCTCGCGGGCGAAATTCGCCCATTCCCGCGAGATGCTCTGAGCGACCTCGGCGAGCACCGCGCTCGAGTGGACGATGGCGTCGATATTGTCTGACGATTTCTGCGCGGCCTTGTGCGCTTCTTCGCCGGAGATGCCGAAGACGTGGCTGAATTGATCGGCCGAACGCTCGGTCAGACGTGCGGTAATCTCGGCGATCGAGTGCAGCGCTTCCTGAACGGTTTCCACATTGCGCTGGAGAATTTCCGTTCCGGCGCGCGCGGCGCGCTCGCTGACATCTGTCGATATTTGCGCGATGCGGCCAGCCTGTTCGGCCCCCTCGCGGGTTGCCTCCTGCACGGCCTGAGTCACGTTTTCTGGTTGGGGGTTTAGCATTGTCGGTCTCCTCGAGTGATCGTCTCAGCGTGGGTGAACGTCCTCGCGTTCGAATGCGCTGACGCCGTATTGCCAAAGATTATAATCTAATGTTGTTAATAAAGTTACAGCAACACTTAAAAATATTTGTATTTTTATTACAGAATACAGACATAAAACGTATAAATAGCAATTCGGTAAAAGAAGAATACTTTTTTTGACAGGGATATTAGAGCAAATGCTTTCTCGTTCCGGGGTTTTCGGCATGCCGAAGCCCTCGGTTACGGTCATTCCACTGCTCCTGGGCGCGGGGGACTTTAGGCTTGGTGAGCGACAACAGAATGACCGCTCGCCCGCCTTCTCCCGGCGGCGGCCGTTTCGTCCGCGCTGTTTGTCGCTATGGCGCATAAAAAAACTTCCCTCTCCTCGAGGAGAGGGAAGCAAAGCTTTCGCCGAAGAGATCGCCGGCTGCGCTCAGTACTTTGCGGCGATCGGCAACTCCTCGCCCGGGAACAGCGTGATCACGCGACAGCCGGTGTCGGTGACGACGACCTCCTCCTCGATCCGCGCCGCCGAATAGCCGTCCTTCGCCGGACAATAGGTTTCGAGCGCGAACACCATGCCTTCCTTGATCTCGGTCGGGTGCTCCAACGAGACCACACGCGAGATGATCGGCCGTTCGTGCAGCGCGAGGCCGAGTCCATGGCCGAACTGCAGGCCGAAGGCCGAGGTTTCGTCGGGGAAGCCGAACTCCTGCGCCTTCGGCCACACGCTGCAAACGCGATCGGTGGTGACGCCCGGCTTGATGAGATCGATCGCGAGGTCAAGCCATTCGCGGCACAGCTTGTAGGCGTCGTGCTGCACCGGGGTCGCGCGTCCGACGTTGAACGTGCGGTAGTAGCAAGTGCGATAGCCCATAAACGACTGGAGGATGTCGAAGAACACCTGGTCGCCCGGCCGCACCATGCGATCGGTGAAATTGTGCGGGTGGGGATTGCAGCGCTCACCCGAGATGGCGTTCACCGCTTCGACGTCGTCGGAGCCGTTGCGATAGAGAAACTCGTTGACCTTGGCGACGATGTCGTTCTCGCGCACGCCGGGACGCAGTTCCTCATTGATGAGGTGATAGGCGCCATCGACCATCGCGGCGGCGCGGTTCAACAGCGCGATTTCGTCGACGTTCTTGATCTCGCGCGCTTCGAGCATCACCTGCTGGCCGTCGACGATCTTCAGCCCGGCCTTCTCCAGCTCGTGCAGCATCGGCGGCTCGATGATATCGACGCCGACCGGCATGTTGTCGCAGCCGGCTTCCTTGATCAGCGCGGCGATTTCGCCTGCATGCTTCGCCATCAGGCCGAAGGACGGCGACACCGTCCCGCGGAGCCCGAGCAGGCCGGCCTTGCAGTTCTCCGGCTTGAGCCACGGGCAGTACAGCCGGTGATGTACGGCGGCCGAGCCGAAGTCCCACAGGATCGGATCGCCGGTGCGGGTGAGCATCGCCCAACGGCAAATCTTGTCGCGCTCCCACTCGCCGATCTTGGTCGAGGTCAGGTAGCGGATGTTGTTGGTGTCCATCACCAGGAGCGCGCCGAGCTCGGAATTGTTCAGCGCCTGGCGAGCGCGCGACAGGCGATAATTGTGCATGCGGCGATAGTCGACACGCTCCTCGAAATCGACCCCCGTGATGCCGAGCGCGGGCAGCGCGCGGCCCCAGTTGTAACGCGGGTTGATGTCTTCGGCGCGGACCTCGCGCGTGATCTGATCCATGGCGGTCTCCTCGGGGCGATTGTTGTGCGCCGGCGGCCGGCGGGGTGGCTAAACTATAGAGGCAATCGTTTTCGATGTAACATTGATCTTTTCGCCGCGTCGGCTCAAGATGTCGCGCCTCGAAAACCCAGAGCGCAATAGAAGGCGTAAGGACTGAACTGCCGACCTTTCGAACCTGTTGCGTAATCGCGGCGAGGCGAGGTCGACCAAATCTCCAAATAATGGGACGAAACGCTCATGTCGCTTGCAGAACGCATCGATACGCCGTCAGCGCCACACCCCAACCAGCCGCCCGCGGCCGATGCGATACCGCGCGAGTACAACTTCGCTGCCGACATATTGCAGCGCAATCTGGCCGCCGGACGCGCCGCCAAGCCCGTCTTTATCGATCCGCGCGGCGCTTGGACCTATGGCGATCTCGCCGACCGCGTCGAACGGTTCGGCCACGTCCTGCGCAAGCTCGACATCCGGCGCGAGGAGCGCATCCTCGTCTGTCTTCTCGACTGCATCGACTGGCCGACCGCCTTTCTCGGCGCAATCAAGGCGGGCGTGATCCCCGTGCCGGTCAACACGTTGCTGACTACGGATGACTACCGCTACATGCTGACCGACAGCCGCGCGCGATTGCTCGTGGTGTCGGAGGCGCTCTATCCGAAATTCGCCGATATCGTCGGCGCCTGCCCGGAGTTGGCCCATGTGATCGTGTCCGGCGATGATGCGCACGGGCATCATCGATTCGAGGACTTGCTGCAGGAGGCGAGCGGCCCCGCGTTCACGGCGACGACAACGCGCGACGACGTCTGCTTCTGGCTCTACACCTCGGGTTCGACCGGCAAGCCGAAGGGCGCGGTGCACGCCCACGCCAATCTGCCGCTGACCAATTCGCTCTATGCGGCGCCGACCCTGCGGCTGACCGAGAACGATGTGTGCTTCTCGGTCGCGAAGCTGTTCTTTGCCTATGGGCTCGGCAACGCGCTGACGTTTCCGATGTCGGCCGGCGCCACCACCGTGCTGATGCCGGAGCGGCCGACGCCGGAGTCGGTCGCGGCGGTGCTGCGGGCGCATCCGGTGACGGTGTTCTACGGTGTACCAACCTTCTATGCGGCCTACCTCGCCAGTCCGGTCGCGCTGCGGCGCGACGAGGTGAAGCTGCGCTGCGCCGTTTCGGCGGGCGAGCCGTTGCCGACCGACATCGGCCGGCGGTGGAGCGACCGCTACGGCATCGACATTCTCGACGGCCTCGGTTCGACCGAGATGCTGCACATCTATCTGTCCAATCGGCCGGGGGAAGTGCGATACGGCACCACCGGCAAGCCGGTGCCGGGTTACGACATCAAGCTCGTCGGCGATGACGGCATGCCGGTCAAAAAGGGAGACATGGGCGAATTGCACGTCAGGGGACCGAGCAGCGCGCTCATGTACTGGAACAATCGCGAGCAGTCGCGCTCGACGTTTCTCGGCGAGTGGACGCGCAGCGGCGATAAATATGTCGAGGACCAAGACGGCTATTTCATTTATTGCGGCCGGCGCGACGACATGCTGAAGGTCGGCGGCATCTATGTCTCCCCGTTCGAGGTCGAGGGCGCGTTGCTCGCCCACCCTGAGGTGCTGGAGGCGGCGGTCGTCGCGTGGCCCGACGAGGAGCGGCTGATCAAGCCCAAGGCGTTTGTCGTGCTGAAAGATCAAGGCCGCGCCTCGCCCGAGCTTGCGCAAGCGCTCCAGGAGCACTGCAAGCAAAGGCTCGCGCCGTACAAATATCCGCGCTGGCTCGAATTCCGCGCCGATCTGCCGAAGACGGCGACCGGCAAGATCCAGCGATTCAAGCTGCGGGCGGAAGGCCAGTGATTCTCACCCACCTCTCTCGCGGGAGAGGGTGGACGATTGCGCGAACGACCTCGGCATCGCCGGCACAGGCGCGCCTCCATGATTGCGATCAATTCCGCTTGAAACGCGCGCCTGAGCAAAACCTCGGGTCATGATGGACGTACTAGGCGAATGGCGGCGTGAACCGCCGCCATCGCCGCCAACGTCGATCGTGAGGCAGGCTCCGCGACCACGTCCCGCATGGCAGCAGAACGCGGTCGGCACGCTCGCGTCGGCATGGCGTATTCGCAAACGGATACGGTGTGATGATGAGCGCTACGGCTACAAGACTGAACGCATGCATGGCGGGTCTGCTCGCGATCTTCGCGCTGGCGACGCCCGCCGCCGCACAGACGCAGTCCACCGCATCGACGGCCGGCCTCGACGAGCCGCAGTGGAGCGTGCTGTCCGACTCATTGGGAACAACGGTGGACTACCCCGAAAACATTTTCTCCGTCGACGCGGGCCCGCCGCCGCGAGGAACCGGCCGCACGCTGCGCTCCCCCGACGATCGCGCCTGGCTGATGATGTATGTCGAAGGCAACGACGAGCGACATACGCCGGCAAGCTTCGTGCGCGCTTATTTCGCCGGGCCGCGCGACAGCCTCGACTACAACCGCGTGACCGACCGCTTTTTTGCGATCTCCGGCGTAAACGACGAGCAGATCTTTTACAGCCGCTGCAATTTTCCGGTCGGCATCCGGGGGTCGATGCACTGCATTTATCTTGCCTATCCGCAGAGCGAAGAGCGGCGGTGGGATGCGATTGTGACGCGGATCAGCCGCTCGCTGCGGCCGTCGGGCTCGGCGCGATGAATCAAAGCAGGGGAGGGGCGGACGCGCGACGCGCCATCCGTTGCGCGACCTCCGTCCTCAGCTCTCCAGGCCGGTCGGCACGTTCTGATTTTCGCTTTCGAGCTTCATGCCGGCGCCGAGCGCCATCGTCTCCATCAGTGCGGCGAAGTCTTTGGCGAGATAGGCCTGCGGGTCCTTTTGCAGAATAGCTGCGCCGAAGTGTGTTTGCAGCACTTCGCGAGTTGCGGCGGTGACCGGCATCGGCACGTCCAGCTCGCGGCCGAGTGCGAGTCCGAGATCGATATCCTTGCGCAGGAGTTCCGGCGTGAAGGTCGTGGTCCAGTCGAGGTTCACCAAGGCGGGCGACTTATAGGCCGTGAACATCGAACCCATGACGCTGTTGTTGAGAAACGAGAGAAAGGCGTGGCGCGGCACGCCCATCTTGTTCACCAGCAGCATGACCTCGATCAGGTTCTCCATGATCACGGTCAAAAAGACATTGTGCGCGATCTTGCAGACCCGCGCGAGCTCGCCGTCGCCGACATAAGAAACTCCGCGCGGAGCGAATGCCTTCGCCATGTCCTCGATCTTGCGAAAGGCCGGCTCCGGACCGGAGGCGACCGCGGACAGTTTGCCGGCCTTGATCACCTTGGCGTTGCCGCTTACCGGGCAGACGACGAGTTCGGCGCCGACGGTCTTCGCGCGCTTACGCAGCGCGGCCGATTCCTCGACTGCGATGGTCGAGCAGTCGACCAACACCGGCGGCACGCGCCCTTTGGCGGTGAGCGCGCCGTCCTTGCCGAAATAGACCTGCTCCAGGTCCGCGCCGGTCGAGACCATTGAGAACAGCACGTCGACGTCGGCGAGATCGACCGCCTTGTCGACGACCTTGGCGCCGAGCTTTGCGAGCGGCTCCGCCTTCGCCCGCGTGCGATTCCAGATCGACACGCCGTAACCGGCCTTGAGCAGGCACTCGGCCATCGGATAGCCCATGCGGCCCATGCCGATCCAACCGACCTTCTGCGTATTCTTCGGCATTATCTTGTTCTCCTCCCGCCGCCGCTTTCGGCGCTAAAGCATGATGATTTCGGCCTCGTCGTCCACCCTCACCAGCAGTGGTCATGCTCCGCGAAGGCGGAGCATTCCAGTAATCACGGTGAACGTTCGTGGTTACTGGATCGCCCGCTTTTGCGCGGGCGATGACGGTAAGAGATTGGTCGATTCCACATCAACTCATCCTGCTCTAATTCTGGAGCGCTGCGGTATCATGGCCGCGCCGGGGCGGCAATGATGCCGCGCGCCGCGCGGCGCGCATCGGCGGCAAGGCGTGCGCAGCAGGTTAGCTGACGGCGGCGGATTGCATCTGCTTGTCGCGCCGGCGCTGCACGGAGGAGGGGATACGCATCGCCTCGCGATACTTGGCGACGGTGCGCCGGGCGATGTCGATGCCGGCCGCGCGCAGTTTCTCGACGATCGTATCGTCGGACAGGATCGCGTTCGCAGTCTCCGTATCGATCAACTGCCTGATGCGATGGCGCACCGCCTCGGCGGAGTGGGCATCGCCGCCGTTCGCCGCCGCGATCGCCGAAGTGAAGAAGAACTTCAGCTCGAAAGTCCCGCGCGGCGTCGCCATCGATTTGTTGGCGGTGACGCGCGAGACCGTGGATTCATGCATGCCGATCGCCTCGGCCACGGTCTTGAGGTTGAGCGGGCGCAATTGCTCGACGCCGTTGGTGAGGAACGCCTCCTGCTGGCGCACGATCTCGGTTGCGACCTTGAGAATAGTCTTCGCCCGCTGATCGAGGGCGCGCACCAGCCAAGCCGCGCTCTGCAGGCAATCGCCGAGATAGGTCTTGTCGGCCTCGGCTTTCGTGGTGCTCGCCACGCGCGCGTAATAGGCTTGGTTGACCAACACTTTCGGCAGCGTGTCGGAATTGAGTTCGATTATCCAACTTCCGTCCGGCCCTGGTCGCACGAACGCGTCGGGTATGACGGGTTGTACGATGGTCGAGCCGAATCTGATGCCCGGTTTGGGGTCGAGCCGGCGGATTTCCGCGATCATGTCGACGAGGTCTTCATCGCCGACGCCGCAGCACCGGCGCAGCGCCGCGAAATCGCGTTTGGCCAGCAAATCAAGGTGAGCGACTAGCGCCTGCATCGCTGGATCGAACCGGTCGCGCTCTTTGAGCTGGTTCGCCAGGCACTCGGCGAGATTACGTGCGCACACGCCAGGCGGACTGAAGGTTTGCAGCAGCGCCAGGACAGCTTCGACCCGTGCGATCGGCGCGCCGAGTTTGTCCGCCACCTCGACGAGGTCGCCGACGAGGTAGCCGGCTTCGTTGACGAGATCGAGCAGATACTGACCGATCAGCCGATCAACCGGATCGTTCGTGGCGAAAATCAACTGCTCGGCGAGGTGGTCGGCCAGCGTCGGTTCCGAGGCGATGAAGGCTTCGAGATTGTAGTCGTCGTCGTAGCGCCCATTCCCGTTCTGCGTCGACCAGTCGGAATAAGGTTGCGGCTGAATCTCCGAACGCGGGGCAGCCGCGCTGGGCTCGTCCGGAAAGACGTTTTCGAGGTCGGTGTCGAGATTTTTCTCAAGCGCCGCGCGGCTGGTCTCGAATTCGTCCGAGAGCCAATCGGGCTGCGCCGAGTCCGTGGCCGTCTGTCCGTCAACCGCGTCAACCGCCTCAGGTTCGCCGCCCGCCGCCTCTTCGCCTGCCTCGCGCTCCAGGAGCGGATTGCGCTCGATCTCGTTTTCGACATAGGCGGTGAGGTCGAGATGGGACAGCTGCAGCAGCTTGATCGCCTGCAGGAGCTGCGGCGTCATCACCAGCGACTGGGTCTGTCGAAGCTGCAGCCTTTGCGAAAGCGCCATCGGTCACCGGAAAGTTGGTCCGGTTCTTGCATAGCCCGTCTTGAGCGGGCTGTACATCCAACTTTTTGCGAGGTGTTTATAAGCGCTGCCTAGAAAATAGGCAGGCCCTGCCGCCAATCGTTGGGCAAATCCGCTCCTACATACGGAAGGCTTCGCCGAGATAGAGCCGACGCACGTCGGGGTTATTGATGATGTCGTCGGTCTGGCCCTCCATGAGGACCTCACCCGAATAGATGATGTAAGCTCGGTCGGTGAGGCCGAGGGTTTCCCGCACATTATGGTCGGTGATGAGAACGCCGATGCCACGCTCGGTAAGGTGGCGCACCAGCGCCTGGATGTCGCCGACGGCGATCGGATCGATGCCGGCGAACGGCTCGTCGAGCAGCATGTAGCTCGGCCGGGTGGCAAGCGCGCGGGCGATCTCGAGCCGCCGCCGCTCGCCGCCCGATAGTGCGATCGATGGCGTCTTCCGCAGGCGGGTAATATTGAACTCCTCCAGGAGGGCGTTCAAATCGGCCTCGCGCTGCTTCTTGTTCGGCTCGACCACTTCGAGCACCGCGCGGATATTGTCCTCGACATTGAGCCCGCGAAAAATCGACGGTTCCTGCGGAAGGTAGCCGATGCCGAGGCGCGCCCGCTGGTACATCGGCAGAGTGGTCACGTCGTGCCCGTCGAGCTCGATGCGCCCGCGATCGGCGGCGATGAGCCCGGTGATCATGTAGAACACGGTGGTCTTGCCGGCGCCGTTCGGTCCGAGCAGGCCGACCGCTTCGCCGCGGCGGAGATAGAGGCTAACCCCCTTCACGACCTTTCGGCTGCCGAAGCTCTTTTCCACGTTGTGAATGGCGAGATACCCTCGGGAGGCGGCGTGCTGGGCGGTTTGGTCGGGCTGTGGCCGTTCGGCCCCCCGGGGCTTTGCTTGCTGGCGAGGCGCGCGTTCTCGGTTCACGACCTCCGGGTTGCCGCGCGCCGTGCTGACGCCGCCGCCCTTGCGGGACGTATCCGCAGGCCACGCCGTTTGGCGCGGTGCTTTTGCAGGGCGGCGGAACCAAGCGAAAATGTCGAACACCCCTGCCTCAGCGCCAGGCGCCGAAACCGAAAAGCGACGGCGGCCTGCCATCATGATCCAATCGCAGCATGGCGCGGTCCTAGCATTATAGGCCCGGCGGGGTGGAGGGCTTGGGCTTCAGGAGATCCCTGGCGGCCCCGACGTCAGGCCCGCCCTCCTTTCCGCCGCCCGGCTGAAGCAAGGCTTGAACGCGGCACTGGCTCGATTTGGCGCATTCGACCCGGGAAACGCTGGTGGTCAGATCGACGCTCAAGCGATCCCCTTTGACCACATTCTGGCCTTGCGAGATCACGACATTGCCGACCAACGTGATCACGTTCGTCTTCATGTCAAATAAGCCTTTGTCGGCCGTAGCTTTCTGGTCCTTCTGGGTGACGACCACGTCGCCATGGACCTCGATGCGGCGAATGCTTTTCGAGTCGGCGCCGTCCTTGGAGGCCGCGTTCTTGGCATCTGTGTTGTAGAAGACGACCATCTTCTTGCAGTTGAGCACCGTGTCGCCCTGCACCAGCTGGACGTCGCCGGAGAAGGTCGCGGTCTTGTCCTTGTCGCGCACCTCGAGCGAAGCGGCGTCGATCTTGATCGGCTGGTCGCGGTTTTGCGAGAACCCCTGCAGCGCGTTGGGCGGACCGTTGCCCGCTTGCGGCTGTGCGCCGGCCGCGCCTGATGCGCCGACCACGGCGGAAAGGGCAAAAATGATCATCCATGCGAAGCGTAGGGACACAGCGATCCTCATTCGGCGTTCGTCGCGGATTGGCTTGCTTTCGGCGGATCCAACACCAGAATCGTTTCCACTCCCTGACTAAAAAGCACCACCGCTCCATTTTCGGACACATCGATTCGATTGGCTTCGAGGGTGCCATTGGGGAACTTGGTCTCGATCCTCTGTTCCGAGACGATTGTTCCTCTCTTGATATCGATCACCGCTTCGTGCAGCCGCGCTTCATAGCCGGTCGTCGTCCGCACCAAAATGTTGTCGGAAAGCCGGAGCAGCTCGGACTTGACGTCGTAAAATCCGGTCTTCGCGGTGATCTCGAGGATGCCTTGGTCTTTGGTTTGAAGCTGCGCCCTAAGATCGGTGAGTTCGATCATGTCGGGTTTGGCGAGATCCTGGGACGCGACCCGCGCCGTCAGCTCGTAGGGAAGCTGGTCGGTCGTGTATCCTGTCAGCCGCGGGTGCTCCATCGCGATCTTGTTCCCGCTGACGACGAGCTTGCCCGGGTCGGCCGAGATATTGGCGGGTGCCCGGAACGGATTGAAATAGGCCGCCACGACGATCAGGCCGAGCGCGACGACAATCCCGACCGGTATCCCAATTCGTAGAAAGCGGATCAGCCGGCTGTGCAGGGCGGCGCGGCGGAACATGCGTTCGCTGCGTGTCCGGCTCGTTGCAGCAAAAGCACGGACATCCTGTCGCTCAATGGCAGGCACGGCGACGAGACGGTTCATCCCCAGCTTCTCGTTGCGGATCGCCCCGGACCGATCCTACGATCCCATGGCCCCAAAATCGCCCGTGAATATGGCCGTCCCGCGGCGGGTCGCGACGGCACCTTCACGAATGGGCAAAAATATCCTCGCCCGCCCAACCGGCTAGGTCCAACTCGGCGCGGGTCGGCAGGAAACGAAAACAGGCCTCGGCCAGACGCTCGCGGCCTTCCCGCGCCAGCATTTCGTCCAATCGGGTCTTCAGCGCGTGCAAATGAAGGACATCCGAGGCGGCATAGGCGATCTGGGCGTCGGTGAGCTTCTCGGCGCCCCAGTCGGAAAGCTGTTGCTGCTTGGAAACTTCGATGCCGAGGACCTCGCGTAAAATGTCTTTAAGGCCATGTTTGTCAGTATAGGTGCGGGTCAGCCGCGAAGCGATTTTGGTGCAGTAGACCGGCGTCGCCTTGACCCCGAAAGTTTGGAGCAGGATGGCGAGGTCGAAGCGGGCAAAATGGAAGATTTTCAAGCGGTTTGCGTCGGTGAGCAGCGCCTTGAGGTTGGGCGCGTCGGCAGCCCCCTGCGGGATTTGCACCACGTCGGCGCTGCCGTCACCGGGCGAGAGCTGCACCACGCACAGCCGATCGCGGGCGGGTTGCAGCCCCATGGTTTCCGTATCGATCGCAACCGCGCCCTGATAACGGGCGAGATCGGGAAGGTCGCCGCGATGCAGGCGGATCGTCATCACGGGCTTCCTGTTGCTTTCGCGCCACGCCGGGCGAAGTTCTCGCGCATCGCATCAATCATCTGAAATGAAAGGATTTTTAGCCTCATTTTGGTCACTTGTGTAGCACACGGACGGGGCGGGTCAAAGTCGGGGGTCGGAACCGGCAGCGTAAGTATGTGTGTCGCAATCCGGAGGGGGACTTGAGAACGGAGATCCTATTTGTTGCGACGGCCTTCCTCGGCCTCGTAGTATCCGGCTGTGCCGGAGTCGTCGCGGAACAAGCGCCATCGACGAAAGTGCGGGCCGCCGAGGCGCGGGCGGAGCGAACGCCGACATCTCGCCGGGCGGACGCAACGAGCACGTTTAGCTGCGACAACGGCCAAATGCTTCGCTCGGCCTATTACTGGCAGGGCCGGCACACCGCGAGCGGCCAGCCGTTCAATCCCGACGGCCTGACCGCGGCGCACCGGACACTGCCGTTTGGGACGAAGCTGACGGTCACCAACCCGCGCACGGGCAAATCGGTGGTCGTCGAGGTCAACGATCGCGGCCCATTCACGCGCGGCCTGCATCTGGACCTCAGTCGGGGCGCGGCGCAGGTTATCGGGCTTAAAGGCACCGGTACGGTGTGCGTGTCCTGAGGCTGACGGGCCGTCGGCACGCGTGATAGGAGAGCGGCGATTTCATCGTCAGCTGGGACCCGTCATGCGTCGTGGCCCGCCGGTCGTTTGTATCTTTTTCGGCGTCGCGGCTCTCGTTGCGCCGGCGATTGGCGCGCTCACTGGGTCGACGCCCGTCCTCGCCCAGGCGGCGGTCCGAGAGGCGCCGTTCGGGGACAAAGCGGGCTCGCTCGCCGTCAATTACACGCGGCTCAAGCCGCACATTGCG
>JBAPYK010000095.1:0-2890 GCA_049284695.1 Rhodoplanes sp. | reverse complement strand
AACTGCTCTCGAAGGATTGGGCAAAAAACTGCGGTCGACCGATGAGGTGGTAATCGAGGCGACCGGCAACAGCATGGCGGTGTCGCGCGTGCTGACGCCCTTTGTGGAGCGGGTGATCATCGCCAATCCTTTGCAGGTGAAGGCGATCGCCCAGGCTCACGTTAAGACCGACAAGATCGACGCTGGCACGCTCGCCAGCCTGCAGGCGGCGGGATATTTGCCGCAGATTTGGACGCCTGACGCCGTCACTGAACGCAAGCGCCGACTGGCGGCGCGGCGTTACCAAGTCGTGCGGCATCGCACGCGGATCAAGAACGAGGTGCATTCGATCCTGCATGCGCATCTGATCCCGAAGTGTCCGCATGCGGATCTGTTCAGCGCGCGCGGCAGGGCGTGGCTGGCCCGTCAGTCGTTGCCGGAGGACGAACGCGCAGCCGTCGAGCGGCACGTGCGGGAGTTGGACAGGCTGGCGGAGGACCAGGCCGTCCTCGACCGCGAGATCGCACAAGCCGCGATCGAAGATCCCGCGGTCAGAAGGCTGATCACAATCACGGGCGTGAATCTCACGGTCGCAACCGGCATCGTCGCGGCGATCGGCGACATCAGCCGGTTCAAGAGCCCGCAGAAGCTCGTGAGCTATTTCGGGTTGAACCCACGGGTTCGGCAGTCGGGCCTGGGCGTGGCCCATCACGGGCGCATCAGCAAGATCGGCCGCAGTCACGCGCGCGCCATGCTGGTCGAGGCGGCGTGGGCGGCGGCCAAGGCGCCCGGACCGCTGCACGCCTTCTTCGTGCGCATCCGCGCCCGGCGCGGCCATCAGATCGCCGCCGTCGCCGTGGCCCGCAAGCTCACCGTGCTGTGCTGGCATTTGTTGACCAGGGGCGAGGATTATCTCTGGGCGCGCCCAGCGCTGGTCGCCAACAAGACGCGCGCGATGGAACTGCAGGCCGGGCATCCGCAACAGAAGGGCAGCCGGCGGGGGCCAGCGTACGCCTATAACGTCAAGGCGCTGCGCGACCAGGAGATGCTGATCGCGGCCCAAGCCGAGCGAAGCTACGAGCGCTTCGTCGCGCAATGGAAACCACGACGCCCGAAAGAACCGGCGCGCGGGCGCCTCAAATCGGCAGGACACAAATGAGGCCGCCCGGCGACGCTTACAGCCGATGCGCCGCTCTTCGCCACGAGGTCGCCCGCGCGCGACAAGGATAACCGTCTACACGGGTCAGTTCCAGTCGCGCCAGAGAGCGCCGATCGCGGCCAGCCATCGGGCCTCTCCAATCCTGATCCGATCGAGCATGCCGCCGTGCTCGGGCCGATCAAGGCCAAGCCTTGCGGTGGCCGCTCAAGACGCGGCCAGCCTTGACCGCCCCTGTGCGCGGCGGCTGTGAAATCGGCGGTCGGGACGAAAGAACGCCGGCGGCGCGCTCGAACCAAAGAACAAACTTGCAGGAGGTCTCCGCGAATCTGGCTCGTCACAAAAAACCGCTTGTCCATCTCATCCGTATACGCAGGTCATCGCTAACCTCCATGAACTTGTTATCGCGGTATTGCGACAGGGCGGAGGTAATATCTTTCCTTTGCGCTGTAAACGGTGGCTATGGTTTTCGGGGATAAGGTATGTGACACCATGCAGTACTGCACAACCGTGCTATATCGATCACAAAATCGCGAGTTAAGGTGCGGCGCATTTGTTTGGGCTCGTCCGAACCGCATTAATGCATTTGTTACCATGTTTCTCGCCTCGCATTGCCGGAGCGCCATGGATGCGGCACGCTGACGGGACCGTTTGGGCGAGGAGGGCACCATGAAGCGAACTGGCGACGTTGCGGGCTATAAACTGCGAGCGATTCTTGCGCTGATTAGGCGCGTCGACGAGGCGATCGGGTCAGGAGCAATCGTTGCGCTTGTTAGGCGCATCGACGCGATCGGCTCAGGAACCCCGTCGTGGGAAAAGAAATCGAATGCTTCGAAGCCGAGAGCGACGGTTGCGAAAACAAGAGTCCCCAAGAGTGATCCGAATTCAGAAGGAGGGTCTAATCAGCCGGCACGGGCCGCGTAAGCGGCCTGGGTGGGGGCGGGTGCCGGCTACTCCAACGAGGCCGGCACCCGCGGGTCCCGCATGCAGGTAATGCAAGCCCGCCGTAAGCCTCAGCGCAGATGCAAATTGGATCCTCAAGCGCATGCGCGCGCATCCGATCGCGGTTGATTCAGTGCGGCGGTCGGAGTCCGCTGCTTCCATCGGCCAATCCCATACTCGCTAGTGACTTCTTCTTTGATGCAATACGCGATGCGCCCGGTATGCAAGCGAGCGGCATCAGCATACCCCGACTCTTGTTTCTTCAGCATTCGCATCCTGCTCTCCTCGAAGTCGGAACGTCCGCCTCGGCGGTCGCCACCTGCCTCAGAGGTGGTGAGGAGCGGAAGCGAGGGCCGACGGTCGAAGGAACTGAGCTTAACAAAGTTCGGCTAACGAATCGTTCCTACAAAGCGCGGAGAGAAGAGCAGCCGCTGGTGGGCTTGCCGGCTAACTTAGGTGAAACGGCAAGGCGGCGTAGGTCGGTTGCTGAGATGTGTTTGCAAGCCGCCGCCGAAGAGACATCGGATAGCAAAAGGTCGTGTGTCCCTTAGTCCGGCAGGAGGAGCAAGCGCCGGTGTGGGATACATGATGGCGAGCCCAGGTACGCAAGTGTGTTTCGAGGGGGTTGGACACTACCCTGGGCTCGCCTCGAAAGGGGATGTGGCTACCCTTTCATTTGGCCAACGTTCGGAAGCTGAAATCGTTTCGCGCTGCCCAGATTTTTCGTGCAGGGCGGATGCGCCGCTCCTCCGACTGCCTAAGCCTATGCGCTTCGCGAGCGCGCTCGACCTGCCCGAGAACGTTGTTGCGTGG
>JBAPYK010000094.1:0-2211 GCA_049284695.1 Rhodoplanes sp. | reverse complement strand
CATCGATCGCGCCGGCATCGCGAAACAGTAGGTGCGGCCGGCGGCCAAGGAATGAGTGCCGAGCCCGGCGCGCCAGGCGCCGCTACTCGCCTTTTTTGGGCCGGCGCACGCGGCAAGCGCGCCGATGAGCATCGGGGTTTCGCCCGCGCCCAACGAGCCTGCAATTAATGCTTGCCGCGTTCGAGTTGCTTCTTTAATTTTTTGACTTCCGCGATGCTCGTCCTCGAGGGCGACCAGTTCGATGAAGAAGGCGCCTACCGGGCGGGCAGCTTCGTCATCCATCCGCCCGGCACCCGGCATTCGCCGGGCAGCGTGGGCGGCTGCATCGCGCTCTTGATCTATGAGAAGGGCGTCCGCTTCGTGGAAGGCGAATAGGGGCTGCTCCTTGCGTCCCGGAAAAAGCTGGGCGACTTCCGCACCCCGAAAGGCAGGGGTCTGCGGTAGGTAGCGGGGCATTGCCGCCAAGCGTGTCTGCTAGAATGAGCTTTGCACGAGCAAAGCCGCCATGCGCAAGATCATCCACGTCGATATGGACGCATTCTATGCGTCGGTCGAGCAGCGCGACAATCCCGAGCTCAGGGGCAAGCCGGTCGCCGTCGGCGGGTCGCGCGAGCGCGGCGTGGTCGCCGCCGCAAGCTACGAAGCGCGCAAGTTCGGCGTCCGCTCCGCGATGGCCTCGGTGACGGCGCGCCGCAAATGTCCCGACCTCGTTTTCGTGCGGCCGCGCTTCGAGGCATACAAGCAGGTCTCGCGGCAGATCCACGCGATTTTCGCCGAATTCACGCCGATCATCGAGCCGCTGTCGCTCGACGAGGCCTATCTCGACGTGACCGAGAATTTGCAGGGCATCGCGACGGCGACGGAGATCGCGCGGCTGATCAAGGCGAAGATTCGCGCCGAGACCGGGCTGACGGCGTCGGCCGGCGTTTCCTACAACAAGTTTTTGGCGAAGCTCGCCTCCGACCACCGCAAGCCCGACGGGCTGTTCGTCATCACCCCCGCCATGGGGCCGGGCTTCGTCGAGGCGCTGACGGTGGAGCGCTTCCACGGCATCGGGCCGGCGACCGCCGCGAAGATGAACCGGCTCGGCATCTTCACCGCGCTCGACCTGAAAGCGAAGGACGAGGTTTTTCTGCAGACGCATTTCGGCAAGGCCGGCGTGCACTATTTCAACCTCTGCCGCGGCGTCGACGAGCGGCCGGTGCGCGCCGATCGCGTCCGCAAATCGGTCGGCGCCGAAAATACGTTTGCGCGCGATCTCGAAAGCCTCGACGAGATGCGGGCCGAGCTCGAGCCGCTCGTCGACAAGGTCTGGCGCTATTGCGAAGGCTCGGGCGTGCGCGGACGGACGGTGACGCTGAAGGTGAAGTTCGCGGACTTTCAGATCATCACCCGCAGCCACACCAGCGTGAGGCCGATTGCCGACCGCGCGACATTCGCCGCGGTCAGCGCGGACCTGCTTGCAGCCGAGTTTCCGATGCCGAAGAAGGTGCGCTTGATCGGCGTCTCGCTCTCCTCGCTCGGCGAAGGCGTAAGCGACGACGATCCGCAGATGACCCTGGCTTTATGACGGCGTCGGAGAGAGCCAAGGCGCGCTCCGGCAGCGGAACACGCCCGTTCGCTTCTCAAGCTATCCAATGACGCGAACTTTCGCCGCCGAGCTCCGCGAGATCCGTTGACCTCAATTGGCGTTCGTTGGTCTGACCGCAATTGTCCGTATTGTTTTTACGCGGTCCTGAAACTTCAAGTCCGCCATCGTATTCCGCCAGGCGATCTCAAACGGGCCTAAAGGACCGACAGCGGTTTCGGGATGCTCGCTGACCTCGACGCGCTCCCTAGGGGCACCGGATTGCTTGCCGGAGCTCATCTGCGGCAGGTTGGCAGCCGTTGTCGTATCAAGCTCAATAGCCTCTGCGGGCGTAGCCTCTGCGGGCTTAGCCTCTGCGGGCTTAGCCTCTGCGGGCTTAGCCTCTGCGGGCTTAATAGCCTCTGCGGGCTTAATAGCCTCTGCGGGCGTCTTCGGGCCCCAAGACAAGAGCTCCTTGCTGATGCGGCGGTGGCCTTTATACCAGCAGCGCCGGCCGTCGATCTCCCGCCAAGACCAATACTCGCGGGTCTCTGGCTTCGCGCGGCATTCGATAGTTTCAGCTTTGGCCGTCGCCAAAGTAACTTCGAAAGCAAGGGCAAGCGCAACAGCCGCTCGGAGAGTGC
>JBAPYK010000093.1:0-13362 GCA_049284695.1 Rhodoplanes sp. | reverse complement strand
AGCCGCGCCGCGCGCGACGGCGAAGGAGCAGCCGCATGACTGTCGAGGTGACCCGTTTTCCGTCCGGTCTCGTCGTTGTCACCGACGACATGCCCCATCTCGAGACGGCGGCGCTCGGCGTCTGGGTCAATTGCGGCAGCCGGTACGAGTGTTCCGATGAGCACGGCATCTCGCATTTTCTCGAACACATGGCGTTCAAGGGAACCGAGCGACGCTCGGCCCGGCAGATCGCCGAACAGATCGAGGCGGTGGGCGGCGACCTGAACGCCGCGACCGGCGTGGAAGTCACCGCCTATTACGCCCGCATGCTCAAGGCGGACGTGCCGCTTGCGCTCGATGTGCTCGCCGACATCCTGTCGCATCCGCGCTTCGATCCGGACGAGATCGTGCGCGAAAAGAATGTAATTATTCAGGAGATCGGCGCGCTCGAGGACACGCCGGACGATCTCGTGTTCGACTTCCTGCAGGCGACCGCCTTCGCCAATCAACCGGTCGGGCGCTCGATTCTCGGCACGCCGGAGACGGTGCGCTCGGTTGATGCGCGCAAACTGCGCGCCTATCTCGCCCGCAACTATCGTGCGCCGTCGACCGTGGTGGCGGCGGCGGGCGCGGTCGAACATGCCGCGATCGTCGACGAGGTCGAGCGGCTGTTTACACAATTTACCGGCCCTGCGCCCGCCGGCCCCGAGTCGGCGACGTTCAAGGGGGGCGTCCATATCGAGCGGCGCGATCTCGAGCAAGTGCATATCGCGCTTGCGCTCGAAGGCCTGCCGCAACGCGACCCGGCGCTCTATAGCCTTCAGGTCTTCACCAATATTCTGGGCGGCGGCATGTCCTCACGGCTATTTCAGGAGGTGCGCGAGGAGCGAGGTCTCTGCTATTCGATCTACACATTCCACTCGCCCTATACCGACACCGGGATGTTCGGTCTCTATGCGGGTACCGACGCCGCCGATGCGGCGGAACTCATGCGCGTCATCGTCGGCGAGATGGAGGCGGCCGCCGCGGGGTTGACCGAAGCGGAGGTCGCGCGCGCCAAGGCGCAGATGAAGACGGGTCTGCTGATGGCGCTGGAAAGCTCGGGGGCGCGCGCCGAACAGCTTGCTCGCCACATGATCATTCACGGCCGGGTCATCCCGGTTGCGGAAATCGTCGCCTTGGTCGACGGGGTCACCGTGGACAGCGCGCGCGCGGCCGGCCAAGCGCTGATGTCGCGCAGCCGCCCGGCGGTCGCCGCCCTTGGGCCTGGCGGTCTTGAAAGAGCCGCAGCAATCGCGGAAAGTCTCACCCTAAAGGCGGCGTGATCCGGGCGGCCAGCCCGGACCGGCATTGACTACAAACACCCATGGCGTTCTTTCGCACAGTCAGCTTTTCCGAGCAGACCGCGACCATCGAGGGGGCAGGCGTCGTTTTGCGCCCGCCGTTCATGACCGACTATGAGGAATGGGCGGCGTTGCGCGAGAAAAGCCGCGAGTTCCTCACGCCGTGGGAGCCGACCTGGCCGGTCGACGACTTGACCCGCAGCGCTTTTCGCCGGCGGCTTCGGCGCTATGTGGAGGACCAACGCAGCGACCAGTCCTACGCGTTCTTCATCTTTTGCTCGGGAGGGCGCGGGTTGGTGGGCGGGCTGACGCTGGCCAATGTTCGGCGCGGCGTCGCGCAAGCCGGGAGCATCGGCTATTGGATCGGCGCGCCCTTCGTGCGCCGAGGCTATATGCGGGCGGCGGTGTGCGCGATCGCGCCCTATTCGTTCTCGGTGTTGCGCCTGCACCGGCTGGAGGCCGCCTGTATTCCGACCAATCGCGCTTCGATCGGCCTCTTGGAATCGTGCGGCTTTACCCGCGAGGGCTACGCGCGCGAGTATCTGTGCATCAACGGGATCTGGCAGGACCATCTGCTCTATGCCCGACTCAAGGACGATCCGCAGCCATGAGCACGAAAGGACGACGCGATTGCGGTAGCGACGGGGTTGCGCCGCGTGAGGCTCACAGCGGCCCGAAGCCGTCATGGTGGGCGGTCGCCCGACGGACGGCCGCGCTCGTCGGGCACGGGCGCACATATCGACGATCGGCGATCGGGCTCGTTGCTCTTGCGCTGGCCGCCGGGTGCTCTTCCACCGAGGATGTAATTAACAAATATTCCCAGCCGGCGTCATCGCCGTCCTTCACTGAACGCTTCCGCAATCTCTTTGGCGTCGGTTCGGACAACACCGCCGCGGCCGATTCGAAAGCAACCGAGTCAGCGTCCTCTGGCTCAACCAAGGTCGCTTGTCCGCCGACCGACATTCGGAAAGGTGCGGGGACCCTGCAGATGACGGCGCCCGGCAGCGATCAAGCGATGGGGGTGCGTTATCAGGCGACCTTTTCGCGCACCGCGCGGCAATGCTCGGTGGAGGCCGGCAACCTGTCCATTAAAGTCGGGGTGCAAGGACGCGTGATCCTCGGTCCCGCGGGCACGGCGGGCGACACGACGGTTCCGCTGCGCTATGCGCTTGTGCAGGAAGGAATCGAACCGAAGACCATCTGGACGAAGCTCTATCTTGTGCCGGTCGCGATTCCGCAGGACCAGCCCAACGTGCCCTTTACCCATGTGATCGAGGACATGACGGTGCCGATGCCGTCGACCGAGGATCTCAGCCGATACGTGATCTATGTCGGGTTCGATCCAAGAGGCATTGCCGAGGAAAAGCAGAAAAAGCCGCGACGCGGGCAGAAGCCCACGTCCGGGTGATTACGGGATTGCCGCGTCACGCCGGCGGTGGCGGCACATAGGCGTTGCACCAGGCTTTGATCGGCGCCAGCGTGGGATGCGCGAGCGAGCGCTGCAGATAATTCGCGACGCGCGGCATGTGCCGCAAGTATTGCGGTTTGCGATCGCGCTGGTCGAGGCGGGCGAAAATTCCGAGTATCTTCGAGGCGCGTTGCGCGGCGAGCGTTGAATAGAGCTGCACGAAATAGGGGGCGTCGAAGTCGGGATCGGCTTCCCGCCGCGCGCGCACATAGCGGCCGATCAGCTCGATTTCCAGGGATTCGGGCACGTCCACCCGTGCGTCCTGCAGAAGCGAGGCGAGATCATAGGCGGCCGGCCCCATGAGGGCGTCCTGAAAATCGAGAAGACCGATCCGCGCGGTTCCGGTTCGCTCGGGCAGCCACAGCAGATTGGGCGAATGGAAGTCGCGCAGCACCCATGTCTTCGGCGCGGCGAGCACCGGCGCGAGCGCCTGACGCCAGAAGGAAAGGAATGCGCTGCGCGCGGTCGGCGTCGGCGTCGCCGAAAGCCGCGGCAGATACCAGTCGAGCAGCAGCTCGATCTCGATCATGAAGGCATCGAGGTCGTAAACGGGCAAGCGATGCACGACGTTCAGCGTCACCGGAAGCTCGGGCGGAAGCGAAAGACCGTGCAGCTCGATGAGCAGGTCGACGGCGGTGCGGTAGCAATCGGCGATCGGCGTCGGCGGATCGCCCGCCACCACCGTGCGGTCGCCGAGGTCCTCGATCAAGACGAACCCGCCTTCAATGTCGGCGGCGTAGATTTCCGGCGCTGAGAGTCCACGCGCGCGTAATCCGTTCGCCATCGCGACATAGGGCCTGACGTCTTCGGCAAGATGCGCGATCGCGCTGTAGGGCCGCCCATGTTTTACCGGCGGGCCATCGGGGCGGCGCGGCGCATTCATCAGGATGGCGGTGCGGTCGCCGAGCATCAGCCTTTCGTAGGAGCGGGTCGAGGCGTCGCCGGCAAGACGCATCCGTTTGGCGTCGGCAAAGCCGGCATTCTCCAGGAATTTCCGCGCCTTTGCGAGCCGCGCCACGCGCGGCGCGAATGCCTTGTGGCCGGTGATGCGCACGTTGCGGCGATCCGGCCCGTGCTCGACGTCCAGCTTTATTTCGACGTCGAACCGGTTGGCCGGCAGCAGATCGGGGGCCCGGTCCGGCCATTCGATCAGCACCACGGCCCCGGCGGGCAAATCCTCGAAGCCGAGCTCGCGCAGATCATCGGGGCCAGTGAGCCGGTAGAAGTCGGTATGCACCAGCACGAAGCGCGGCAGCTCGTAGCTCTGCATGAGCGTGAAGGTCGGGCTCGGCACGTCGAGCGCCGGGTCGCCGGCCAAATGGCGAATCATCGCGCGCGCGAGCGTTGTCTTGCCCGCGCCGAGATCGCCTGACAGCGCGACGACGTCGCCCGGATCAAGCGCGTTGGCGAGATCGACGGCGAGGTCTCGCATCGCCTGTTCGTTTGGCAAGGTCAGGGTGATGCTTGAGCCGCCCGACGAGGTAGGATCCATCATGCCTTAGGTAGATTATTCGGCAGCCGTTCGCGCGGCTACCCCGGGAAGCGGAAACGTACACACCACCGTCGTCCCGTGTCCAATCGCCGATTCGATCGTTACCCGTCCGCCGTGCAATTCGACAAAAGAGCGCACAATCGACAGTCCGAGCCCGGCGCCGCGGTGGCTCGAACCGCGCGGGTCCGTCTCGAACAGGTCGAACACCTTGTCCGCCATCTCGGCCGGAATGCCCGGCCCCTGGTCGGTCACCATGAATATCACGGCTTCGTCGGTGCGTTCGGCGCGCAGCGACACGCGGCCGTTCCTCGGGGAGAAGCCGATCGCGTTCGACAGAAGGTTGAACAGCACCTGCCGGATGCGGCGTCCGTCGCCGACGAAGCTGCCGATGTCGGGACCGGCGCGCAGGTCGAGGACGATGCCATCCTTGACGACACGATCCTGAACGCCCTCGGCGGCGGCCTCCATGGTCGTGCGGATGTCCACCGGCCCGAGGTTCAGCGTCATCGCGCCGGCGTCGATGGTCGCAAGATCGAGGATATTGTTGATGATCGCGAGCAAAGCGTTGGTCGATGCGGTGATGTAGCCGAGATATTCAGCCTGTTTTTCGTTGAGCGGCCCGGTCGAGGGATCGCCGAGGAAGTGGGCGAAGCCGATAATGTTGGTGAGCGGCGAGCGCAGCTCATAGGAGACGTGGTGGACGAAGTCGAGCTTGATCTCGTCGGCGGCGATCAGCGCCTCGTTGCGCTCGCGCAGCGCGCGCTCCACGTTCACCGAGTCGGTCACGTCTTGGAAGGTGACGAGCGTTCCCCCGTCGGGGAGGGGGACGGTGGCGAAATCCAGCACGCTGCCGTCGCTGCGCTCGATCCGGCTGGCGATCGGATCGCGCTTGTCGAGCGCGGTGATCGCCGAACGCAATGCGCTCCAGGTCCCGTCCTCGCGATGCAGCGGCCGGCACAGGTCGATCACCGCTTCGATATGCGGCCGCTCGGCCAGCGCGGACGGTGCGATCTTCCAACGGCGGGCGAAGGCCGGATTGAACAGGCGCAGCCGGCCGTCGCTTCCGAACACGGCGACCGCTTCGGCGAGGTTGTCGAGGGTTTCGCCCTGAACGCGGATCAGCGCGTCGAACCGGCGCTCGAGTTCGAGCCGCTCGGTGATGTCATCGAATAGATAGGTAACGCCGCCTTGCGGATTGGCGGTGGTGACGACGCGCAGCGTGCGGCGGTCCGGCAGATGCCACTCGTGCTGTTCAGTCTCGGCCGATTGATACGCCTTATGGACGTTGCGCTTCCATTGCTTGAAGTCTTGCTGCTCGGGCAGGCGGCGCGCCGCGCGCAAGCGATCGAGTATCTCTCCGTCGCTCGGCCCGTCGTCGAGAAAGGCGGGGTCGAGACCCCACAGCGCTCGATAGGCGGCGTTATGAAAGATGAGCTTGCGGTCGGCGTCGAAGACGGCGACGGCGGTCGCGAGGTGGTCGAGGGTGCGGCGGTGCGCCTCGATCATGTGCGCGAGTTCGGCCCGCAAGCGCTCGGCCTCGCTCGCATCGATGCCGATGCCGACTCGACCGCGAGCGATCGGGATTTCGATCACGTCCATCATGCGGCGGCTGCCGCCGATGATCGCAGGGAGGCGTCCGCAATAGCCGCCCTCGGCGGCAACCCGGCCATCCTCGCGCTCTCGCCGGCCGAGCAGATCGAAGCCCTGCGCTATGGCGGTTGCGGGGTCGGGCGCATCGACCGCGCGGGCGTAAGCCGCATTCACGACGATCAGCTTTTCGCAGGCGTCCCGCATCCAGACCGGCGACGGCAACGCCTCGACCAGGTTGCGCAGGGTGTCGGCTTCACTCTGCAGGTTATGGCAGCGCGCGCCGAGTTCGGCGATCTCGCGCCTGGCGCCGGTGACGTCGCGCAGCTTTATCACGGCGAAAGCGCCCATCGCGCGGCCGTCGGCTTCGATGTGCCGGCCGGCGAGCGTCGTCAGCACCAGGGCGAAGGCCTCGCCGTGCGTTCGCAGCCGCTCGATCGCACCCGCCAATCTGTGGGCGAGATCGGGATCAAGCCAGCGCCCAAAGTCCAGGATCTCCTTCGGGGCGAGCGGCGGGGCGACGAAGGAGACATCGCCGATGATTTCCGGCTCCTCGCCCCTTGCCGTCCACACGATAAGGATCTGCGGCTCCGACATGACCAACGCGGCGAGCCGGTCGACGTCCGACTGCAGCGATGCGATCTCGGCGCGCGCGCGGAGTTCGCGCGCAGCAGCGCGGGCATGCGTGCGCACCAGCATGATGGCGGTCAGGACTGCAAAGAAGAACACGCCGAGGACCAGGGCGAGTACGGCGAGTTCCTGGGGACCCAGACGCGCAACGGCCTGCGCATAGGCATGGCTCGCTTGGAAGCCAGTCGGGGTAATTTGGGCCGCCGCGGGACTTATGGTGAGCGGAGCTGCGCTCACCGTCGCGCCGACCAGCCCGCTGATGCGCCGGCGGAATCGAAAATATCCGTATGTCGTTCTGGCGACGTCCGCCATCGCATCGCCCCTGCCTGGCCAGCGTGCACGCCAGGCAATGAACCCCAATAACAGCGCCGACGCGCGCAGCCGGCGCACCCCAAGACCGAATACCAACGCGAAAAAGCACCCCGAACGACGACAGCCGCCTGACTCAAAGCGGGGCGGCACACGCCGCAAAACCCGGCGGCCAACACGAATCAGATCAATGTACCCCCTTCCGGACTCCGACCGGAAGAGTCCAGAGGGTGAACAGCCGATTGGGCGACCAATATCTGCTGCGAAGCCCCGCGCCGGGCTCAGTCGCGACCGCTCGTCATCCCGTCGAGCCGAATCCGCCGCTTCCGCGCGGCGTGGGATCGAGCGCTGCGACCTCGCGCAGCGCCGGGCGCAGCACCGGTGCGATCACCAACTGCGCGATGCGCGCGCCGCGGCTGACCGAAAAAGCGGCGTCGCCGAAATTGGCGAGGACGACGAGCACCTCCCCGCGGTAATCCGCATCGATGGTGCCGGGACTGTTGAGCACGGTGACGCCATGCTTTGCGGCAAGCCCCGAGCGCGGCCGCACCTGCGCTTCGACATCCTCAGGCAAGGCGAGCGCGATGCCCGTCGGCACCGTCGCGCGGCCTCCGGGGGGGATGATCACCGGCTTATCCATGGGCACGGCGGCGAAAAGATCGAACCCCGCCGCGCCCGCACTCTGATACGCCGGCAACGGCAGGTCGGCGCCGTGCGGCAGCCGGAGGACGCTGACCTCCAACGCGCTCATTTGGCCGGCGTCGCCGGGACTTTCAGCGCTTCGGCGATGCGGGCGACGAGCGCGCGCGCGACCTCCTCCTTGGATTGGCTGGGCCACGCCTCGACCCCGCGCGCGGTGACGAGGTGGACGGTGTTGCGGTCTCCGCCCATGACGCCGGATTCCTTCGACACGTTGTTGGCGATGATCCAGTCGCAGCCCTTCTTGGCAAGCTTTTCGCGCGCGTTCTCGATTACGCGCTCGGTCTCGGCGGCAAACCCGACGACGAGGCGCGGGCGGCCGGTCTTGCGTTTGGCGACCGTGGCGAGGATGTCCGGGTTCTCCACCAGCGCGAGGGCGGGCGGACCGGCCGCGGTCTTCTTCATCTTCTGCGCGCCGGCTTCGGCGACCCGCCAGTCCGCAACCGCGGCGGCGAAGACGGCGGCGTCGGCCGGCAGTCCGGCCTCGACGGCGGCGAGCATCGCCCGTGCGCTCTCGACATGAATGACTTTTATACCCGGCGGATCGGGCAGCTTGACGGGCCCGGACACCAGCGTGACGGCCGCGCCTGCATCCGCCGCGGCGCGGGCGATGGCGTGACCCTGCTTGCCGGACGAGCGGTTGGCGAGATAGCGCACCGGGTCGATCGCCTCGTGGGTCGGGCCCGAGGTGACGAGGATGCGCTGGCCGGACAACACGCCGCGCGGGGCGCTCGCTGCTTCGACCAGGCGCTCGATCGCCGCGACGATTTCGAGAGGCTCCGCCATGCGCCCCGTGCCGGCTTCGCCTGATTCCGCCATCTCGCCCTCGTTCGGCCCGACGGTCTTGACGCCGTCGGACAGAAGCTGAGCGAGATTGCGAGCCGTCGCCCTGTGGCCCCACATGGCCGGGTTCATGGCGGGCGCGATCAGGATCGGCTTATCGGTCGCAAGCAACACGGTCGAGGCGAGATCGTCGGCGTGGCCGCCGGCCATCTTGGCCATCAGGTCGGCGGTCGCCGGCGCGACCACGACGAGGTCGCAGTCGCGCGCCAGCCGGATATGGCCGATGTCGAACTCGGTCACCGCATCGAACAAATCGGTGTAGGCGCGCTCGCCGGCGATCGCGCCGGCCGAGAGCGGGGTGACGAATTGCTGCGCCGCCTTGGTCATGATCACGCGAACACTCGCGCCGCGCTCTCGCAGCCGGCGAATGAGGTCGAGCGATTTATAGGCCGCGATGCCGCCGGAAATGATCAGAAGGATGCGCTTGGAAGGCAGAGTCATCGTTCACTCATCGGACCAAGGATTGATGACTTCGATGCCGGCGTCTTCGAAATCGGAGGTGTTTCGTGAAGCGATGGACATGCCTCGCGCCTTCGCCACCGCCGCTATTTGAAAGTCGAGCGGAGCCTTGTGCAGTCCACGTATTCGACGCTCCGTAACGATATCGGCATAGACGCGGGCCGCGGGTTCGTCGAACGAAAGAATACGCCGAAACAATAATGTTGAGAAAATTTGCTCAGCGATCGTGAGCATTTTTTTCTTTCGACCGCCGCCATCCGGCAGGATGGCGATCCCCGCAAGAATCTCGGCCAGCGTAATCGTCGTCGTGAATATACGCTCAGGCTGTTGCGCTCGCATCCAAAGCGTGACCGACGGCGAGCGCAACTGCGCCGGCTTCATGAGCTCCGACAAGACGTCGGTGTCGATAATGATCAAGCGTCGTCGTTGTCCGTATGATCCCGCCAATTGTCGAAGCGCGGGGGTTCTCGTTCGGTCGGCCGCAGGGGGATATCCAATTCGATCCCCCCGACAGGGTCGACGAGTGCAGCGATGGCGTCAGCAAGGTTTTGCGCGGCGGGGCGCTTGCCCTGAAGCCCCTCGGCAAGGAGCTGTCGCGCTTCCTCCTCCATCGAACGGCCATGACGGGCCGCCTGCACGCGCAGCTGCTGTTTCAGCTTTTCGTCAAACTTCCGGATGGTGAGACTAGCCATAATTTCATATTAGAAAGTGATTGCATTGCAGTCAATGCAATCACCTGGCCCGACTTACCGCCAAAACAGCAGCGCCGCCAGGAGCGCCACGATGAGCCACAGCGCGATCGCGGTCCCGGGGCGGCGGCGCGCGCCTTCGATCTCGGCGACGGTATCGGCGGCGAGCACGACGCCCTCGCCGGCAGCCTTCTCCATCCGCTCGGCGATCCGGCCGGCGCGGGCGAGGAGGGACGGCACGGTCGCAAGAAAGCGGCCGAGCTCGCCCGCCCCTTGGGCGGCGTCTTCGAGCAGCCCGGCGGGGCCGAGATTGCGGGTGAGCCATTCGCGCACCACCGGTTCGGACGTGGTCCAGATATCGAGCTTGGGGTCGAGCATGCGCGCGACGCCTTCCGTCACCACCATCGTCTTCTGCAGGAGCAGCAGTTCGGGCCGCGTGCGCATGTCGAACAGGGCGGTGACCTCGAACAGCAGGGTCAGGAGCTTCGCCATCGAAATCTCTTCGGCGCGGCGATTGTGGATCGGCTCGCCGATGGCGCGGATCGCCTGCATGAAGCTTTCGATCGAATGATTCGACGGCACATAGCCCGCCTCGAAATGCACCTCCGCCGTTCGGCGGTAGTCGCGGGTGATGAAGCCGTAGAGGATTTCGGCGAGAAACCGCCGCTCCTTCGCCCCGAGCCGGCCCATGATCCCGAAATCGACCGCGACCAGCCGCCCGTCGTCGTCGACGAACAGATTGCCCGGATGCATGTCGGCATGGAAGAAGCCGTCGCGCATGGCGTGGCGCAGGAAGCTCTGGATCACCATGCGGCTGAGATTCGGCAGGTCGAGGCCGCGCTTGACCAGCGCCGCCCGGTCGGACAGCGGCGTGCCGTCGACCCATTCGAGCGTGAGCACTTCGCGTGCGGTCTTGTCCCAATCGATCGCCGGCACGCGGAATTCCGGATCGTCCTTGGTGTTTTCCGCGAGTTCGGAGGCGGCGGCCGCCTCGAGCCGCAGGTCGAGTTCGATGGCGACCGAGCGCGAGAGCGTGGCGATGATTTCGGTCAGCCGCAGCCGGCGCGCTTCGGCGGAGACGCGCTCCGCTTGGCGGGCGGCGAAGCGGAACGCGTCGAGATCGACCTTCAAGCTATCCTCGATCCCCGGCCGCAACACCTTGACGGCGACGCTGCGCCGCCCGCTCGGCGTATCGATCTCGGCCCGGTGCACCTGGGCGATCGAAGCGGCGGCGACCGGCGGACTAAAGCTCGCAAAGACGGATTTGATCGGAACGCCGAGCGCGTTCTCCACCACCGCTTCCGCCTCGGCCTGCGGGAACGGAGGCATCTTGTCCTGCAGATTTTCTAGATCGGCCGCGAGCGCCGGGCCGACCACGTCCGGGCGGGTTGCAAGGAATTGGCCGAGTTTAACGTAGCTGGGACCGAGCGCGGTCAGAGCCGTCGACAGGCGGGTCGCGCTGGAGGCGCTGGTCGAGCGCTCCAGCAGCCGGGCGAACCGCAAGGCTGCGCGCGCCGTCGCCGGGAGCGGCATCGGGTCGACGACGGCGAGCACGCCCTCGCGCGCGAACACGAAACCGGCGCGGGTGAGACGGGTGAGATGGGAAAGGGGAGGGATCACGGAACGGGGACGTTCTACAGCCGCCAGCCCGAGTGGAGGGCGACGATGCCGCCCGACATCAGGCGCGCTTCGACGCGGCGGAAGCCGGCGGCGCGGAGCATCGCGGCGAACTCGGCCGGCTTGGGGAATTTGCGGATCGACTCGACGAGATAGCGGTAGGCCTCGGCGTCGCCCGCCACGACCTGGCCGAGCGCGGGAATGACGTTGAACGAATACAGGTCGTAGAGCCTGTCGAGCCACGGCACGTCGACATTGGAAAACTCAAGGCAGAGATAGTGCCCGCCCGGCTTGAGCACGCGGTAGGCTTCGGCGAGCGCCGCCTCGATGCGCGGCACGTTGCGGATGCCGAAGGCGATGGTGCAGGCGTCGAAGCTCTTCTCCGGGAACGGCAGCGCCTCGGCGTTGCCCTCGATGAAGTCGACCCGGTCCTCGAGCCCGCGGTCGCCCGCGCGCTCGCGCCCCACCGCCAACATGTCGGGATTGATGTCGCACACGGTGGCGCGCACGCCCGGTCCGCCCGCCCTCACCACGCGGAAGGCGATGTCGCCGGTGCCGCCCGCCACATCGATGAGCGCGAAGGGGCGTTCGCTCCGCGGCGGGTTCACTTGGGTGACCAGTATATCCTTCCAGGCGCGGTGGAGCCCCGCCGACATCAGGTCGTTCATCAGGTCGTAGCGGCGCGCAACCGAATGGAAAACGTCGTCGACCAGCGCCTGCTTCTCGTCAAGCGGCACGGAGCGGAAGCCGAAATGGGTATCGCCGTCGGTGTTGGTCATGGCGCGATCCTCACACGCTGCGACCATAGCGCGGCGGCGGTGAGGGCGCTATCTCTGCTGCGCGCAAAATGCTTCCTCATGGTGAGGAGGCGCGGAGCGCCGTCTCGAACCATGAGGGCGCTGGGCCCCGTCCTTCGAGACGCCGCCATTCGGCGGCTCCTCAGGACGAGGAACAAATGCCCGAACTGCCGGAGGTCGAGACGGTCCGCCGCGGCCTGACGCCCGCGATGGTCGGCGCGCGCTTCGTCAAGGTCGAGGCGCATCGGCCCGACCTGCGCCGGCCGCTGCCCAACGACTTCGCCGGGCGGCTGGAAGGCGCGACCGTCACCGCGCTCAGGCGGCGGGCGAAGTACCTGCTCGCCGAACTCTCGTCGGGCGACGTGCTGATGATGCATCTCGGCATGTCGGGCTCGTTCCGCGTGAGCGGCGAGGACAAAGCGCAGACGCCGGGCGGCTTCCATTACCCGCGCTCGGAGGCGCGCGCGCATGACCATGTCGTGTTCCACATGTCGTCGGGCGCGCGCATCGTCTTCAACGATCCGCGCCGCTTCGGGCTGATGCTGCTGGCGCCGGCGGACGAACTGGCCGAGCATCCGCTGATGAAGGAGGTCGGGCCCGAGCCGCTCGACCGCGCGTTCGACGCCGCCGCGCTGGCGCGCGCCTGCGCCGGCAAGGCGACGAGCCTGAAGGCGGCGCTCTCGGACCAGAAGGTCGTGGCCGGCCTCGGCAACATCTATGTGTGCGAGGCGCTGCACCGCGCGCGGCTTTCCCCGAAGCGGGGCGCGGCGACGATCGCGACCAAAGCGGGCGCGCCCAACGAACGCGCGGTCGCGCTGGTCGCGGCGATCAAGGCGGTGCTCAAGGACGCGATCGCGGCGGGCGGCTCGTCGCTGCGCAATTATGCGCGCACCGACGGCGAACTCGGCGACTTCCAGCACCGCTTCCGCGTCTACGACCGCGAAGGCGAGCCTTGCGTCACGCCGGGCTGCACCGGCGTCGTCAAACGCATCGTGCAGAACGGGCGCTCGACCTTTTTCTGCCCGAAGTGCCAGAGGTAAGCCGGAATTAATGGCTTCGCCTGCCCCCTCCACCATGCTGCGCATGGTTCCCCTCCCCCGTTTCACGGGGGAGGATAAGCGAACCGCGCGGCGGGATTCTTTGATTACGCTTCATCCCGAACATCACGCCGACGTCTTAAAAAGCCGCTCATCGTCCCGACTGCATCACGCCGACGTCTTAAAAGCCGCTCATCGTCCCGACTGCAAAAAATTGGAGTGCACGAGTCCCTTATCCTCCCCCGTTAAACGGGGGAGGGGGACCGCCCGGAGGGCGGTGGAGGGGGCAAACTCGCAGGCCGAACACACTCTACGCTCACGCACGGTCACACTCCCTCGTTTCACGGGGGAGAATAAGGGCTAACCGCGGGCGGGGATCATAAGGTTTAGCGGCTGTGTGGGGGAGGAAGCGG
>JBAPYK010000092.1:0-7586 GCA_049284695.1 Rhodoplanes sp. | reverse complement strand
AAGCGTTCGACCCAGGGGCGCAGCTCGATTTCCCAGGTCCATGCGCTGCGGTCCTGCCGCAACACATCGAGATAAGCCCGCGCGATCGCGTCGGGATCGAGCATGGAGTCGGGCGCGTCGGGCGGCTCCGTGCGGCCGGGATTGCGGATCGCGCCGTCGATGACGAAATGGGCGACATGGACGCCTTGCGGCGAAAGCTCTCGGGCGAGGCTTTGTGCAAGCCCACGCAGGGCGAACTTGCCCATGGCGAAGGGCGCGGATTGCGCATAGCCCTTCACGCTTGCCGATGCGCCGGTGAACAGGATGGCGCCGCGTCCCTGGGCGCACATCCGGCGCGCCGCGCCCTGGGCGACGAGGAAACCGCCGAACGCGCTGACCGCAAGGGCTTGAGCGACCAGCTCGCTCTCGAGATCGACGAACGGGCCGCGCGCCCGCGCGCTCGCATTATAGATGACGACATCGGGCGCACCGCCGAGGCGACGTTCCATCGTCTCGAACAAGGCGTCGACCTCGGCGGGCTGGGTGGCGTCGCAAGCGATGGCGACCGCACCGGTTTCCGCGACAAGCGCATCGAGTTTGCCGACCGAGCGGGCGGCAAGGCCGATGCGCATGCCGGCTTCGCGATGGAGGAGGCGGGCGAGCGACGCGCTCAGGCCTGCGCCGGCGCCGACGATCAGCACGCTCTTATAGTCGTATCGCATGGCGGACCTCCTCCGTTTGCGCGGGCGGGAAGCCGTCGGGGCGATGGACCACCGCGGCTCCGCTGCGTGCTATAAGTATTCATGAGTTGCGCCGGAACCACGCATCGGCTGAACTTCGGGCGAACAAGCCGACCGGCCCGTATCGAACGAGCAGGTAAGGATGCGCCATGCCGAGCATGAACCACAACAGCGCGACGCTGTTGATGATCGATTTCCAGGCCAAGCTGATGCCGGCGATCGACGGCGCCGCGGCGGCGATCGCCAATGCCGGCCGCCTGCTCGGCGTCGCACAGATGCTCAGCGTGCCCATTTTATTCACCGAACAGAATGTCAAAGGCCTCGGTGCGACGGTGCCTGAGCTCGCCTCGCGCGCCAATGGGCCCGTGGCGCACAAGATGACGTTTGACGCCAGCCGCGCGGCGGGCTTCGCCGAGATGCTTGCGGACCGGCCGGAGGTTGTCGTTGCCGGGTGCGAGGCGCATGTCTGCGTGCTGCAAACCGTGCTCAGCCTGCTCGATGCCGGCCGGCGCGTCTATGTCGCGCGCGATGCGATCGGCTCGCGGCGCGAGGAGAGCAAGGAGGCGGCGATCCGGCGGATGGAACTTCACGGCGCCGATATCGTCACCACCGAGATGGTGGTGTTCGAGTGGCTCGGCACGGCGGAACACCCGCGCTTTCGCGAGGCGACCGCGCTTATCAGGTGATTTTTCCGGCGGCGCGTCGTTCCCTCCTTGTCCTGTGCCATCCGGCGCATCCAGCGCCGAAGAGCGTTTTTGTGATATCCTCTCGGCACGACCTGCGCGGCAGCCGAATAAACGCAGGCGTCCAAGGGAGGATTTGCGATGGCGACCTATGTCATGCTCGCGCATTTCACCGAACAGGGCATCAAGAGCGTGAAAGACACCGCGAAACGGGCGGAAGCGTTCAAGCAGTCCGCTAAAAAACACGGCGCAACGGTGAAAGAGCTGTTCTGGACGCTCGGCCAATTCGACGTCGTCACGATCGTCGAAGCGCCGGACGAAGCGACGATGACGGCGCTTGGCCTGAGTGTCGGGGCGCTCGGCAATGTGCGCACTCAGACATTGCGAGCGTTCTCGGAAGCGGAGATGAAAACCATCCTCGGCAAGATGGCTTGACGCCATCGCCGGTTCGGACCGTCATCGGCCGGCGCATGTCCACACGCCCGGCCGTGACGGTGTCAGGTCCGGAAGCCGGAGGTTAGAGACCGATTGGGCAGGCCGTTCGCCGTCACCAATGACCGGTGTTCGGCATCGATTTCCACGGTTCTTGCGCCGGTAAGGGCTCGCCTTTCTGCAGGAGTTCGACCGATTGATTGTCGGGCGAGCGGACGAAGGCCATGACTCCGTCGCGCGGCGGGCGGTTGATGGTGACCCCCGCCTTCATCAGCCGGTCGCAGGTCCGATAGATGTCATCGACCTCGAAGGCGAGGTGGCCGAAATACCGTGCTTCGCCATAATCTTCCGTATCCCAATTATAGGTGAGCTCGACCAGCGGCGCGGGACGCCCGCGGCTTGCGGCGACCAGCGATTTGTCCTCGGGCGCGGCGAGAAAGACGAGGGTGTAACGGCCTTTGTCGCTGTCTATCCGACGCACCTCCTCGAGGCCCAGCTTATTGCAGTAGAAATCGAGCGCGGCGTCGAGGTTGCGGACGCGCAGCATGGTGTGCAGATATCTCATGAGAACCTCGCAAAGACGATCGGCGGCGCAGACGATGCGCCTGCGGAAGGGCATATATGATCGCATCCGACATGGAGACAGGCCGGCGGCGGCTCGCGCAGCTCCTTGAATCCGCGCGCGTCGTCTTGCCGTTCACCGGCGCTGGGATCTCTACCGAATCCGGCATTCCCGATTTCCGCTCGCCCGGAGGCCTGTGGTCAAAGTTTCGCCCGATCCCGTTCGACGAGTTCCTATCCAGCCAGGAGATGCGGGACGAGTCGTGGCGACGGCGGTTTGCCCTGGAGGAGCAGTTTGCGGCAGCCAGGCCCGGTCGCGGCCATCGTGCAATCGCAAGCCTCTATCGCGCCGGCAAGGCGCCGGCGGTCGTAACCCAGAACATCGACAATCTCCACCAGGCGTCCGGCATTGCCGCCGACGATGTCATCGAACTGCACGGCAACACGACTTATGCACTCTGCCTCGAATGTGAGCAGCGCTACGAACTCGCCTGGGTGCAAACACGCTTTGCCGCGAGCGGCGGCCGCGCCCCCGACTGCGCTTGCGGCGGACATATCAAGACCGCGACGATTTCGTTCGGCCAGCCAATGCCGGATGCCGCGCTGCGCCGCGCGGAGGCGCTGACGCGCGACTGCGATCTTTTCCTCGCGATCGGATCGTCGCTGGTGGTATGGCCGGCCGCGGGCATGCCGCTCCTGGCCAAGCGGGCCGGCGCGCGGCTCGTAATTATTAACAGGGAGCCTACCGAGTTCGACGCCGTCGCCGACCTCGTCGTCCGCGAGGACATTGGCAGCGCTTTAGAGCCATTCATTGCACATTAATTTGATTCGATTTCTCAACATGTACGTCGCGTTTCTGCACAGTCGGCAAGCTTTGGATTGCGCGTCGCGCATTTTCCTGTTTCCCATCGGAGCGCGCGTCGATATGTTTATGATATGGAAGATTCGTTTTAAGCGCCCGGCAAGAGGCGCCAGATGCGGCGGCGTACGTCCTCATGGCTGCGGACGAATTCGAGTCTGATGACCTCGGGTCCCTGGGACCCACCTTGGCGTACGGCAAAGAAACGTTTGGCGGTCTCGCCGAAGAGCCGGCCGCGCCGGTCGTCGAAGTGACCGGCGTGATCAAATGGTTCGACGTGGCGAAAGGCTACGGCTTCATCGTGCCCGACAACGGCATGGCGGACGTGCTTCTGCATGTCACCTGTTTGCGGCGCGACGGCTACCAGACCGCCTATGAGGGCGCGCGCGTCGTATGCGAAGCGCTGGCGCGCCCCAAGGGTATGCAGGCCTTCCGCATTGTTTCAATGGACGAATCGACAGCGGTGCATCCCGCACAAATGCCGCCGCCCCGCACCCATGTCACGGTGACCGCGACCAGCGGCCTCGAGCGCGCCGTCGTGAAATGGTTCAACCGGCTGCGCGGCTTCGGCTTTCTGACGCGCGGCGAAGGCACGCCGGACATTTTTGTGCATATGGAGACGTTGCGCCGCTACGGCATTACGGAACTTCGTCCGGGGCAAACCGTTCTTGTTCGGTTCGGACCGGGTCCGAAGGGGCTCATGGCGGCCGAAGTGCGGCCGGACGGCGGGCCCCACGCGCTTGCTTCGCACTGATTGGCTTCCCCAGCTGCGCGCGGTGTCCCTCCTTGCATGGCGGGCCTGTTAGCGTGCAAAGCGTTGGACGTGCTACAGGCTTCCGATGATGCGGCGTCCGGCGTTCAATCCCGCGATCCTTGCTCTGCTCTGGACCCTTGTCCTGGGGGCCGCCGCGGCGTGGGCAAGCGATCCGAAGGTCGTAGAAATCGCCACGCGAAACGGGGTGCGCGTATTCTCGGTCGAAGTTGCAGCCGATGATGAAACGCGCGCGCGGGGCTTGATGCACCGGCGGGAATTGCCGGAAGAACACGGCATGCTGTTCGATTTCCAGCGCGAAGAGCCGATCGCGATGTGGATGCACGACACTTACATTTCGCTCGACATGATTTTCATCCAAGGCGACGGGCGAATATTGCGGATTGCCGAACGAACGGAGCCTTTGTCCGACCGAATCATCCCTTCCGGGGGGCCGGTGCGGGCGGTGCTTGAAGTGGCCGGTGGCACGGCGAAAAAACTCGGCATCGCGCCGGGCGACCGGGTCGGGCATCCGATCTTTTCCGGCAGGTGAACGCCCGCCTTCGGGCGCGCGTGAAGCCGATTGTCACCAGATTTGCCGGACCGGCGATCGGACCGGTTTCGTCCGGGGTCTGGTTGCTGGCTGCGGGTGAAGCGTGTATTCGAAGGCCCGGACGGGTCTCTCCGCCAGTCCACGGGGCATAGCGCAGCCTGGTAGCGCGGGAGTTTTGGGTACTCCAGGTCGCAGGTTCAAATCCTGCTGCCCCGACCAGAGAAACGATTGATTCAGCTCGGTTTCGTCTCTGCGATTCTGATGTGAATCTGCCGAGGGAAACCAGGTCCGAGGCCGTTATGCTTGCTCGCATCTACAAGCCCGCCAAGACCGCCATGCAATCCGGCAAGGCGCGGACGAAGAACTGGTGGCTCGAATACGAGCCGAGCGAACCGCTCGAAGTCGAGCCGCTGATGGGCTGGACAAGCTCGAGCGACATGCGTCAGCAGATTCATCTGCGCTTCGAGACGAAAGAGGAAGCGATCGCCTACTGCGAGCGACACCGGATTCCTTACGAAGTGGAAGAGCCTAACGAACCGAGCCGGCGCGTCATCGCTTACTCCGATAACTTTGCTTATACGCGGCGCAGTCCCTGGACTCATTGAAACGGGACGATTTGGGCTTGCCCTCATCCTCGTCATGCCCCGCGGAGGCGGGGCATCCAATAATCACGGAAAGCGTTGTGTTTACCGGATCGCCGCTTTCGCAGGCGAGGTTTGAGATCGGTCGAGTCCAGTTTAGTTACTTCTGCTGAGCCGCGAGTCCGACAGCAACGGCCGCGGCTCTCGTTTAGCCGCGCCTAAGCTCTGCTGCGGCAGCGGCGTTACAGATGAGCAATCAGTGCAGCAGAGCCGCCAACCGCGCGCTTTTGCGGATTGACTCGGGGATAAAATGTTATGTTATAACATATGTAAGTATGGAGGGGCGGGTCATGACGGGCTGGAGGAAGATGAGCGTGGCGTCGGGACTGATTGCGACCGGTGTGCTGCTTTGCGGCGTCGGATCGGCAATCGGCAAAGAGGAGCCATTCGGCCAAGAAACGGTCGAAATTCGCCAGCCCCGCCATCCGCACAAGCATCGGGCGGCGGATAAGCACCACGGCCACAAGCACGGCGACAGCCATGGCGGACACGGGCACGCCCACAAGTCCGGCGAGCCGGAGCCCCACGGCCATCGACACGCCGGGAGCGGGCGGGGGCATTCGCATCGCGGGAATGAGGCGGCGCACAAGCATACGCATGGGCCAGGACCAGCGGGGCACACGCACGCATCCGGCGCAGACAGTCATGGTCATGATCACGGTCACCAGGAGGCGCTGACCGAGTTCCTGTTCGGCTTCGTGCAAGGGTCGGACGTTGGCGATCCCGGTGACCGGCATCTCGTGTTCGATGCGACGAGCGCGCTCGGCAAGGCGACCGGCACCTATGGGGCGCTGTGGAACAGCGTCGAACTGGCGTTCACGCCGTGGCAGAATTTCCATGTCGGGCTCCATGCGGCCTTCGCCTATCACCGCATTTCCGGCGTGCAGGGCCTCGAGGCGCCGCAGATCGCCGCGCTCGAGGCCGCACCCCCAGCGGTGGGAGAAGAGGCGGAGGCGGCGGAAGCGCCTGAACCGCCGCCGCAACTGCTGCGCCGAAACAGGGGCGCCTTCGATGGTCTCGGCCTCGAGTTCCGCCAGCGCTTCCTCGATCGCGAGCGCGCGCCGTTCGGCCTGACGCTTGTGGTGGAGCCACACTGGGCGCGCGTCGAAGAAGTCACCGGCGCGAAGGTAAACAAGCATGCGGTCGGGTTCCTGCTGGCGGCGGACAAGGACATCGTGCGCGATACGCTATTCGTCGCGTTTAATGCCGCGTATGAACCGGAATGGGTCAAACTGATCGAAACCGGCGAGTACGAGCGCGAATCGACGATCGAACTCGCGACGGCGAGCATGCTGCGGCTGTCGCCCTGGTTCTTCATCGGCGGCGACGCACGCTATCTGCGCAAATACGAGGGCGCCGCGCTGAACACTTTGGCGGGCGAGGCGCTGTTCGTCGGGCCGACGATCTTCGCGACCTTCGGGCACAGCTATCTGTTGACGGCGGCGTTCGAAGCGCAGGTGTGGGGCAGGGTGCCCGGCGAGCCGGGCGCGCTCGATCTCGATAATTTCACGCGATACCACGCAAAGCTGCGACTCGTGGCGCATTTCTGAGGCGCAGGAGGAGGATGAAAGGAAAAGGTCGATGAGATTGAAACCGAAATTCGGAATCATCGCGGCGCTGGCCGGCGCCCTGGTATTTGCCGCGACGCTCGCTTCGGCGCAGGCCGCCGAAAAGGTGAAGGTGCTGGCGAGCTTCTCGATCATCGGCGATCTCGTGCGGCAGGTCGGCGGCGACCATGTGGATGTCGATCTCCTGGTCGGGCCAAATGTGGACATGCACCACTTCCAGCCTTCGCCGGCGGATTCGCGCAAGTTCTCCGAGACAAAGCTCGTGGTGATCAACGGGCTCGGCCTCGAAAGCTGGGCGGACCGGCTGGTGAAAGCCGCCGGTTATCGTGGCGCGCGACTCGTCGCCTCCAAGGGAGTGAAGGCGCTCGCTGGCCATGAGCATGAGCATGGTCATGGCGAGGGGCATGGGCGCTACGATCCGCACGCCTGGCAGGATGTCGCCAATGTGAAAATCTATGTCGCCAATATCCGCGATGCGCTGAGCGGCGTCGATGCCGCCAACAAGGTAGCGTATGAAAAGAACGCCGGCGAATATCTCCGTCAACTCGACGCGCTTGACCGCGACATCCGTGCGGCGTGGGCCGACATTCCGAAACCGCGCCGGCGGGTGATCACCTCGCATGAAGCGTTCGACTATTACGGCGACGCCTACGATGTGGAGTTCTTGGCGGCGCAGGGGGTGAGCGAGGACGCCGAGCCGAGCGCGCGCGACATCGCCAAGCTGATCCAGCAGATCAAGAAAGAGAAAATCACCGCAATCTTCGTCGAGAATATTTCAAGCGGACGCCTGATGGACCGCATCGCCAAGGAGACCGGCGC
>JBAPYK010000091.1:0-14448 GCA_049284695.1 Rhodoplanes sp. | reverse complement strand
GTCATCGCCCTTGCCGCCAGATCGTCAAGATGACGGCGCGCCCTGGTGGCGACGCCCTGGTAGGCCTCGCCGGCATATTCGCCGATCCATTCGCGATAGGGATGATCGCCGAGCGCGTCAATGCCGTTCGGCATCAGGTTGCGGCCGATCTCGGCATAGCCGATGACGCAAGGGGCCAGCGCGACATGAAGGTCGAGCAGGTCGCCGGCCGCGCCGCAATCCAGCACGAAGCGGGTATAGGCGACGGTTGCCTGATGTTCCGGTGCCGCCTCGATGTCCTCCGGCGAAAGTCCCCAACGGCCGCACAGCCGGACGTGAAGATCCATCTCGTCGAGGATGGCAGCAAGCCCCGCTTGTGCTGCCCGCATGTCGGCGAGCGTACGGCTCTTGTAGGTGGCGAGCGCATAGGCGCGGGCGAACTGGATTAGGAACAGGTAGTCCTGCACGAGGTACGTGCGGAACGCCGCGTGCGGCAGCGTGCCCGCACCCAACTGGCGCACGAAGTAGTGGTCGACGTAGCTCTGCCAGTCGGCAGCGGCTGCCGCCTTCAGCCGGTCGAAGATGTCCATCGATCAGCCCTCGCTCTCGTAGGCCGCGTCGAAGAAGGCGCGTTCAAGCGCGATAGCCCGCAAGAAGAAGTCCTTACTGGTCTTCTCCTCCGCCGGGCCGACACGATCCAGCTCCGCGCGCAGGAAAGCCACGAAGTCGCGGAAGTCGGGATTATCGTGCAGGGTGATCCATTCGGCATGCACAAAATTCGTTGGCAAGGGCTGCGGCGCCTTCATGGCCCAGTCGAGATAGAGCCATTCGGCGACGTTGAGGACGGAGAGCGCGGCGGCATAGGAGCGCGTCGTGGTCGCCTCACGCATGATCGCCTTGAAGCCGGCCGTCGGCTTGGTGTCCGGCACTTCGGCGCGCTGTTTCTCCGTGACATCGAGCGCTTCGAAAGCGCGCAGGAAATAGGTGTTCTCCTCGCCCGACACCATGCCGACGAAGCGGTCGAAGCGCAGCCGCGCCTCGAAGCTGTCGGCGGTGGCGATGGCCGCGCCGAGCAGCGTCAGGAAGCTGTCGAGGAACCGATGGTCCTGGATCAGATAGCCGGCCATCACGCGATCGGGAATCGTCCCCGCGAACAGTTCCGCGACGAAGCGGTGCTGCACGGCCTGCGACCAGGTCGGCTCGCTCGCGCGGCGAAGGACTTCGGTGAAGCGTTCGGTCATTATGCGGCCTCGCGGTGAGGCCGGCGGAAGATAGGCTAGAAAATTCCCATCCCTTCGCCGGCATGATCCGGATCAGGTTCGGAGGGTCATCGCGCGCGTGCGGTGTCTCAGCCCTCGGCCGGGCTCCCCTTGGTGACAGAATTTGTACGGGAGCCGGCGCCGATTGTCACCTTTCACAGGCCCAGGCCGCTCCTGGGACCCGACGCCGGCAGGCTCTTCGGGAGCCGCGACGGCTACGGGCTGACCTATGCGTTCTGCCAGGCGAGCGGGAGCCCGCTCATCGTCTCCAGGAGGTGGAAGCGAGTCGCCGCCGCCATTACCCGCCGCGCACCCACGCAGCACCGTCAGGTCAGCGAGAGTACCACGCCGCCATCTACGCGAAACGGCGAGCCGGTGATCGCGCTTGCTTCGCGCGAGCAGAGGAAGGCGACCGCCTCAGCAATCTCCTCGGGTTTGGTCAGCCGCTTGATGATCGAGGTAGGACGCCCCGTCTCGATGAACGCGCGCTGGTGCTCCGGATTATCCGCCGAGCGGCCCATTGATTTGAACATCTCCTCCACGCCCTCGGTGCGCGTCGGCCCGGGGAGCACCGCATTCACCGTCACGCCGCTTGCCGCAAGCGCCTGAGCGAAGCCACGCATCAACGCGAGATCGGCCGACTTCGAGAAGCCGTAATGGATCATCTCGGTCGGAATCTGCACGCCGGACTCAGAGGAGATGAACACGATGCGGCCAAAGCCCTTGTCGCGCATGCGCGGCCCGTAGTGGCGGGTGAGGCGCGCACGTTGACTTCGAACATGCGCCTCCAGTCCTCGTCGGGGATGGCGAACGCGTCCTTTATTTCGAAAACGCCGACATTGTTGACGAGGATGTCGACATCGCCGGCCCCCCGGATGATCTCCGCAATGCCCGGGGCGGTACCGGCGTCGCCCGGTGCGGCAATGAGCTTGGCGCTGGATACGTGCTTGCGGACGTGGTCGATCGTGCGCGTCACGTCCTCATACTTGCGTCCATTGATCGCTACCTCCGCACCGCATGAGGCAAGCTTTTGCGCAATCGCGCGGCCGATGCCCTTGGTGGAGCCCGTGACCAGGGCGCGCAGGCCGGACAGATCAACATGCATGGCAGAATCTCCTAAGGCAGCTTGCGCCGAGCGCAGCTCGGGAGCCGATGTCACAAGACGTCTCGATACCAACGGGCCTTCAACTTCGTCTAAACTTCATTGAGGCCACCCAATCAGGCGGCTCGTTTGACATCCGCGGGATGCGTCGCCCGCGATCCGATGGCGAGCCGGTTCCAAGCATTGACCATCGCAATCGCGATCGACAGATCGGCCAGTTCCTTCTCGGAGAACTGGTGAACCTCCTCGTAGGTGGGGATCGGAATACCGAGTAGCCATAACAGGGCGTAGCGAATGGTTCGAAGTCCTCGCAGAGTTAATTGCTCTCGCCAGGCCAACGCAGGCTCAGGCCCGAGTTGCGCGGCAAGCGGAGCTCATCCCAACCGGACGCTCTTTGAACTTTTCATGCGCAGCCGCGTTATATTTCCGAACTACCGGGAGCACATCAATGAATGCGGGAAACGGGCCAACGGCGGCCGCCGAAGACATCCGCAAAGACCTGCAGAACTTGCGTGAGGACGTGATGCGCCTCGCGGGGCAGGTGTCGGCCCTCGTCAGCGCGACGGGGGACAAGGCGCTCGGTGACGTCAAGCAGCGCATTCGCCAAATGGGGGACACTGTCTCCGACATCGGCGGGCGCAGTAAGGACATCGCGACTGACCTAATCGAGGATGTCGGCGCGACGCTCGAAGAGAACATGCGGAAGCGACCCCTCGCGACCCTCGCGGTCGCTATCGGGCTCGGATTCGTCGTTGTGGCGCTTGTGGCGGCGCTAGTCCATCGCCGCATGCCGGTGGCAAATCGTGTTCGAGGAACTAATTTCGCGCTGGCGCATGCGCGTCGACGCGCTGATTAAGTGCGGCGTTTGGGGAGCGATCGCCGTCGTTGCGCTGGTGTTTGGCGGTGCGGCCATTTTGTCGTGACACGAGCCGAGTTCGGGACGATTCCGACTCTGTTCGGAGTCATCGGGCTCACGGCGAGGCTGGCCCCCTTTGTCGCTATCGGCCCGCCAAGTCCACGAGTACGCGCTGGACGTATGGTGCCAGCATCTTTGACTTGCCGAAGGAGGCTCGGTAACTTCAGCGACGCCGGCTGCGCCGGCGGTCAACTTGTCCTCGCGCGCCAAGATCGTCAAGACACAAAGCGCAAACTACTTTGATATGGGCAAAGTGCAGCCCGAGGCTGATGCGACGCGGAGAAACAAATGGTTTCCGGCCCGGCGGCACCCCTCAAATCAGCCGCCGGGCCTTTTCTCATTCCGAAGAGCGAAGAAGGCCGCCGGACGCGGCCCCGCTGATTGGACCAATCCGCCCTGAGGCGGCTCAGGCGGTCGCTCTCTCATAGAGCATAGCAGCCCGTGCCCCAAGGTCCCACGCCTGAGCGGAGATGCTGTCAGCTTTGTGCGGATTGCGGAAGTTGCCAACCTGGTAGGCCGAGAAGCCGCGCCTGAACTCTTCGTGCGTGTCGTACGGCCGGTAGTGCTGTTTGATCAAATCGAAGATCAGCTTGTTAGTGATCACGCCCATCGTGCTGTCCCCCATTTCCCACAACACGCTGCAATATCCGTCCCATCATTCCGGCGAATCTGGGGAACAAGGCTGACCGAAGCCTATCCGCGGGTCGAACGTAACACTTGCGCGACACCGCTACGCTCCCCTTTGTGCCTCGTGAGTTCAGGCGGGACAAACCGCACGTGCCGCGCTTTATCGCGGCGGGCGATTTCGAGTGGCCCTACATCGTGATGGAATATGTGACGGGCGCTCGCTGTTGCCCCGGCTCGTGAAGAAATGAAAGCCGAGATAGCGGTCGAGGGCCAGCATCGCCAGCGTGGCCGTGAGGATCGGGAAGGCCGCCACGATCAACAGGTTGGAGGAGAGCGCGGTCCAACAGAACATCGGCATTCTCAAATAGCTCATGCCGGGGATCACTGTCACTGGCTTGGCCGCCGGTCAGATGGTGCCCGGTGATGCGCGCCGACTGGTAATGCTGACAAAGCATCCAAATGCGCCATGAATTATGCTACGTGGTATTGCTCACGTCGCACGTTGGAGGCGATAGCATGGCGGAAGGCGCGCGACAGGTTCGCGTGTTCGTGTCTTCGCCGGGCGATGTGGCCCCGGAGCGGGGACGGGTGGATGCGGTCGCGGCGAAGCTGAACCGGGAGTACGAGGGCCTTGCCCGGTTCCAGACTGTTCTCTGGGAAGCGAGCTTCTACAAGGCCGACCGTACTTTCCAGATGCAGATTCCGGAAGCAGCGGCCTGCGACGTCGTAGTGTCCATCTTTTGGACCACAATCGGCACAGAGCTGCCGGCAGATTTCAGACGCATGCCCGACGGCCGACCGTATCTCTCGGGCACAGTCTATGAACTACTCACCGCGCTGGAAGCCTCGAAGAAACGCGGCGTGCCGGATGTCTACGTCTTCCGCAAGACGGCGGACGCGGTACTGCCGACAGCCAACGCGGAACGCCGCCGCCAAGCGCAGGCTCACCTCGATGCGCTTGAGGTGTTCTGGAGTGAGTGGTTCAAGTCAGAGAAGGGACAATTCAAAGCAGCATTCCACAGCTTTGCCAGCACCGATGCCTTTGAGCAGCAGCTCGAAGAGCTGCTCCGGCAATGGCTTCAAAGCCACGGTCTCTTGGGACCGCGTCTGGCATGGCCGAGGGAGAAGGGCTCGCCGTTTCGAGGCTTGGCGCCGTTCGAGGCGGAACACGCAGCGGTATTCTTCGGCCGCAGTCGGGCGATTGATGAGGCACGACGGCTCCTTGCGGCGGCAGAGGAGCGCGGCACGTCCTTCCTGTTGATTGTGGGTGCGAGCGGCTCCGGCAAATCCTCACTCGTGCGTGCTGGCCTGATCCCGCGACTGACGACGCCGGGCGTGGTGGCATCGATCGATGTCTGGCGCGTGGCGAGGATGAAACCGAGCGAGGGGCAAGCGGGGCCCTTGCGGGCTCTGGCGATGGCGCTGTTCGCCGAAGACGCGCTGCCTGAGCTCAGCCAAGGCGATTTTCCGGACGCTGCTACGCTCGCCGATCATTTCGAGCGCGGCGGAGAAGTGGCGGTGCAACCGATACTGCGTGCGCTCCAACGCGCTGGCGCAGCAGCGCAGCACGAGCGCCATACTGACCGACCGTTGCAGCCCGCGCTGGTCCTGCTCGTCGATCAATTCGAGGAGCTGTTCGCGAAAGGCGTCAGCGATTCGGACCGCACGGCCTTTGCCGAGAACCTCAAGCAGCTGATCGCAACCCGACGCATTTGGACCGTGGCGACCCTGCGGGCTGATCTGTACGAGCCGCTGATAAAGGAGCCGACGCTCAAGGCCCTGAAGGAGGCGGGCGCCAGCTTCGATCTTGGATTGCCGGGGCCCGCAGAACTTGCCGATATCGTGCGTGCGCCAGCGCAGGCGGCGGGGCTCACCTTCGAGAGTGAACCAGGGAAGGGCGCGCTTGACGAGCGGCTGCTCGCCGACGCCAAGAACGCCGATAGCCTTCCGCTTCTGCAGTTTACGCTGCAGCAGCTCTACGAGCGACGCGCGGAGACCGAGCACGAGACGCAGTTGACGCACAAGGCCTATGACGCGCTCGGCGGCCTCGAAGGGGCCATCGCGGCGGAGGCGGAGCGCGCGGTATCGGGACTCAAGCCCGAAGCTGTAGCGACGTTGCCGAGGCTGTTGCGGCGCCTTGCCGAGCCGGCACACGACGGTACGACATTGACGCTGCGGGAGGTTTCAAGGCGCGAAGCGGAAGCGGATGCTTCAGAGGCTGCGCTCCTCGACGCGCTCATAGCGGCGCGTATTTTGGTCGCACGAACTGACGTGCAAGGCCGCCCCACCGTGCGGCTTGCGCATGACGCGGTGTTTATGAGCTGGCCTAAGGCGAAGGACGCGGCCCAAGCAAACCGGGACTTCTACCGCGTGCGCGCGGAGGTCGAGGACGCGTTGCGCCTCTGGCAGAAATACGGCCGCCCGAAGGATCGCCTGATCCAGCCCGGGGTGCAGCTAGCGGAAGCGGAGGACCTCGTCCGGCGTTTCAACACCGAGCTTTCCGCCGAATTGACCGCCTACGTGACGGCCTCGCGCCACCGGGCACGTCGCCGCCAACGGTTCGAGCGCGCGGCCGCGGTGTTTTTCTTGGCGCTCGCGGCTGCAATTACGGGGGTGAGCGTGTTGGCTTACCAGGCCCAGAGAGAGGCTTTTGTCGAGCGCGACCGCGCGGCGCAAGCGCTTGAGACGATAACTCAGACTGGGAACACTCTCGTCTACGATTTGGGAACGAATTTTTTCATCCGCGGCCTGCCAACTGATTTGTTGGGACTGATGCTCGATCGCGCGATTCAGGGTTACGACCAGGCGATTAATGTCAATCCAAAAAATTCCGTCGCCTACGTGAGCCGCGGCTTCGCCTACTCGATCAAGGGTGACCTCGACCGTGCCATCCAGGACTACAACCAAGGGATCGAGCTCGATCCGAAAAATGCGGTCGCCTATAGGAACCGCGGCGTCGCCTATGGGACCAAGGGTGACAACGACCGTGCCATCCAGGACCTCGACCTGGCGATCCAGCTCGATCCGAAAGATGCCGTCGCCTATGCCACCCGTGGTAGCGCCTTCACGAGCAAGGGCGACCGCGACAGTGCCATCCAGGACTTCAATCAGGCAATCCAATTCGATCCGACGAATGCGGCCCCCTACATCGGTCGCGGCAATGCCTACGAGAGCAAGGGCGACCACGACGGTGCCATCCAGGACTTCGACCAGGCGATCCAGCTCAATCCGAAATTTCCTTTTGCCTACGTCGGCCGTGGCGACGCCTACAGGAGCAAAGGCGACCACGACCGCGCCATTCAGGATTACGACCAGGCGATCCGGCTCGATCCGACAAATCCAAAAAATGTCAACGCCTACGTCGGCCGCGGCCTCGCCTTCGCGAGCAAAGGCGACTACAACCGCGCCCTCCAGGACTACGACCAAACGATCCAGCTCGATCCAAAAAATGACAATGCCTATAAGAACCGCGGCCTCGCCTACGGGAGCAAGGGCGACCACGACCGCGCTATGCAGGACTTCGACCAGGCGATCCAGCTCGATCCGAAAAATGCCATCAACTATGTCAGCCGCGGCCTCGCCTACGCGAGCAAGGGCGACTACAACCGCGCCATCCAGGACTACGACGAGGCGATCCAGCTCGATCCGAAAAATGCCCTCGCCTACCTCAGCCGTGGCATCGCCTACATAACCAAGGGCGATCGCGACCATGCCATCAAGGACTTCGACCAAGGGATCCAACTCGATCCAATAAATACCAGCGCCTACGTCAGCCGCGGCATCGTCTACGCGAGCAAGGGCGATCACGGCCGCGCCATCCAGGACTATGACCAGGCGATCCAGCTCGATCCGAAAAATGCCGTCGCCTATTTCAGCCGCGGCCGCGCCTACGCGAGCAAGGGCGACCACGACCGCGCCATCCAGGATTACGACCAGGCGATCCAGCTCAATCCGACGAATGCCGCCGCCTACGTCGGCCGCGGCGACGGCCATGAGAGCAAGGGCGACCACGACCGCGCCATCCAGGATTACGACCAGGCGATCCAGCTCAATCCGAAAAATGCCGACGCCTACGTCGGCCGCGGCAACGCCTACGCGAGCAAGGACGATCACGACCGCGCCATCCAGGACTACGACGAGGCGATTCAACTCAATCCGACGAATGTAGACGCCCACAGCGAGCGCGGCCGCGCTTACTTCTACCAAGGCAACTTCAAGGCGGCGGCGACAGCCTTGTTGCGCGCGACTGAGCTTGAGGACAACGCCTACTCTGCGATTTGGCGCTATCTCGCACGTGAGCACGTGGGCGAGAATGGCGCGGCGGAGCTTGAGGCGAACGCGGCGCGATTAAAAAGCAAGGACTGGCCCTATCCTGTGATCGAGCTTTACCTTGGGGGGCGCTCACCCGCGGAGGTCCTATCAGTCGCCAGCAAGCCGGAGGAGCGCTGTGAGGCGCAGTTCTACATTGGCGAATGGCATTTACTGCGCGGCAACCGCGCCGCCGCTGCAACTGCTCTCCAGGCTGCAGCCGATATCTGTTCGAAGGACTTTTTCGAGTATAAAGGCGCCTTGGCCGAGTTGAAGCGGCTGAACCTCTAACGAGACCGACAGGCGGTTCCGTTTTTCGAGCCGCCTGTTTTCGCGCGCTCGAAGCTGTACAAGGCGCGGCCTGGAAAGCTTGCACGAAACATCGACACGTTTGGCTTTCTGGTGCCGTGCCTCATTGACCTTGAAAACCGGCTTCTGACCGGCACCGCTCGGGTCTTGGCGGCAGAACGGCTGGGGATGAAAGTGGTACCGGTCATCCGCATTGGACATTTGAGCGAGATCGAAAAGCGAGCCTTCATCATTGCCGACAACAAGCTCGCCGAAACCGCGGTCTGGGATCCCGACGTCCTGAGGAGCGAGCTTCAGGTCTTTACCGATCTGAACATCGATTTCGACTTTTCAGTCATTGGTTTTGAGACCGCCGAAGTCGACATCATTCTTGAACATGTGGCGGACGATGCCGACGACAACATCCCCCCAAGCTTAGACCCCAACCACCAGGCTATCTCCCGCGGCGGCGACCTGTGGCGAGCCGGGCAGCATTGCATCTACTGCGGCGACGCTTTGGCCACAGACTCATATGCAGCGCTGTTAGGTGATGAGCGTGCCCGATTGGTATTCACTGACCCTCCCTATAACGTTCGCATAAGAGGCCATGTTGGCGGGGCCGGCGGTATACAACATTGTGAATTTGCGATGGCGTCCGGGGAGATGACCTCGGACCAGTTCACGTCATTCCTGGCAAATGCGATGAAGAACCTGGCGACCTACTCGCTGGACGGCTCGCTCCACTATATCTGCATGGATTGGAGGCATTGCCAGGAGATCCTCGCCGCCGGCAATGCCATTTATTCGGAACTAAAAAACATATGCGTCTGGTACAAGACCAATGCCGGGATGGGCTCGCTTTATCGCTCCCAGCACGAATTCGTCTTCGTGTACAAGAACGGCACTGCGCCACACATCAATAACGTCAATCTCGGCGGCCACGGCCGCAACCGCTCCAATGTCTGGCCTTACGGCGGCATTAACAGCTTCGGGAAGCATCGCGACGAACTACTTGTCATGCACCCGACGGTGAAGCCCGTGGCGCTCGTGGCCGACGTCATCAAGGATGCGTCCGCCCGAGGTGATCTCGTGCTGGATGCTTTTGGTGGATCGGGCAGTACGCTTCTGGCTGCCGAGAGGACAAAGCGTCGGGCGGCTCTGATCGAGATCGACCCTCTCTACGTCGATCGTGCCATTCGACGCTGGCAGGCGTTCACAGGCAAAGAGGTCGTCTGCGCTCGCTCCGGGGCGACCTTCGCCGAGCGCGAGGCCGCCATGAATGCAGGTCCCGCCAACGCGGCAGGCACCACCACGACCAAGGATGGGCACGCTCATGAGTGACACCCACGACAACGCAGGTGGCTATAAGCGCCCGCCCGAGGGCTCCCGCTTTAGACGGGGGCAGTCTGGCAACCCGAGAGGCCGGCCAAAAGGCGCGCGCAACCTCATGACCGACCTCACCGCGCTCATGAAAAAGCGCGTCGCGGTACGCGAAGACGGCGAGTTGCGCCGCGTCAGTCGTCAAGAGGCGATGCTATTGAGCTTGTTTGAAAAGGCCGTGCGTGGGGACGTCAAAGCGTCCGGTCAGATCATAGCGACGCTCATGAAAATGGACGCCCATGCCGCGCCATCGAAGCCGGACATCATAACCGACAAGGATCTCACCATTGTCGGGGACTTCCTGCGCCGAAATCTTTCTCATCTGAGTGAATCATGATCCAACCCTCGCCAATCATCATGCAACTCACGCCGTCGCAACGCGACGCCATCTATCGCACGGATTTTCTTGCTTTCGCGCAGGCAGCCCTCGATGTTCTCGAACCTAACAACATATTTGAGCCGAACTGGCATCACGAAGACATCGCTCAGGCTTTGGTGGACTCGACCGGCAAGAAGACCCGTAAGTACATCAACGCGCCGCCGCGTTCCCTGAAATCCTTTCTGGTGTCGATCGCGTGGGTCGCTTTCAAGTTGGGGCATGAGCCGACGCACAAGTTCATCTGTGCTAGTTATTCGCGCGACCTTGCCTCCCATCTTGCTGCGCAATGCCGCAAGCTGATGCAATCAGATTTCTACTGCAGGCTCTTTGCTACAAGGCTCGCCAAGATCACCGACGACGAGCTGGTGACGACCGAAGGCGGCTTCCGGATCGCAACCTCGGTCGGGGCGACGCTGACCGGCTTGGGTTGCGACACGTTGATTGTTGATGACCCTTTAAGCGCAGACGACGCGTATTCTGAGACCGCTCGAAAAAATGCCAACAGGTGGTTCCTCGGCACGGCCATGACACGTCTTAATGACAAGAGAGCCGGTGCCATCTTCGTGGTTACACATCGTCTGCACCAGGAAGACCTTACCGCAGTTCTCATCGAAAAAGGATGGGATGGACTTGTATTCCCAGCGATCGCCCCCCGGGAACATGGTTATCCAAATCGGAAACCGGCGGCATGTTTGGAAAGAGGGGGAGCCGTTGCAGGCGCGCGAGCCCGTGGAAGTTATCGAGGAGCAGAAACGGCAATTACCGGCGGCGGTATTCGCCGCGCAATATATGCAGGACCCGATGCCAGAAGCCGGTAATATGCTTAAGCGTGACTGGTTGAAATGGTATGAGTCGTCTCCAGTCCGCCAACCGGGTGATCAGATCGTACAATCCTGGGACACAGCGGTGAAGGTCACCGCCACCAGCGACTATTCGGTTTGCCTTACGTTCCTCGTGCGCAACAACAATGAATATTACCTTATCGATGTTTGGCGAATGAAGGTCGACTTTCCCGATCTTTGTAAGGCAGTCTCAAGCCAAATATCGAAAACTAAACCGAACGCGATCTTGATCGAAGAACAAGCGAACGGCTCCCCTTTGATTGACCAGTGTAAACGAAATGGAGTGACGGGTATGATCGGAAGGCGTTCAACCGCTGACAAAAAGACTCGCATGTACGGCGAAACCGCAAAACTCCAAGCGGGCTCTTTGGTCCTGCCTAAATCCGCGCCATGGCTTGACGACTTTCTTCAGGAGTATGTCGCCTTCCCCGGCGGAAAGCACGATGACCAGATGGATGCGCTATCGCAATTCTTGAACTGGCGTACCACCGCTGAAACACGTGTAGAATTCAGCTGCGATTGGGGCGAGGACTACGGAAAGGGTGGCAGTGGCGGCGCGGCATTACTGGGCGCGCCTTCGGCTGAAGAAATGCTCTCGATCCTCGGGCGCTGAAAACAGGGCTCTGGCCAGACCCGGGTCCGTTCATCTTCCATCGAGAACCGAGATCATCACGCGCGAAGGGTACACATTGGTTGATCATTACCACGCTGCGCATTGTGCGATCAGTCTGGTTGACCCCATTGAAGCCCGATCAGCGGCCAGTTCGGCCAACCTCCCGCGCCTATGGCACCTCGCGCCGCAGCATAGGTAAATCCATTCATTCCCCCGAGCTGGCCGCTTTTGCGAGCTGATGATCAAGGCGCGCAAGAAGGCGCGCCTCACCCAGCATCAGGTCGCCAAGCGCCTAAAGAAGTAATACGAGGCACCATCACCCAGCAGGTGGTCAAGTTCTTCTCGTCGGCGACGACCTGACTTACGAGCGCAAGATCCGCGAAATGATCCTCGCCTCGCGGGTCGAGCAGACGCTCAGCAAGGACGAGATTCTCGAGCTTTATCTGGATCGAGCTTGCCGCGCGCAGTTATTTCGGCAAGCCGGCCTCGCAGTTGACGCTCGCCGAAGCCATAACGCTCGCAGGGCTGACCAAAGGGCCGAATTATTACAGCCCGGACCGGCATCCCGAGCGGGCGCAGGAGCGTGTCGCCTATGTCTTGAGCCGGATGCAGGAGGATGGGGCGATCACGCAGGATGTGGCGGATCAGGCGCGCAAGACCCCGCTGCGCCTCGTCGCCTATGATCGCGGGCAGCGCACGTCCGGCTTCTATTTCCTCGACCACATCAATCGCGAGGCCAAATCTCTGCCGGGCGTGATCGCGCTCACCGCGAGTTCGGCCACTGTGCGCTCGACCATCCGCCCTGACCTGCAGCGGGCGGCAGAGGCCGCGCTTCAGGAAGGCCTCGCGCCGGGCGCCGGCGGCCGAGGTCGAAGCGATCGTCGGACAAGCCGTCCGCGAACACCTGAAGGATTCGGCGTCACCTGATGGAGACCTCATCCGCACGCATGTGATCCGCGTCGACGTGCAAGCGGACCAGTTGGCGATAGAGCTCAGGGCGTCTTCCGGCTGGGAAAACGGAACGCGATCGGGTCGCCATAGCGACCAGTTGAATGCCCATCGCATTGTTCTCCGTGTGCCCTGGAAGAAACGGCCATTAAAACGGCGTCGCGAGATCATTGTGCCGCAAGGAGTGCCGAATGACGTTCGCCCGATCCGCGCCGAGACGCGCGCCACGCTTGTCGCATCGATCGCGCGCGGCCGGCGCTGGCTTGATGAGATCGTTGCCGGGAAGCGGGAGTGTCGAGCAGATTGCCGCGCGCGAACCGGCGTGAAGAGACCGACCGAATGCCGGCTTTTCGGCACGGTGTGCACGCCGGAGACGCCGATCGGCTCATGCATGGTGTCGGCCGAAGGGGCCTGCGCCGCGCACTGGACCTATGGCCGGTTCCGCGAAGATGCACTCCTTTCAAATGAGGCCGAGCGCCGTCACGACGGTCCGCCGGTTCATTTACGGCGCGGATGACTCACACCAATCCTCACAAAACACCATAGACACCGCTCGTGATCACGTCGTCGATGGCGGATTGAACGGCGCTGGCGGGAACAGCAGGCGCTGATAAAGTAGGCCGATGCCGACCAGGACCGTGCCGACGTCGCGAGTGCGTCGACCATGTCATCGCATTGGGCGAACAGCATTTGCACCAAGTCCTAAAATCTTACGCCAACTATTACAACACCGCGCGAAACGCACCGCTCATTGGACAAGGATGCGCCTGTCTCGCGCCCGGTGCAGCGGATCGGACGGATCGTGTCGCATGCCATGGCCGGCGGGTTACATCACCGATATGTTCGAATCTGAGTTTCCGGCACACACAGGTCGAGAATCAAATAGGCGCCGCCGCTCTTTTCCACGCTATGCCGCGTGAACTGAGCAGCGATCCGGGCGAGGGTCGGATCGGGTTTGGTCATGCCAGGCACTGTGGTCGAGGGGCGGCCGAGAGGCGAGGATGGATGAGATGGCAGATTCGATTTGTCGCACGGGGGTAAGATTGCCGCGATTCAGCGCGCCGATTCTACCGATGGGATGCAACACTCCCGGCTTCTCACTCCGCGGCGATAGGCGATCGACGATGGTCCGAGGTGGCGGTACGGCTATGGCTGCAATGCCGTTGAGAGAATGCGCAGGGCGACCGGGCATGTTTATGCGTCGCGGACACGCTTCGTGCCAAGCAAGATCTAGCTCAATGAGCCGCACTGAGGCCTTATGACCATATCGCCGAAGAAGCGATCTCGTGGCTACCGGCCGAATCGGTAGACTCGCCCGGAACGAAAATGAGCGGCACGAACACCGCAGCGACCGTTGGTGAGTCTATGAAAGCAGTGGTCAACACACGCTACGGGTCACCGCCCGCGGCGACCCATACCGGCGCGCTCGCCGGGGTTGACGCGGTCTACGCCGCGGCGTTTCGGCGCGCCCGCCTGTTGCGCGTGTTCGACCTCGACGAACTATTCGCGGCGGCCGAGAGCGGACGTCTCAGCCCCTTCGAGGGCAAGCGCCTCGCCATCTTGACCAATGGCGGCGGCATCGGCGTGCTCGCGGTCGACCGCGTCGTCGATCTCGGGGGAACGCTCGCGGGTCTTTCGCCGCAGACATTGGCCAAGCTTGACTCCATCCTCCCGCCCACCTGGTCGAAATCGAACCCGGTCGACATTATCGAGGACGCGGATGCGACCCGCTATGCGGCGGCGCTGCAGACGCTTATCGACGATCCGGAGAACGACGCCGTATTGGCGATGAACGTGCCGACCGCGC
>JBAPYK010000090.1:0-4091 GCA_049284695.1 Rhodoplanes sp. | reverse complement strand
CATCGATCTTTCGAGACGCGCCGGCACCTTGCGTCATTCATCGGGCTTGCGCCGAGTCCCTACGCGAGTGGTGACGTCAGTCGAGATCGCGGCATCAACAAGGCGGGGACGAAGCTCGCGCGACAGACGGCCTCTCCCCCACCTCCACCCGCACGGTGATCATCGAACCCACCTCGCCGCCCGCGTCAACCGCGGATGCGGCAACTTCCACTTCTCAATAACCGGTCTCTCTGCCCCTCGCGTGCGTCTTGCGAGAAGGTCGGAAAAACGCGAGTATTCTCGGCAGTTCAGGGAGCCATTCGGAGAATCCCGACTCAGTGGAGCGAAGAGCACACAAAATGACCGAACAGAGCATGCAGCAGGTGAGAAGGGCAATTAAAAGCTACCTCCACTTCTTTCAACGCGGCATTCCCAGCATTGTCATGGGCAAGTCGGAACTGAGCAATAAAGTCTTCGGTTATGCCGAGCGCAATGTCGCGAGCGCTTTCGAGTTTACACAAAGGCGCGGCCTATCGTCCTAATTGCTGCCGACAAGCACAACGACGATTCAATAAGGTAGATCGCTATCCCGCGCGACGAAGCCGCGCGCCACGCCAGATAGGACGACCGACTCTCATAATCACATCAAAGTAGTCGCTGCCCTCGAATGGCGAGGCGACCTGCGTCATGCCGCACGAGGCGCACACAGTGTTCGCATCGGCCCAACCACCACGAGCAACCTTTGCAGTCGCGTCGCAGACCGCGCACCGCACAAGACTACGCTCGCGTTCCCCGCTCCGCCGATATGTGCCCATCTTGTCTACCCCATCCGATCAAAATGCCGAGCGATTGTGCAGCGCACGCAACACTTGTGCGCCGCGCGGCAAAAAACACGCTCAACGCGTAATAATGTCCTGATTCGCGGACTTCGGAAACGAACCCCCCAAACAATCCACTATTACCTACACGCCCTCCGGGCAGCCCCACGGCCAAACCCGCCGCCTGGGAACCGACCGAGGACACCGGGAGAACCGAGCCCTTCAACCCGCGCAACCACCCACCCCAAAAACCAACACCAAAACGACCGAGCCGCCTTTGATATCGGCAGTGAGTTCGGGCTGTTGGTTGAAACAGCGGCGGTAACCGGCGCACGAGTTTCACAAATCGCGAATCTGCACGTTGGGGACCTGCAAGCTGATCTCCGCGTCTGATGATGCCGTCATCGCGCAAAGGACGTGGCCAGAAGAAAATCACGCGTGTCCCGGTGCCGATCCCGGAGAGCTTGGCCGAGAAGCTTAGACGAGCGAGCAACGGAAAGGAAACCGATGCGCCCCTGCTAACCAAGCCAAGCGGGGAACGCTGGAAACAGTCCGATCATTCGCGGGTGGCGCGGATAGTTGTGCAAAGGTGGGTGCTGCTGGCGGCAACTTCCGGCAAGGTCGCCCATCGGATCGACCGTCGTCGATATCAGGTGCGCGTCTGCAGGTACTGTTGCAGATCGAGCGTCACGACATATGCCGAACGGCTGATCGGAACGTTGCGGCGTGAATGTCTGGATCACGTTCTCATCTTCGGCGCGCGGCATCTGCGTCGGCTCCTTGCTTCGTATTCCCATTATTACAATGAGACGCGGACTCATCTCTCGTTGACCAACCCTCAGTTGAGCGGTCCAACGGCACGGGGCCGTGTCGTGCATCATTGCCATGCGCGGATATGATTCTCGGGAGGGACAGCGGAATCAGCGCACGATCAACGCCAAGGTGATGAAGAAGCTCGTCAAGAGTCGGCGAGAACTATTGGAGAAGATCGATCGTCCGGCACGTCGTCAATCGCGTGAAGTTCGGGAAGCCAAAAAAAACCGCTCCACGATTTCCGGCACCGATCTCCCCGGTGGTGCGGCTATGTCGGTGCCGATGTGCGGGCGAGATTGCGCGCCGCATGTCAATTCAAGGGGCATAAAAGGACGTGGCCGGGTGACCCCCATTTCCGAGCCTCATGACAAGGATGCGTAACTTTCTACGTTCGCCCTCCTCGCTAAGCCGTTCTCCAGTCACTTTGTATGCAGCTTCGGCTTCACTCCTAGCCGCCACTACGCGCCACTTTTGCTGATCCCAGCGGCGATGGGGCCAAAGTTGTACTTGATACATGTCCATCGTGATCTCCCCGATGAGCCCGCTCAATAATTGCCGTTTGTGACAAGAGTCTGGCAGAGGAGATCCGAGAAGAAGGGCTGGTCAGCGACAAGCTCGCTCGTCGCAGCAGCACCAGGTCAACGTCTCCTTTCTTGAAATTCCCGCCCTAGATTCCGGACTACCCCGGACCTACCCCGGTCGATTTTCCGCGTCCGAGATTCCGGCTAAGTAATGGAGCGGGTGAAGGGAATCGAACCTTCGTCATCAGCTTGGAAGGCTAGTGGAAAGCGTTGTATTTTAATGCTCAGTAGCCCTCACTGAATTGGAGGCGCCGTTCGTTTCCGTCAAAATCAAAAGCCCCGGAATCAAGTTCGAGCAAGGAACAGATATCGAGTTTGGTGACCTTAAATTCTGCTTTGCCAATTACGGGAGGACGCAAGCCCATATTTTGGAATTTGTTGAAGACATTAACGACGGCAGTGTGCCCGCCACCAATCTGAAAGTTTCTGGAGTCGCCGTGTTTTCCGTCGGCGATTTTCTGGGAGCGCTCGGCACCGAGCAGATCGTCGACGAGCTGCGCGACGTGCTCGCCTCGCACATACAAGACCGCCCCCAAGACCGCCCCAAGCTGAACGGCCACGCGGACCCCGACGACGCAATGCCTCGCGATGTTGCCGCGATCATGGCGCGCTTGGGCGCCGGCTTGTACAGCTGATCGCTGCTCGACCGCGCGTTCAACCGAGCTCGCGCAGGGTAGACGTGGGGCTTCACGGCTCGTTGCTAACGCCGCGCCCGGCAAACCCCGCTCGAGCAGAGCGCGGGGGGCGGCTCTTCGCCTTTCAGTCTTTCCCAAACTCGACCGCTCGCAGCCGAGCTCGCTTTGCCGTGCTTGGCATCAGCCAGCCGCAGCTCGCCAAGCGCGGGACATCGCTCCCTCATTCAGCCACATTAATTAATAATTATATAGAAAGAGGGGTGGGGAAGTACGATGTCTGCGGCGCACGCAATCAATGCGTTATCTTTCACCAAACTGAACAGAGCGGACTTTAGTCAACTCTATGTTCAACCTGACCCGAGGATGTACTATCGGGTCCTCGGGGGGCTGGACTATACCATCCCACATTTGGCGCACCCCGTCTTCATGCAGCTGATTCAGGCCCGGTATCAGATCAAGGGAGCTCCTATAAACGTCCTTGATCTTGGGTGTTCCTACGGCGTCAACGGCGCCCTGATGAAATACCCGATCACGTGGGACATGCTCCACGCCCGCTACCACATCTCCGATCTGGAGAACCTGACGTCGCAACAGCTCGAGGATTACGATCGCCATTACTTCCAGTCTTGGCCCAAGCGACGACATATTCAGGTCGTTGGCCTCGACACATCCTGCGGTGCGGCCTACGCCGAACGCAGCGGCAGCATCGATCGCGGTTTTGCCATCGATCTCGAAACTGAGGAGCCGACGGCCGAACTTGGGGCGGTGCTGGAAAGCATCGACTTGATCGTCTCGACCGGCAGCTTCGGCTACATCACCGAGCGTAGCTTCGCCCGCATCGCCCGGCACACATTGGCGGGCCCGCGCGCTCCGTGGATCGCCTCCTTCATGCTGCGCGTCTTCTCCTATGAAAGCGTCGCGCAATTTCTGGCCGGCCAAGGCCTGGAGACGGAGCGCTTCGAAGGCGCGACCTTCGTCCAACGGCGATTTGCCGATCGCGACGAAATGGACGCGGTGCTCGATCTCTTGCGTGCGGCAGGCGTCGACACTGCGGGTAAGGAGGATCGAGGGCTGTTGCACGCGGAGCTCTACGTCTCCAGGCCCGCCGAAGAGGCCGAACGGTGCCCCATCAATCGAATGATTTCGGTGGCGAGCGGAGTCGACCGTTTTGCGTCGAACCAACTTCTCGCTCCAAGAAACGCCGTCAGCCATCTTCAGTCGCTTGAACGGCTGGCGGGTTGATCCGGGCAGCGGCCGAACGCGGC
>JBAPYK010000089.1:0-14097 GCA_049284695.1 Rhodoplanes sp. | reverse complement strand
CAGCGCGAAGTGCCGTCAGTCAAATGGCGGCCTTCGTTATATTCGCGATCAGTCGAGCCTTTGCCCTTTCGAGGGTTCTATAATGCCCCCACCGTCGTGAGCTGTAGTAGATATTCGCTGACGTGATGGCCTGTTTCAACTTTGACCGGACGCAAACATCATCCGTCCCAGTGAGAGGTGCGCGCAACGCCGCCAAGACTTCGCCTTCGGTGATCTGATCTTCCGAGATTCGATCCCGCAGTTCGTCCAGTGTCATCGTGGTGTCCTCCGAAAGCAATTTCCTTAGTAGGGGGTCGCGCATCGTCGCTATCCACGGGTACGGCGAGGCCCGCCTCGTTTGGCCGACTTTGGGCTGCAGAGGTAGGGCGGCGAACCGCTTCGTCTCTAAGCAGACATCGAGATGGTTAATGAATTGTAAACGCGCGGGCCAATTGGATTCCTAAATGCGCGTTCGCGAGCCAATTCCAAGAAAGTATCGCTACGATAGGTTGGGCGCCGAGGGACAGCTCTACTTCCGTAACGGGGCGCCGGGCTTCCCCAGCGACAGGGCGCTCGGTGCCGGATGCGCCCACAGCGCGATATTCGATCCGAGCCAAATCGCAAAAAAAGCGGCAAAGCGTGAAGGCCCGCCATATCCGTACGGTTGGTGATTTGGGTCACATCATTCGCGGCTGCTTGATCTTATCTTACGCAAATGAGCGGTGTGCAGATTTGCACATGTTTCGTGCGGATAGAGCGCTAAGGCGATTGGAGGAGATCATGCCGGGAACCCTCAGCCCATGGCCCGTGGTTCACGCCGGGCAACAAGGACACCCAGTGACGACCCTCCAACTATTGTTGCGAGCGCGCGGTCACAGCATTGCTGTCGACGGCGTTTTCGGCCCGCAGACGGATGCGGCCGTGAAGGCCTTTCAGACGAGCAAAGGCCTGACTGCCAACGGGATCGTCGACGCAAATACCTGGAAGGCTCTGATTGTTTTGGTGAAGAAAGGCAGTAGCGGCGACGCAGTCCGTGGCGTGCAGGAGGAATTTCAGTTCCGTAACGGCTCCGGCGATCCGAACCAAGGCCTGCAAGTCGACGGCATCTTCGGCCCGAAGACGGCGGATACGGTTCGCGGTTTTCAGCAGGCGCTGTCGCTCGACATACCGGTGGTGACGGTTGACGGCATTGTCGGTCCCATAACCTGGCAGGCCTTAGTAAGCGGCATGTTATCCGGCTAGGTCATTTGGTCGGAGAGATTTGACGAGCTTTGGCTAACGGCTGGCGCCACATCGTTGGTCGCCAGCCGGACGCGGCGGCAAGGTTGTTGCCGATCAAACAGGCGCAGGCGTGGAGGATCGAATGAATAGCGGACCGATATTGACCATAGGTTCGACGGGTGTCGATGTTCGGCGACTTCAGACCATTCTCGTCATGACAAAACTGCTGGACTACACGGGCATCGACGGCAATTTCGGTCCGAAGACGCAAGATGCAGTCAAATCATTTCAACAGACGAGTAATTTGACGCCGGATGGCATCGTCGGGCAAGCGACGTGGAACGCGCTGCCGGCGGATCCGAATACGCCGCATTTGGCGCGCGGCTCAACCGGCGCCGCCGTATCCGCCCTGCAAAAAGGGTTGTTGGCGTTTGGCGGCGGCAACAGCGCAACCGACCCCGGCCCGATCGATGGGCAGTTCGGCCCGAAGACTGAATCTGCTGTGCGCGGCTATCAAACACAGCATGGTTTGGCTGGGGATGGGATCGTCGGGGATCGGACGTGGTGGGTGCCCGCCGGAGGGGCGGGCGCGACACTCGCTTCATTAGCCGGAGTAGTCACGGTCTAGGTGGAAACCAGGGCCAGCGTGCGCTGGCCTTGGTCGCCCCAGGAACTGCTGCCGCTCAATATCTTGCGATCGGCGGCGCCGGCGCCAGCCAATCCAACTTGTAATTCACGCCGCCGCGGATGAGCGCTGCCGTGGTGTCCAAGCGCAGGTTGTAGTTTGCGTTAGCAGGAAAGGCCTGCGAACCGGGCGATACCCAATTGGCCTCGGTGGTCCCGAGGTCTGCGTAAAGCGCTTCGCCCTTGACCGTCCAGTTTGGGGCAAGGGCATATTCGACGCCGGTGCCCACGACCCAGCCGACGCGCGTCGTATCGACGTTGTAATAAGGCGTGTTCCAGGTCGAGAACCTGAAGGAATTGTATTGAACGGTGTCTTGCACGCCGGCGTAAGCAAGGCCCGCCGTGAAATAGACCAGCGTGCGATCTACCGCGAGACCAAGGCGGCCACGCAGGGTGCCGAGATAGTTCAGGTCGGCGGTTTCGGACGGGAAGAAATTGTTAATGGCGCCGTTGGGGTCGACATAGGTCGCGCTGTTGGTCAGCCAGTTGATATCGGTCTCGAGACCGTAAACGAGGCTTCCCGTCTGGAAGTTAACTCCAAGCGTACCGCCAAAAGCAAACCCGTCGCTGCGGGAATCCGCAAAACCTGGATAGCCTAAAAAGGCTCCCTGGAGGTCGTCGTAATGATGGTAGCCCCTCGCATACCCGGCCGTTACGCCGATATAAATGCCTGCCCAGGAGAAAGCGGGCGGTGGGACGAACACGGGAGCGGGAGCGCGAATCGGGAGGTCGGCTGCAAGCGCCGTCGTCGAAATGGCGGCGACAGCCGCTGCGGAGAGCGCGAATCTGCGGAGCATTTGGGTCCACCTCTATTTGAGAGCGGCGAATTTTATGTTGAGGTGTCTAAGTCGAACGTTAAATAGCTTGGTAAGCTTTTCCTTTCTTTGCCCTGATCAAGGTAAATGGCGTGATGTTTGTCGCGCGAATATTATGGGAGTTATTACTATCGCGAGCGTGCAACCTTGTGTGTTAATTGACGTGTAAAAGAGAACGGATTTCAATCTGGCCGTGACCGAAATCGCGTTAGTTGATCATTCGGCCGATCGCTACTCCCGCTGCCGCTGCCGCTGCGGCGACCAAGAGAGTCTCGATCGTCGTCCGCATGATGTTGCGACCCGCGACCAGGCCCCGACCGATTCCGAGCGCCAGCAGCAGAGCCGTGGTGACGCCGAGCGACGCCAAGCGAGCCTCCCGCAAGGGCAGCAGAGCGAACGGGACCACGGGTACGGCGCCGGCAAAGAGATCGGCAACAAACATCCAAGTCGCGTGCGCCGCCGGGCTGGCGTGAGTGGGGGGCTTTGGCGGGGCGATCTCTTGCCGAATTGCGGCCATCGCTCCGGGCGTCACCAGCGCCTGACGCAGGGCTTCGGAGTCGGTTCGCGATACCCCGGTCGCAGCGAGGCGCTTCGCGATGCGCGCGGCGCTCGCCGCGGTCTCTTCGGTCTTCTCTGGCGGGCAGGTCGCTTGTGCGCGGGCGGCGTCCCGCTCCGATTCCGCATCGAGGTAGCTCCCCGCCATCATCGATACGGCGGCGGCAGCGGCTCCTGTCGCACCCGCGAGCAGCACGGCCTGGCTGTTGGGTGCGCTCAAGGCCACGCCAAAAACAAGCCCGAAAATTGAAACGGTACCGTCTTCCATTCCGAAGACGATGTCTCCGATGGACGCCTGGATGGATGCCCTAAGTCGATCGAGGAGATTCATCCTGGGCATCCGTTAGAATGGCAAGTTCCAGCCCCACCGCGCCGTCCCGGCGAGGGCGCTCGCTTGACGTCTCCTGTCAAAGCCGCGACCGGCAAGGGATTCTCACGAGCAGATTTGTCAAATCCCCTCGGCGCCACCCGCGGCCTGCGCGAGACTCGAGTTGCTCGGCGACATGGCATCGACATCTGCGACCGCTCGTGGCTGCGCCGCGCACGGAGCAAGCCGCGTCGGCGAGCGTGAGGGCGAGGCTGCAGGCGCCCGTGCGATCCAATGGTCGAGGAAATCGGCGAGCCAGGCGCGGATTGCGGCGTCGTAAACGGGCCGGTCGGCGAAATGCTCAAGGCGCGACTTGGCGCCGGGCAACGACAGGCGTTCATGGCCTCGGGTCGTCCACCGGCACATCATCGCGTGAGTCACCTCGGCGTGGAACTGGATGCCGTAGGCCACAGGACCATAGGCGAACGCCTGAACCTCAAAGATATCGCCCTCCGCAAGCAGCCGCGCGCCGTGCGGCAAGTCGATCCCCTCGCGGTGCCACTGATACACATAGCTCGGCCACGCCGCGCAGACGCCAAGGCCGGCCATGGTCGGCCGGATCGCGTAGTAGCCGATTTCCGCCTTGCCCTCCGGATGGACGCTGACGCGCGCGCCCAGATGCTTCGCCAGCATTTGCGCGCCGAGACAAATGCCCAGCAGCGGCTTCTGCTCCCTGAGCGGAACGGCAAGCCAATCGATCTCGTAACGGACGAAGTCGTCGGGGTCGTTGGCGCTCATTGGTCCGCCGAATACGACGACCCCGGCATGCTCGGCGAGCGTTTCGGGCAGCCGCTCGCCGAAGCGGGGGCGGCGCACGTCCATCGGGACGCCGCACGCCTTGAAATGGTGGCCGACCCGACCGGGCGTCGAGTGCTCCTGATGCAGAATGATGAGGACGGGCTTGCTCATACGGGTGTCGCGCAGAAGCGGTCTTGTGCGTTTTATTAAGCCGATCACATGAAACCGGTCACCTTAAGCCAAAGCAAGTGGCGTTCCAAATGCGTTGGAACCGAGGCCGGTTCCTTCTGGAGGGCGATTTCGGCGGTTTGGTGTGCTGGAAATTACACGGGTTCTGCGGCCCTGCTCCCTCTCTTTGTCGATATTTTTCGGCCGGCCGCAAGGCTCTCCTCGCTCAGGTCTCGCGATCATCCTTGCGCGAGCCGGCGATTTCCCGGCGCAGCTCGATGCGGTCGCGGTTGGATACGCCGAGCAGGTCGGCGACCCGCCACATCACATTGTCCTCGAATTCGCTGATATTCCCGTCAGCAAACGCCATTTCCCACATCATGGCGACGATGCGGCGGCGTTGCTCCTCGTCCATCATCCGCATCAGCAGGCTGGTGAAGCGATAAAAATCGACCGCCTCGTGGTCGGCGGCGAGCGCCGCGTCGATCAGCTCCTCGGTCGCCTTGTCTTCAAGCTTGAAGCGTGCCTTCAGCAGAGCGTGCAGCTTGGCCCGCTCCGCGGGGGAAAGTTCTCCGTCGAGCGTGGCCACGTGCACCATCAGGGCGGCGGCGGCGACCCGCATGTCATCGGGGCCGAAACGCGCCGGGTGCTTCGTACCGCCGGTCAATTCGCCGAAAAGCGCCTTGAGTTCATCGAACATTGGAAATCCCTGGGCGGCCCAATCCTGCTTGCGAATCGCCGAGCTTCGTTTCGCGCGGCCGCTCTGGATAGAGGATCTGTTTGCAGTGACGCCTTGTAGCAGATAAGGCCGATCACGTCCCGGTGTCGTAGAGCGTCAGCACGCGATCGATCATTTCTCCGGCGGCGCCAATGTAGCTCGCGGGGTCGGTGAGCCGCGCGATTGCCGCGCGGTCGAGACACCGTGTGACTTCCTCGTTTTCAGCCAAAAGATCGGCGAAGGGCCGGCCGGTAGCCGCCACCTGCCGGCTGATTTCCGCGATGAGGTGATGCGCATGGTGACGGCCGAGTTTCGCCGCAAGCGCCATCGTCACCGCTTCCGCCGTCACCAGGCCGCGGGTGATGTCGAGATTGGCGCGCATCCGCTCGGGGTTGGCGCGGAGCCCTTGCGCCAAGAGGCGCGTATGCGCCAGCACCCCGGCGGAGAGGCAGAAGATCTCGGGAACGGCGATCCACTCGATCTGCCACGCGCCGCTGGCGCGCTCATGGTCTTCGACCATCGCCTCCAGAAGCGCGCCGACAAGCTGGCGCACGAGCGGCGCCGCCGCGCCGATCAAAGCGGAGGCCACCGGATTACGCTTCTGCGGCATGGTGCTCGATGATCCCCGCCCGGGCTCGGACGGCTCGAAGGCTTCCTCCACTTCGGTCTGCATCAGGAGCTTCACGTCGAAGGCGAGCTTGGCGCAGGTCGCCGTGAGCATCCCCAAAAACGCGCCGATCTCGGCAATACGGTCGCGTGCGCTGTGCCAAGCAATGTCCGGCACGCCGAGCCCGAGCTCCTGCATCAGGACGGCTTGCACCGCGAGCCCGCGATCGCCGAGCGAAGCGAGCGTGCCCACGGCCCCGCCGAACTGCCCGACCAGCAGCCGCGGCTTGATCTCGGCGAGCCGCTGGCGATGGCGAACGAAGGCGGCGAGCAGGCCCGCGATCTTGTGGCCGAAGGTGGTGGGGATCGCCTGCTGCAGATAGCTGCGGCCGGCCATCACCGTATCGCGGTGCGCGCGGGCAAGGCCGGCCAGCCCTGCCGCAATCGCCGCCATGTCCGCCTCGATCAGCGCCAGCGCTTCGCGGATTTGCAGAATGGTTGCGGTATCCATGACGTCTTGCGTGGTCGCGCCGAAATGGCACCACTCGCCGAGACCGTCGCGGCACAGGCGGACGAGCTGGTTGACGACGGGCTGCACCGGGACGCCGATCGTGGCGGTGTCGGCTGCCAGCGCCGCCAGATCGAACTGCCCGAGGTCGCAGTGGCGGCCGATCTCCTCTGCGGCGTCGGGCGGGATGATGCCGAGATGCGCCTCGGCGCGGGCGAGCGCCGCCTCGAAGTCGAGATATTTCTGGATGCGATTGCCGTCAGAGAAGACCTGCCGCATCGGTTCGGTCGCAAACATCGCGCGGAAGATCGTTGAGTCGATGGCGCTGGCAGGCATCGCGGTGGCCTTTACACGCAACGGAAGTTGCGATTGCTCATGTCTATCATCTCCGCTGCACGGGTCGAGGTTATGACGGGCGAGCCGCGGCGTTCCTTTTCGCTCCCAACACCGGCAAACCGGCAAGCAAGGCAGATTCTCAACGATGCTCGGGTTCTCGATGCCGCGGATCGCGCGCGGCGCTGTCATTCTCGCAGCGTGCTTTGCGGGCGCAACCAGCCTTTACGCGCAAAGCCCTCCTCCCAAGGCTTCGGACATCGAGCATGGCCTCGTGATCGCTCCGCCCGGCGGCGCGCCCCGGCAACTCGACCTTCCGGCGGCGATGCAGGCGCTCCACATCCCGTCGGTCAGTGTGGCGGTGATCGAGCGGGGACGCCTTGATTGGGCGCGGGCCTTCGGAACGGGCGCGACGGCCGACACCCTGTACCAAGCCGCCTCGCTCTCCAAACTCGTCACCGCCGTCGCAGCCTTGCGCCTGGTCGAGCAAGGCCGCCTCGCGCTCGATCGCAACGTCAATGATGAACTGACGGCGTCGCGGCTCCCGGACAGCGCCCTCACGCGCGGCCATCCGGTCACCTTGCGCGGCTTGCTCAGCATGACGGGAGGCGTCGGCGTGCCCGGATATATCGGCTATGCGCCGGGGCAGCCCTTGCCGAACCTCATTCAGATTCTCGATGGCGCGCCGCCCGCGAACTCGCCGCCGGTCCGGGTCGAATACGTCCCTGGGACCCGCTATGCCTATTCTGGGGGCGGCTACGAAATCGTGCAGGCACTGATCGAGACGGCCACACGCCGCTCCTTCGCGGAGGCGATGCAAGAGCTCATATTCCGCCCGCTGGGGATGACCAACAGCACGTTCGTGCAGCCGCTGCCGCCCGCGCTCGCGCGAAAGGCCGCGGAAGGCCATGACGCGAGCGGTGCGCCATTGCCGGGCGGCTGGCGCGTCGTCCCTGAACTTGCCGCCGGCGGCCTCTGGTCGACGCCGACCGATCTCGCGAAGCTCCTGATCGCAATCGCAGATGCGTTCCAGGGCAGGTCGACGACGTTCTTGAGCCCGGCCATGGCGCGGACGATGGTGACGCGACAAGGCGGCGGGCCCTACGGGCTCGGCGGCGCCGTCGCGGGTTCTGGATCGGACCTTGTGCTCATGAAGCGCGGTCAGAACGTCGGCTACCAGTCCTACATGCTGATCTTTCCGGAGACGGGCCAAGGCATGGTCGTCATGTCGGGATCGGACAACGGCACGACTTTGGCGACCGCCCTCATCCGTAGCGCGGCGGTGGTTTATCGCTGGCCGCCGCTCGGGGCGTTGCCCGACTGACGCGAGGCCGAGCGCAGGTAAGTATTTGCCCGAAGGGATTTCGCCGGTCGGATGGAAGGGACATTTCGACAGAATGTTCAAGTATATGCATTGTCTTTAAGGCAATTAATTGAACAATTAGGTGATTTAGAGTGCTAAATTAACTGAATATATTAGGATCAATGGGTTTTACACACATAAATCGTCATGTTATTATTTAAACTAATCTGCTAAACAACTTTGACGATACCTTGAATATGTGAATATTAATTTTGATGTATGCGAAATACAAACACCAAGTCGATAACATTTAAACTGATTCCAGATACACGTTTCCTTTTGCAAACGAATGGCATCTGCATTATCTCTTATAAGACGACTATGATCGGGCGTACATCAACGCCCTAGGAAGTGCGCCGGATGATCGTTTGTTCTTGCAATGTCTTGTCCGACCATCAGATTCGATCCGTTATGCATGCCAACTCGCCGCGCATGACCAGCCAGGTCTATGGCTGTCTTGGCTGCAGCGCGCAGTGTGGGCGGTGCGCGCGAACGATCAGAAGGATCATGACCCAGGTAACGGGCACCTGTTCCGGCGATTGCACCTGCTGCCCCCGCGCTCTGGCGGAAGAAGCGGCGCATGTGGACGCTGAAGGTGCGGCGGTGGTCGCCTAGCGACAGACCGGGGTTACGCGCCGATTTTGCCGGCCCAATTTTATTGCAAAACCTCCACTTGCCACGGCGTTCGCCATCGATCAGTTTGCGAGGATGTGCGGCGCGGGCGTAGCGCCGTGCAATCGCACGCATGGAGCAGGTGGGATGAAGGGCGAAGCCAGGGTCATCGAGTATCTCAATAAAGGACTGCGGCACGAGATGACCGCGGTCAATCAGTATTGGTTGCATTATCGGATGCTGGAGAACTGGGGGTTCCTGTCGCTCGCCAAGCATTGGCGCAAGGAGTCGATCGAGGAGATGCAGCATGCGGACAGGCTCGTTCACCGCATCATCTTTCTCGAAGGCTTTCCCAACATGCAGGTGCTCGATCCGCTCCACATCGGCCAGAACGTGAAGGAAGTGCTCGAGTGCGACCTCGCCGCCGAGATATCGGCGCGCACCCTTTACGAAGAGGCGGCGACTCACTGTCACGGCGTGAAGGACTATGTCTCGCGCGATTTGTTCGAGAGCCTGATGAGCGACGAGGAAGGGCATATCGATTTCCTCGAGACGCAGCTTGATCTCGTCGCCAAACTCGGTGTCGAACTGTATTCCCAGCACCATATGGGCAAGCTCGAGGGCGACTGAGCCCTTGCGTCGGTCAACGCTCGGGCCGATCGCCAGACTCAGCGCGCGATCACCATCCGCGTCGTGTGTTGTTCCAAACGGGCATTCTGCGGGCGCCTCTATTGACACCGCTCTTCCGGTCCGAATGATCGCCTGGCCGCGTCGCGACGCGCCAGGCAGATCATGGAGGAGAGTGTGCTCGTCGATCACCGAACCTATCGCTTGAAGCCCGGATCGGTCCCCGCCTATCTCGATCTTTATCAACAGAACGGCATGGCCGCGCAAACGCGCCATCTCGGCCAGCCGCTCGCCTATCTCTTCAGCGAAACCGGCGAGCTCAACACCTTGGTGCATCTCTGGGCCTATGAGGACGCCGCCGACCGCGCCCGCAAGCGCGCGAACATGCTCGCCGATCCGGAATGGCAGAAATACGTGCGCCTCAATGCCGAGGCCGGGCTCCTGCTCGAGCAGCGGACCTGCCTGATGATTCCGGCGCCGTTCGCGCCGATCACGCGCTGACAAACCCAACGCAGCCCAGCGCGGACCGCCCCGTTCGCCGGCAGGACGGCAGGGCAAGTTTTGTCCGGGCCGCGTCGAGCCGGCGTTTACACCATTCGAAAGGTGAAGGAGCGCAGACGCCGCAGCGCACTCAATTGATTTAGCCGGGCGCAGCAAGGGTTGAAGTCGAAGGATATACATCTATTCTTCGATTTTGGTCCAGTGTTTCTGGCACTTCTTTTGGGGGCGCAACTATGCCCAACTTTATGCTCTTGGCCACGGCATGGGGGCCGAAATTCGGCGGCATTAATGCATTCAATATGGACTTCGCCCTAGGCCTCGCCTCCCACCTTGGCGAGGGTAGCAACGTGTTTTGTGCCGTCTTTCAGCCGACGACGGATGACATCGACCGCGCAAAGCCAGTCATTTTGATACCTGTCGAGCGACCAATCGACAGTCCCACTTATGACCGGAGTTGGGCACATGAGGTCTGGCACAAATTCAAGGAGAAGCAGCCGAACGAGCAAATAGATTGGTGGGTTGGTCATGATGTAACAACCGGCTGGGCAGCGATTGAAGGGCCCCGAGTTGCGAAGTACGGCAAATCAGCTCTGATCATGCATATGAACTATGCCGATTATCAGAGCTACAAATCCGGTGTCGGAGAGCGAGCACAGAAAAAGCACAAGGAGCAACGTGACCTGTTTCAAAATGCTAACGCGTGCTTTGCTAATGGCCCCCTTCTTCGAGATGCCTTAAGCGATATCGTGAATCAGCCCGTCACAATGCTTGTTCCCGGATTCGCTAATGTTCATGTCCGTCCAGCGGCGCATCGTCTCCACGTTATAACTTTTGGCCGAATGGACCGAGAGAGCGACCGGATTAAGCAGGGAGCGCTCGCCGTTGCGGGATTTGCGAGTGCAATTAAGCAAGCTTGGTCGACGCCGGGATCGCCTCAAAAACTAAAAGACAACCCACAAATGAGGGTCATCGGCATCGATGAGCCCGGCGGCGAAGAAGAGCATGCTCTTAGGAACCTAGCGAACACAAAAGCCGATCGACAGGTCAACCTCATCGCGCTTCGCTTCGATGAAAATCGCGACAACCTGTTTAGTGAACTCGGCAGCGCGAATATCGCATTAATGTTGTCCTGGCACGAAGGATTTGGACTTACAGGGTGGGAGGCGGTCGCGGGGGAGGTGCCGCTTATCGTCAGCGGGCAAACCGGCCTCTGGCAGCTGCTTAAGGAGACGTTCGGGGAGGGGTTCGCCCGTGGTTATGTGCGGACCATAGACGTCCGGGGTCAGGAAGGAGGTGATTACATTGCAAACTTCCGTCCAGAGGACGAGACAGACGTCTGCGATGCTATTATAGACTGTGTCGCGAACCTCGATGCGGCCCGCTCCAATGCAAAAAAGCTGAAATTAGAACTGTACAAGGAGTGTGTGTGCACCTGGGCAAACACGGCCAAGCAGTTTTGTGAAGGCCTTGGCATTAAGCTGGCGAAGGACGCGGCTCACCCGCCACCCGCTCTCGTGACATCTGTATTGGTCCCTAAATCGGACTTCGTCGCCATCCCAAGTTTGCGGTGGCCTGATGACCTCGCTGCAAGGGGACTTGCGATGCCGGACAGCATGCTGTTGCGGCCCGAAGCTCGGGTTGTTAGGTTTAACAAAGCTAGAGAGCCGCTACTCGAAACTATTATGGGGTGGGCCCACACACCCGACGCGCCAATTAAGTTGCGGCTTCAGACTGGTGCAGGTGGATCGGGCAAGACCAGGTCACTCATCGAAGTTTGCGATCGACTTGAAACTCAATACGGTTGGCGTGCGGGCTTCCTCGATCGGTCCAAACCCATCTCCCCCGGACTTCCCGTTCTTCTGAAAGAGGGTAAGCGTTGCTTGATAGTTCTCGACTATGCAGAGACCAGAACCAAAGAAATAGTCGAACTGGTCGAAACTGCTTTGCTTGAAAAAAATATACCAGACCTGCGCCTCGTACTCCTGGCGAGGGAGGGCGGCGACTGGTGGGATCGGCTTGCAGACTCTGCGAGCGGAGATTTGGTGGCAGCCGGGATATTGCGTGGGGTTACGACAAAAACAGGCCCGTACCGCATGGCGAAGGAGCGCATTGAACCAGGTGACCGAAATGCTTTTTTTGAACAAGCCCTCATCGACTTCGCGACCTGCAAGAAAATACTGGTGCCGGCACACGCTCCGCCGGACTTGTCTGACGACCTGTTTGGTGGTCCCCTTTTTATTCACTTATCAGCGCTCGCCCACTTGCGCGGCGCTGCAGGATTAAATGACCTAGAACTTCTGGCCGCGGCAGTTGGCCATGAACGAAAGTACTGGCAATATCTTCTGAGTGAAGGCGCTGCGACCCAACAAGATATATCAGGTATCGAGCAGGCCGTCGCTTTGCTGACTCTTTGCGGTCCGAGGCGCTCCGCGAAAGAAGCAAAAGACCTCTTGGGGCATACCCCCAGGCTAAAGGACTTGCCTACCCCCACACGTATTGCCTTATTCGATCTTCTTAGGCGTGTTTATCCCCGGGACGGCGGGCTCGCAGGCTTGCAGCCCGACCTTCTTGGAGAAACGCTTGTAAGCGAGTCCTTGGCGACGGACGACGAATTGCTGGACGTTGTTTTCGGACCAGACAGCAGCCAAGACGATATTCGGCATGCTCTTACAGTTCTTACTCGTCTAGCTCGGCGGGTGCCAAGTGAGGACAAATGGCTTAGAAAGGTCTTTGATAGGAATCTTGCTCGGATTGCCGATGACGTGCTGCATGTGGGGCTAGAGACCGGGCCACCCCTGCCGGAGGTTTTTGCCGAGGCCTTAAGCAAAGCAGAGCGGCTGCAGCGTCGCCACGCGGTCGACACGCTACGACCCAAGCTTCCAAAGGAAGCCTTAAATCTCGCGGTTCTAAGTCTTGAGGTTCGGCGACAAGTCGTGGGGTTTCTGAAGCAGAAAGATAGTCATAAGATCAAAAACTCGATCAAGCTCTTTGAAGCGCTATCTGCGTTATCTTTGATTCAAAGTAGTCACGGCCTCTTATCAGAAGCTACTGAATCGGCGCGAGAAGCCGTACGGTATGCCCGCATAGTTTTCAGTTCGCAGAAGGAAAATGATCGGCGACGGCTTGCGAGTGCGATTGGCGCCCTGGGCAATTGTTTAAGAGCGATTTGCCGCTTTTCAGAGGCGCTGGATGCGGCAAGAGAGGCCGAGGAGATTCGGCGCGAGCTGGCGGAGAAACAGCCCGACGCCTATAGACCAGGCTGGGCGGCGTCGCTTAGCAATCTAGCTAGCCATCTTAGGGACGTGGGCCGCCATGAGGAGGGGCTTCAGTTCGCGCAACAAGCCGAGGAGATTTGGCGCGAGCTGGCGGAGAAACAGCCCGACGCCTATAGACCAGACTGGGCGACGTCGCTTAGCAATCTAGGGGATATTCAAGTCACCTCTGGAATGCACGTTGCCGCGCTCGCAAGTGCCAATGAGGCGATTGCTAGCATCGCACCTTTCGCTGAACTTTACCCCCTAAGGTACAACCCATGGCTCGGCTTCGGTCATCGTGTACTGGCAGAAGCGCATCTGGGGCTGGGCAAACTTGACGAGGCTAGTGTGGAAGCTAGACGCTCGGCGGAAATATGGACAGAACTTGCTAAACTCCGACCAAATTTCGAGTCAATTCAAGTTGCGAAAGCATTTCGTACGCTAGTTAAATCTGAGATCGCCCTGGGCCAAAATGAATCAGTTATCGCGTCGCTTGGGCGAGTATACGAGCTACTCAAGAACCCCTGGAAAAAGAACCCGGAGGCATTGCGCGTGGTACTGTCGGAAATAGTTAGTTTGGTTACGGCGATCGACAGCGAGGCCGTCCGCCGCATTGTTCCAGATGATTGGCTTGGGGGTAGGTGAAGCTCCCAGCCTCAGAAGCTGAACCAAACATGCGCCCGAAGGCCAATCAGCGCACCGCCGCCGAAGCGCTGGTCGATCAGCTCATCGTCAATGGCGTCGAGCATGTCTTCTGCGTGCCGGGCGAGAGCTACCTCGCCGTGCTCGACGCGTTCTACGACCGCCCCATCACCGTGACCGTATGCCGGCAGGAAGGCGGCGCCGCCATGATGGCGGAGGCGGTCGGCAAGGCGACCGGGCGACCGGGCGTGTGCTTCGTCACGCGCGGACCGGGCGCGACCAACGCCGCGCCCGGCGTCCATATCGCGCAGCAGGATTCCTCGCCGATGCTGCTGTTCGTCGGCCAGGTCGGCCGCGACATGCGCGAGCGCGACGCGTTCCAGGAGGTCGATTTCCGCGCCATGTT